>NZ_JBHYJD010000002.1:118669-522192 GCF_042740555.1 Nonomuraea sp. NPDC059007 | reverse complement strand
GCCCACCGCCGCCGGCGCGGCTCGGCCGGAGGACGGCCCACCAGCTTCGACGCCGAACGCTACAAAGCGCGCAACGTCGTCGAACGGGCGATCAACCGGCTGAAGAACTTCCGAGCCGTGGCCACCCGATACGACAAACGCGCCTACATCTTCCACGGCACCGTCACCCTGGCAGCGCTGGCCATCTGGCTCCGCACCTGATCTAAGAAACAGCTCCTAGCAGCCTTCTTCTTTGAAACGCTCGCTCCATCGGGCGCCCGTGGCCTCATCTTCCATGCTCGCGACCACCTGCGCGCTGCCCCACCAGGCCGACACCTCGAGGATCACCGGAGCCGTCTCCGCCGCCGCCTCCAGGCAGGAGGTGTACTCCACGAGAACGTCGACCTCGACGCTGCCGCCCGCGGGCACGACCCGTGGCAGCGCGGCGCCGGCGATCCTGAAGTGCTCGGCCCGCACACCCGCTCCGGTCAGGGTGATCGGATAGATGGCCTCATTGGTGAAGGTATGGGTCATGGCGTCGATACGCCCGTGGACCCTGCCCAGTTCGTCGCGGACGAGCATGCCTCTCGCCGTATCGCCCTCGTGGTAGGTGATCCTCGGGGTCATTCCCCAGCCGAGGGCGAGCAGCAGCGTCAGGGCGATGCCGATCGTGACCGGCCGTCGAGCGCGCACCACCGCCGCCGACGGATTGAGCCGGTCCCAGACCTCATTCGGAATCACGTCGGTATTCTGCTATTTTTCCGGGCTATGACGAAAGTCCACCATTGCTGATACTTACAGCCATTGGTGTGTTAGCCGTCATCGCTGGATTGGCACTGAGCGCGCGATCCCTTCCCCACCCGAACCTGGATCGTTTCGCCAGGCGCCACCGGCTGACGATCACGCCCTACAACGGCGACAACACCATCGCCTACCTGCGCGCGGTCCGCTCGTGGCGGGGCGCGGGACTGGCCGCGGGCGGCGCCCTTTCCCTCTACTTCCTGGGAAATCTGAATTTCCCCTTTTTGCTGTACGGCTGGCTCGCCGGCGTACTCGTCTCCGAGATCCAGCTCGCCGCCGCCCGGCCCCGATTCTTCGGAGAACGGCTCCGCCTCACGCCGCGGGCGCTCACCATCGGCTGGCGGTTGTCCGCGCTCCTGTGCTGGGGCGTCCTGGCGGTGCTCGTGGTCAGGTCGTTCTTCCGGGAGATGGCGATGCCCGATCGGATCTGGGTGGCGATTCCGGCTTTCGTGCTGCTGGCCGTACATCTGGTGCTGAGAGACCTGCACCGGCGTGCGGTGCCCGCGGGGACCAGCGACCTGGTCGGCGCCGAGTTCGCCGCCCGGATCAGCTCGGCCAGGACGCTGATGGCGTTCGGGATCGCGGCGGCGCTCTGGCCGGCCTTCGGCTTCATCTCCGCCGAACTGCCGACGCCCGTGCGGCCGGTGACGCTCGCCCCGGCCCCGCCCCGGGGTCCGGTCCAGTTCGCCAGGATCGTGGGTGACCCCGTCAGATGGGCGCTCTCTTCAGAGACCAACAGGGAAACGAGGTTCGGTGAGGCCGACACGCGCGGACCCCTCGCGCTCAGCGGTGACGGCTTCCATCTGATCTACCGGCAGCTCGGCACGGGCAAGCTCGTCCACCGCGACCTGCGCAAGACGGACGTCCGTGAGATCGCCGGCGCCGGCGAGATCGTGCTCTCCCACGACGGCGCCTATGCCACGGTCGGCACCACGCTCGTCCACACGCCCACCGGATCGGCCACGCCCCTGCCCGGAGTGGCCCGGGTGATCGGCATCGGCGGCGGCCGGATCGTCGCGACCGCCGGCCGCCGCACCCTGCCGGGCGCGCTCACCACCGAGCTCGTCACCTTCGACCCGCAGGGCAAGGTCGTGTCCCGCGCGCCCTTCGACCCCTCCCTCGACGTACGGCTCTCGCCCGACGGCAGGACACTCGCCGTCGTCACCTCGGCCGACGTGCTGACCATGGACCCGGCCACCGCCAAGGTGCTCACCCGCGAGCCGCTCAAACTCCCCGGCCACAGCTACGAGCTCGCCCTGCTGGGATGGTCCGCGAACGGCCGGCGGCTGCTGCTGCGCGCCGGCATGGAGGAGCCCGACATGTCCGGCCACTACCTGATCGACCCGCGGACCGGCACGGCGCGGCGCCTGGAGGAGTGGCCGGATCCCCGCCAGACCGTGGTCGCGGGGAGGGTCACGTGATCCGCGGAGGGCTGGCCGCCGGCGCGCTCGTGATCGCGGCGTGGGTCGTGCTTCCCGTCTGGCAGCAGCACGATCAGGACCCGCCGATGGCCAGGAGCATGCCCGGCGCCACCGCTACCCTGCCCCCCGCCACCGAGCTCAAGGGCCCGGCCCCGGCGCCCATCCGCTACGCCTACCAGCCGGACTGCCCCGACCAGAGCGACCCCTGCCCGCGGTGGCATCTGGTCTCCACGCGCGGCGAGCAGTGGTGGCTGCCCGGCGCGAGCGGGGAGGACACGTTCGTGCTCAGCGACGACGGCACCCGCGCCGCCTACTGGCGTGGCAGGGGATACGTCCTGCACGATCTGATGACCGGCACGGTCACGCCGCTGCCGGTGAGGGGCGAGCAGGAGCCGATCTTCTCCCTCGACGGCCGCCATCTGGCCGTCGGGCGCGAGGTCGCCGACCTGGCCACGGGCCGCGTACACCGGCTGAACGGCGAGGCGCGCGGCTGGACGTCCAGCGGCGTGATCACCTCCACGCTGAAACCCGACGACCGAACACCGGGCCAGGTCAGCGTCACCTTCTTCACCGTCAGCTCGCCCGAGGGCAGGAGGCTGCGCAGGTTCACCGCCCCCGGCGACCTGTCCTCCGACGGCGTCCTGTCACCCTCGGGCCGCCAGTTCGCCACGTTGACGAGGGAGGTGACGCCCACGTCCGTGACCACGACGAGCATCCTGATCAGCAGGGAGCGCTCCGTGACCCCGCGCCTGCCCGAAGGCTGGACGATCACCGCGATCCTGCGCTGGACCGGCGAGGACACCCTCCTGGTACGGCTGCGCGGCCCCGCGAGCCGCATCGCCTACACGATCATCGACCTGACCACCGGCCGCCCGCTCCCCGGAGGCGTCGAGGAGCGGGGCCTGTCCACGGTCATCGGCCGCCTGACCTAGTACGGCAGCGCCCGCGCGGTGAAGTTCTTGCGCAGGAACGGCGCCTTGAACTTGGGAAAGGCCACGGTCTCGGCGTCACCGTCGGAGGTGAAGCGCATGTCCGGGTTGTTCTTGAGCCAGTCCAGCCAGGCCGTCGAGCAGAACTGGGAGCAGTCGCCCTTCTTGTCCATCGCCTTGATCCGCGGGATCCCGAGCGGATCGAACGTCCTGGTGTAGGGCGCCGGCGCGGGCGTGTACCCGGCCAGGAAGACGCCGCTGTGGTTGTAGGCCCCGTCGCTGCCCTTGCCGCGCAGCGCCCACTCCTTCTTACGCGGCTGGCTCCCGTACGGCAGGGCCAGCGTCACCGGGTCCTGCGAGGCGAGGGAGTGCACCTGCTGACGGATGGCGGCGATCTGCTCGGCCACCTCCTTCTGCGAGCGGGTGCCGAGGTTGACGTGGTCGCGCGTGTGGTTGCCGATGTCGAAGCCGTTGTCCTTGAGCCAGAGCAGCGTCTGCGCCTGCTCCTCCTTCAGGGACTTGCCGAACATGTCGCGGGTGACGTAGAAGGTCGCCACGGGGCGGAAGCCTGGGTTCTTCGCCGCCACATCCTGAAGGATGGCGACCGCCGTGTCGGCCCTGGGGACGCCGAGGTCGTCCAGGGCGAGCTGGGAGGGCGAGGAGTCGTCGAAGGTGAGCACCACGGGGTGCTTGCCGGCGGGGATGCCGATCTTTCCGGTCACGTACTCGGCCGCGGTGACGGGCACGTAGCCGTCGCGTACCAGCCGCTCCAGGTCGGCGCGGAACTTCTCCGGCGTCCTGTCGTCGTCGGAGCCGGGGTTCTTCACGATCCGGTGGTACATGAGCACCGGGACCTGGCCCAGTTCGTTGGCCTTGACCTTGGCCGCGGCGGCGGCCTTGGCCTGCTTGGCCTGCTGCACCTTCATGGCGGCGTCGGCTTTGCTGACCGTCTGCACGGCCGGCTGCGAGCCGCAACCGCCGACGATCGCGCCCACCGCGACCAACCCGAGAACACCCAGACGCATCGGGAACCTCCCTCATGACGCGATCGTCAATTACGCCCTGTGACCTCCCCATCGCTCCGCGGAACCACTCCGAACCGCTCCAAAAGAGATCACCAAGCCGGGGGCCCGAGGCGGCCACGGCCAGGTCGCGGGCGGCGCGGCCACCGGATATCTTGATGTCAAGCAATCTCAGACGTGGAGCGGACATCCGGTGACTGATTCGACCATCATTTACACGCACACCGACGAGGCCCCAGCGCTGGCCACGTACTCGTTCCTGCCGGTCATCCAGGCGTACGCCGCCAAGGCCGGAGTGCGGGTGGAAAGTCGGGACATCTCCCTGGCCGGGCGGATCATCGCCGGCTTCCCCGAGCGGCTCACGGAGAGCCAGCGCATCGGCGACGCCCTGGCCGAGCTCGGCGAGCTGGCGAAGACCCCCGCGGCGAACATCATCAAGCTGCCCAACATCTCGGCCTCGATCCCCCAGCTGAAGGCGGCCATCGCCGAGCTGCGCCAGCAGGGCTACGACCTGCCCGACTACCCCGAGGACCCGAAGACCGACGAGGAGCGCGACATCCGCGCCCGTTACGACAAGGTCAAGGGCAGCGCCGTCAACCCGGTGCTGCGCGAGGGCAACTCCGACCGCCGCGCCCCCGCCTCGGTGAAGGCCTACGCCAAGCAGCACCCGCACAGGATGGGCGCGTGGTCGCCCAGCTCCAAGACCGACGTGGCGCACATGACCGCCGACGACTTCCGCTCCTCCGAGAAGTCCGCGATCCTGCCCGAGGCCACCGAGCTGCGCATCGAGCTGGTCGGCGACGACGGCACCACGACGGTCCTGCGGGAGTCCGTACCCGTGCTGGCCGGCGAGATCGTCGACTCCTCGGTCATGCGCGTGGCCGCCCTGCGCGAGTTCCTCACCGCGCAGATCGCCCGCGCCAAGGCAGAGGACGTGCTCTTCTCCGTCCACCTCAAGGCCACGATGATGAAGGTCTCCGACCCGATCATCTTCGGCCACGTGGTGCGCGCCTTCTTCCCGAAGACCTTCGCCCAGTACGGCGAGGCCCTCGCGCAGGCCGGCCTCAGCCCGAACGACGGCCTGGGCGGCATCCTCAGCGGCGCGAGCGACGAGATCAAGGCGTCGTTCGAGGCCGAGCTCGCCGAAGGCCCGGCGCTGGCCATGGTCGACTCCGACCGCGGCATCACCAACCTGCACGTGCCGAGCGACGTCATCGTCGACGCCTCGATGCCGGCGATGATCCGCCAGTCCGGCCACATGTGGGGCCCCGACGGCAACGAGGCCGACACCCTCGCCGTCATCCCCGACAGCAGCTACGCCGGCATCTATCAGGTCGTCATCGACGACTGCCGTGCCCACGGCGCCCTCGACCCGGCGACCATGGGCTCGGTCCCGAACGTCGGCCTCATGGCGCAGAAGGCCGAGGAGTACGGCAGCCACGACAAGACCTTCGAGATCCCGGCCACCGGCACCGTACGCGTGGTGAACTCCGGCGGCGAGACCGTCCTTGAGCACGCGGTCAGCCAGGGTGACATCTGGCGCATGTGCCAGACCAAGGACATCCCCGTCCAGGACTGGGTGAAGCTGGCCGTCTCCCGCGCCCGCGCCACCGGCGACCCGGCGGTGTTCTGGCTCGACGCGACCCGCGCCCACGACGCCAGCCTCATCGAGAAGGTCAACGGCTACCTGGCCGAGCACGACACCAGCGGCCTGCAGATCGAGATCATGGCCCCGGTCGAGGCGATCGGCTTCTCGCTGGAGCGCATCCGCAAGGGCGAGAACACGATCTCGGTCACCGGCAACGTGCTGCGCGACTACCTGACCGACCTGTTCCCGATCCTGGAGCTGGGCACCAGCGCCAAGATGCTCTCGATCGTCCCGCTGCTCAGCGGCGGCGGCCTGTTCGAGACCGGCGCCGGCGGCTCGGCGCCCAAGCACGTGCAGCAGCTGGTCAAGGAGAACTACCTGCGCTGGGACAGCCTGGGCGAGTTCCTGGCGCTGGCGGCCAGCTTCGAGCACCTGGCGCGCACGACCGACAACGCGCGGGCGCAGATCCTGGCCGACACGCTCGACCGGGCGACCGCGACGTTCCTCAACGAGAACAAGTCGCCGGCCCGCAAGCTGGGCTCGATCGACAACCGCGGCAGTCACTTCTACCTGTCCCTGTACTGGGCTCAGGAATTGGCCACTCAGACCGACGACGCCGTGGTGGCGGCGGCGTTCGCCGGTCTGGCCAAGACCCTTGCCGAGCAGGAGCAGGCGATCGCGGCGGAACTGCTGGCCGTACAGGGCTCGCCGGTGGACCTCGGCGGCTACTACCAGCCCGACCCGGCCAAGGCCGCGGCGGTGATGCGGCCCTCGAAGACCTTCAACCAGGCGATCGAGAGCCTCTAGGCGACATCGGAAGGGCGGTGGGCTCCGGCCCGCCGCCCTCTGTCATCCTCCCCCGAGGAACTGGAGAACGGCGGGCTTGAGCACGCCGCCGTATTCCAGGAACATGGCGACGGCCACCAGGCCCACGCCGAATCCCCCGTAGACCACCATGTCGGTCTTCCTCGTCCGGATCGCCATGAGCCCGCCGTACCCGGAAAAACGCAGGGCGGCGGCGACCATCAGCACGGCGCCGAGCGCGAACGCGCCCCACTCGCCGTCCACGAAGAAGATCGTGAGCATGGCAAGGGCCGCTCCCGCCAGAATCAGCGGAAACGGCCCCCACTTCTGATCATCGTTCGTCAATCGGCTTCCACTTCTGGTCGCGTTCCCCGATGTACTCACTATCGGGCCGGATGAGCCGGTTGTCCGCGTGTTGCTCGATCACGTGGGCGGTCCAGCCGGACATGCGGCTGATGGAGAAGACCGGTGTGAACAGATCGGTCGGGATGCCCAGGTAGTGGTAGACCGAGGCGGCGTAGAAGTCGACGTTGGGGTAGAGGCCCTTGGTCTCGAAGACGACCTCTTCCATCTCCTTGGACATCCGGTAGAACTTCGGCTCGTCGCCGGACAGTTCCTCCGACATCCGGCGCAGGTGCGTGGCGCGCGGGTCCTCGGTCTTGTAGACGCGGTGGCCGAAGCCCATGATCTTCTCGCCGGCGGCCAGCTTGTCGCGTACGGTCTGGGCCACGCCGTCGGGCGAGATCGACTCCAGCGTCTTCATGACCTGCTCGTTGGCGCCGCCGTGCAGCGGGCCCTTCAGCGTGCCGATCGCGGCCACGATGGCCGAGTGCATGTCCGACAGCGTCGCGGCGCAGACGCGGGCGGCGAACGTCGAGGCGTTCATCGTGTGGTCGGCGTGCAGCACCAGGCAGGCGTCGAAGATCTCCGCCTCGCGCGGGGAAGGGGTACGGCCGGTCACCTGGTGCAGGAAGTTGCCGGCGATGCTCAGGGCGGGGTCGCTCTCCGGGACACCCTTGCCCGAGCGGGCGGCGTGGTAGCGGGCGACCAGCAGCGGCTGCTGGGCGGTCAGCCGGGCGGCCTTGCGCAGGTCGGCTTCCGGCTCGATGGAGTCGCGGTCGGGGTCGTCGGCGCTGGCCAGCGACACCAGCGAGCGCAACGCCTCCATGGGCTTCTGTTTCTCGGCGATCTCCGCGACGTTGGCGGAGACCAGCGGGCCCAGTTCGCGCCCGGTGACGAGCTCGTCACCGTAGGCCTGGAGCTCGGCGCGGTTGGGGAGCGTACCGCGCTGGAGCAGATGGGCGGTCTCTTCGAACGTCGCTCGGCCGGCCAGATCGTGGATGTCGTATCCCCGATAGAACAGACGGCCGGCCTTCCCGTCGATGTCGCTGAGCGCTGTGGACGCGGCTACGACGTCGGCCAGGCCTTTGGTGGGCTTGTCCATCGTGCTCCTTGGCTCGCTCCGCTCGCGGTTGTGGCGGAGTTATCCGCTCTTCGTGGCAGATGTCCCGCCACGAGTGTTTCCTCCGCTTATCGTGCCTGGAAGTCTACCCGTGAGCTGGCAAAACCGTCCGCAAAGGTCCAGACCAATTTCACGCCGGATTCTCCTTATGGCAAAGGCGATTCCGCATCCCCTCGTTTGGGTAAGCCGGAGCTGTAGTAATAGTTACGGCGGGCTACCCGAGGAGGAACTGCCGCCGTCTCACGCTGCGTCCGCTAACGGAAGGGAACTGCCGTGGAGGGGCCGTTCATACGCATCGAGGACACTGGCGAGGTCGTCCCGTTGCGCCCCGAGATCACGACGGTCGGCAGAGGTCGCGGTGTCGACATCCGACTCACCGATCCCAGCGTGTCTCGGCTCCATGCCGAATTCGTCCGGAGAGGACCCTACCTGTACGTCGTTGACCTGGGGCTGTCCCGCAACGGCACGCGGGTGAACGGCAGGCCGATCGCCCGGAGGGTTCTCGACGACGGCGACGTCGTCTCCTTCGGCGCCGCGCGTGGCCGGATCGGCGGGGTTCCGCGCGAGGACTTCACCCCCGAGGTGGAGCTGAGAAGGGCGGCGGCCCCCGAGCTGACCCGCAGAGAGGTCGACGTGCTGACCTCCCTGTGCCGCCCCGCGCTGTCGGACGAGGCGTTCGTCGCACCGGCGACCGCAAGGGAGATCGCCGACGACCTGGTGGTGACCGAAGCCGCGGTCAAGCAGCACCTGCTGCGGCTGTACCAGAAGTTCAGAATCCCTGAGGGCACCAACCGGCGCACGCGGCTGGCCAACGAGGTCGTCGCGCTGGGTCTGGTCCGCCCCACCCCCGTGGTGCCGCCACAGCGGTCAGGCTCCCCCACCGAGCAACCATCGGCGGCGGGGCGCAGGGCTTCATAGGAATCGGATCGCTACCGGGGCTTCGGCGAGGGGTTCCGGCAGCACGAGTGGCCCGGAGCCCGGCGTTATCGTGCCCAGGACACGTGGCCCGGCTGCACCCGTGCAGCTGGGCACGGTGGCCGGCAGGCCGTGCGCGGTCAGCCAGCCGAACAGCGAGAAGGCGATGGCCTCCTTCGCGTCCGAGGGCACGCCCACCTCGTCGCTGGGCACGAGGCGGGCCGTCGTGCGTGCGCGCAGCATGCCCATGAGCGTGGGGTTGCGCACGCCGCCGCCGGAGACGACGACGGTGTCGAGCTCGTGCCGCCGGATCTCGGCGGCCACGGTCTCGGCCGTGAGCGCGGTCAGCGTGGCCACGAGGTCGGGCCGCGCGATCTCCGCGCGCCCCGCCAGCGCCCGCCGCACGTACCCGGGCGTGAACAGCTCCTTGCCCGTCGTCTTGGGCGCCGCCCTGCGGTAGTACGGCTCGGCGAGCAGTACCTCCAGCAGGCCCTCGTCCACCGTCCCGGCAGCGCCGAGCACCCCGTCCTTGTCGTACGGCGGCGCCGCCGCGTCGATCAGCGCGCCCGCCGGCCCGGTGTCGTAGGCGATGGCCGCCCCGGCCACGGTCAGGTTGGCGATGCCGCCGAGATTGAGCGCCCCCGAGCGGCCCTCGATCCCGTTGAGCATGAGCAGGTCGAGGTAGGACACCAGCGGCGCGCCCTGCCCACCGGCGGTCACGTCGCGCACGCGTACGTCGGAGACGACCGGCAGCCCGGTGCGCTCGGCGATCCAGGCGGGCTGGCCGAGCTGGAGCGTGCCCAGGACCTGCCCGCCGGAGACCCAGTGGAAGAACGTCTGCCCGTGTGAGCAGATCAGGTCGGCGGGCCCGGCGGCTCGGGCGGCCTCGGCGAACTCCTGGCCGATCAGCGTGTCCAGCGCGCAGACCTCACCCATGCTCACGTCGCCGGGCGGGAGCGCGGCGACGATGCGGGCTCTCAGGCCGCCGGGGTAGGGCCGCTCGCCGGTGGCGAGGATCGTCCCGGTGAGCAGGCCGTCCTCCATCGACCAGTCGACGATGGCGCTGTCGATTCCGTCGTGGGAGGTCCCCGACATCAACCCAAGAACCCGCATAAATCTCCCTAAAACACCACTCGGAAGGGGTTGCTGGGCCGGGACGTCCTGCTCACCCGGTCCACCGCCACCACGTAGTAGTAGTCGCCCCGCTTGCCGTCCGGGTCGGTCCAGCGCACGATCCGGTCGCCGGGCACCACGGCCACCAGGTTGCGCGCGTCCTCGAAGGAGGTGAGCCGGGAGGCGGAGCGGAAGACCGCGAACTGGAACGGCTCCTCGCGCCCGGTCGCCACCATCTTGACCTCGACCCCGTCCTTGACCTTGCGGGCCAGCGCGAGCACCGGGCGGCCGGGCGCGCGCCCGCCGGCCAGGCGCGGCAGCAGCGGCGCCAGCGCGGGCCGCTGGTGGTGGTCGTTGACCGCGGTGGTGACGGACTTGAGGCGGTCCGCCCGGACGTCCCCGGCGCTGAACCAGATGTCGCCGCTGATCTCCGGGTGGTTGCGGTTGAGCGTGAGGTGCTTGGACAGCTCACCCGGCTCCTGCCACTGCGGCGCCTGGGCGGGGTCGCCCGCCTTGTACGCGGCCTGGCCGATCCACAGCAGGGTGCCGGTGCCCTTGGCCACGTCCGACCACCAGGGCACGAGCTTGGCGTAGTCGGCCGGCGGCTGGCCGATGTACCAGTAGAGCTGCGGCGCGATGTAGTCGAGCCAGCCCTTCTTCACCCATCCGCGGGTGTCGGCGTGCAGGCCGTCGTAGGACTGGCCGCCGGCGGTGTCGGAGCCGAGCGGGTCGCTGGCCTTGTTGCGCCAGATGCCCGACGGGCTGATGCCCCAGGAGACCTCGGGCTTGGCCTGCCGTACGCGCTGCTGCATCTCCGAGACCATGAGGTCGACGTTGTTGCGCCGCCAGGCGGCCAGGTCGGGGTAGCCCGCGCCGTACTTGGCGAAGGCGGCGCTGTCGTCGAAGGCCGCGGTGTTGGTCGGGTAGAAGTAGTCGTCGAAGTGCAGGCCGTCGATGTCGTAGCGGGTGATCGCGTCGAGCATCGCGTCCTGGCAGAACTTGCGGACCTCGGGCATGCCCGGGTTGTAGTAGAGCTTGCCGCCGAACGGCAGGATCCAGTCGGGGTTCTTGCGGCCGGGGTGGTCGGGGTGGAGCTTGGCCGGGTCGGGCTGCATCGAGACCCGGTAGGGGTTGAACCACGCGTGGAAGGCCAGGCCGCGCTTGTGGGTCTCCTCGACCGCGAAGCCGAGCGGGTCGTAGCCCGGGTCCTGCCCCTGGACCCCGGTGATCCACTCCGACCACGGCTCGAACGGCGACGGCCAGAACGCGTCCGCCGTGGGCCGGATCTGCACGAACACCGAGTTGAGCTTGCGCTCGACGGCCAGATCGAGCCAGGCCAGGTACTCGGCCTTCTGCTCCTCGACCGACAGCCCCTTCTTCGAGGGCCAGTTGATGTTCACCACGGAGGCGATCCACATGCCGCGCATCTGACGCAACGGCGGCACATAGTCGGTGGCGGCGAAGGCGGGCAGGGGGACGACGGAGGCTGCGGCGGCGAGGGCGAGACCCTTGAAAACGGTCCGTCTGCTGGGCATTGGGGGGGTGGCCTCTCGGGAAGTGGTTGTGTCTGGGGCGACGATGACAGAAAATTACCTTCAGATCAACGATTGTGAAGGAAAATGCCGTATGTCGCCTGACCTCCACCGACTCGCCATGGCCGTGCTCCAGCCTGGCTTCGAGGGGACCACCGCCCCCGACTGGCTGCGCAGGGCGCTCGGCGAGGGATTGGGGGGCGCCGTACTGTTCGCCCGCAACCTCCCGAGCGAGCGCCTCATCCCCCAGATCCGCGCCGAGAACCCCGACACCGTGATCGCCGTCGACGAGGAAGGCGGCGTCGTCACCCGCTTCGAGGCCAGGACGGGCAGTTCCTTCCCCGGCAACCGCGCGCTCGGCGTGGCCGACGACGAGGCGCTCACCGAACGGGTCGGCAGGCAGATCGGCCGCATGCTGGCCGAGGCCGACGTCACCCTCGACTACGCGCCCTCCGTCGACGTCAACGCCAACCCCGCCAACCCGGTCATCGGCGTCCGCTCCTTCGGCCCCACCCCCGACCTGGTGTCCAGGCACGCCGTCGCCTACATCCGCGGTCTCCAGGGCGCCGGAGTCGCCGCCTGCGCCAAGCACTTCCCCGGCCACGGCGACACCATCACCGACTCCCACCTGGCGCTGCCCACCGTGCACGCCTCCGTGGAGGAGCTGTGGGAGCGCGACCTGCCGCCGTTCCGCGCGGCGATCGCCGCCGGGGTGCGCTCGGTCATGTGCGGCCACCTGCTGGTGCCCGCCCTGGACCCGTCGCTGCCGGCGACGCTGAGCCGTACCGTGCTGACGGGGTTGCTGCGTGAGGAGCTCGGCTTCGACGGCATGCTCGTCACCGACGCGATCGAGATGAAGGCCGTCGCCGCCCGTTACACACCCGGCGAGATCGCCGTGCGCGCGCTCGCCGCGGGCGTGGACGCCATCTGCGTCGGCATCACCACCGAGCACGGCCTGCACGAACTGCGCGACGCCATCGCGGCCGCCGTGCGCTCTGGCGAGCTGGCCGAGTCGCGCCTGGCGGAAGCGGCCGCGCGGGTGCGCGCGATCGCCGAGTGGTACGGCAAGCAGGACCGTTCTGCCGCCGAGGACCCCGGCGTGGGCCTGGAGGCGGCCAGGGCGGCGCTGACCGTCACCGGCGCCGCCACGCTGGCCGGGGCGCCGCTCGTCGTCGAGGTCAACACGCGGCTCAACCAGGCCGTCGACCCCTCGACGCCGACCGGCCTGACCGCGGCGCTCGCGGCCCGGCTGCCCGGCACCGAGCGGGTCGTGATGGCCGCCGAGGGCGAGCTGCCCGCCTTCGACGAGCGGCCCGTGGTGCTCGTGGTGCACGACTCGGCGCGGCACGCCTGGGTCAGGGAGCGGATCGCCCAGGCCGTGCGGGTGCGCCCGGACGCGGTCGTCGTGGACACCGGCATTCCCGGCGAACCGGCGGGCGCCGCGTTCGTCGCGACCAACGGGCTCTCACGCGTCTCGGCCGAGGCCGCGGCGGAATGGCTCACCACGTGAGCGAGCCGGCCAATCCGGTGGCGGCGGTGCGGGCCGTACTGCCGTCGCTGACCCCCGCCGCCCAGGCCATCGCCAAGATCATCCTGGATGATCCCGGGCTGGTGGTCAGGAGCACGATCACGGAGTTCAGCGCGGTCTCCGGCACCAGTGAGGCGACGATCGTGCGCACCGCCCGCGCGCTCGGCTTCGCCGGCTACTCGCAGATGCGCTTCGCGCTGGCCGCCGCGGTGGCCAAGGAGCCCGAACGGCTGGTGCCCGGCGACCTCGGCCCCGACGACCCGCTGACCGACGTGATCGCCAAGGTGGCCAGGGCCGAGTACGAGGCGCTGGCCGACACCGCCGCCCAGCTCGACCCCGACCAGCTCGACGAGGTCGTGGCGGCCATCGTCAGGGCCCGCCGCGTGGACGTGTACGGCGTGGCCGCCTCCGGCCTGGTCGCCACCGACATGTCGCAGAAACTCCTGCGCATAGGCCTGTCCACCCACCCGTTCTGCGACGCCCACCTGGCGCTGACCAGCGCCGCCCTGCTGCGCGAGAACGACGTGGTGGTGGCGATCAGCTGCAGCGGCGAGACCCCGGACGTGCTCGTCCCGGCGAAGACCGCGAAGGACGCCGGGGCCACGCTCGTGGCCATCACCAACAACCCGCGCTCGTCCCTGGCCCACATGGCCGACCACACGCTGGTCTCGGCCGGGCGCGAGACGGCGTTCCGGCCGGGCGCGCTGGCCAGCCGGATCAGCCAGTTGCTCATCGTGGACTGCATCTTCGTCGGCCTGGCCCAGCGCACCTACGAGAGCGCCGACGCCGCCATCCGCGCCACGCGGGAGGCCACCGACCGCTACCAGGGCCGCTAGCGCCGGGGGTTCGGGCCCCGGTAGGGCAGGGTCTGGCTGTAGACGAGGTTGGTGTTGGCGCTGCCGAACTCGGCCAGGTCGTTGACGATCTCTTCCAGGTGCGCCATCGAGGAGGCGGCGACCTTCATCACGTAGCAGTCGTCGCCCGTGGTGCGCAGGCACTCCAGGATCTCCGGGCGCTGACCGAGCAGCCGGTGCAGGGGCTCGTGGCGGCTGCCCGGGTACTTCAGGCGCACGATGGCGAGGACCGCGTAGCCGACCGCCGCGAGGTCGACCGCGGCGGAGTAGCCGGTGATCACGCCGGTCGACTCCAGGCGCCGGACCCGTTCGGTGGTGGCCGAGGCGCTCAGGCTGACCCGCCGGCCCAGCTCGGACAGGGGGATGCGCCCGTCGCGCTGGAGCTCCGCCAGGATCGCCCAGTCGGTGGCGTCGAGATTCACGGCCATGGGTCCAAAATACCGGCGGATTCCCGGTGATCGGCGGCGGATGCCGTTGGGTCGGCCTTCCGGCCCCAGGTCGCCCGTGGATAGCCTGATCACGTGGAACTTGGCGTCAACGTACCCAACTTCGGGCCCGGCACCGATCCTGACATTCTCCGGCGATGGGCACGGACCGTCGAGGGGCTCGGATACGGGCTGCTCATGGTCTCCGACCACGTGGCCATCACGCCCGACGTGGCCGCGCAGTATCCCGCGCCCTTCTACGAGCCCTTCACCACGCTGTCCTGGCTGGCCGGGGTGACCGAGCGGGTCAGGCTCGGCACCACCGTGCTCATCGTGCCCTACCGGCATCCGCTGCTGGTCGCCCGGATGGCGGCCAACCTCGACCGGCTCAGCGGCGGGCGGTTCGTGCTGGGTGTGGGCGCGGGATGGGCCCGGCAGGAGTTCGAGGCGCTCGGCGTGCCGTACCAGAGCCGCGGGAAGCTGACCGACGAGCACCTGCGGACCATCCGCGCGGCCTGGGCCGACACCGGCGACTACGGCGAGGGGGACATCCCGATCTGGGTGGGCGGCAGCGCCGACGCGGCGCTGCGCCGGGCGGTGCTGCTCGGCGAGGCCTGGCACCCGCTGCGGCTCACCCCGGCCGCGCTGCGCGAGCGCCTGTCGCGGCTGCGCGAACTCGCCGACGAGCTCGAACGGCCGGCGCCCGCGCTGGCCCCGCGCATCGTCCTGCGGCTGACCGACTCCCCCGAGACCGGCCAGGAGCGCCCGGCGGGCGTCGGCACGATCGGCCAGATCCTCGGCGACCTGGAAGAACTGCGCGCGCTCGGCGCCCAGAGCGTCCTGCTCGACCCGTTCAACGGCGACCCGGACGAGACCCTTCACCCAGAGGTGGCCTGGCAGGCCCTGGCCACCGTCTCCGCACGATGGGAGCACCTGTGACACCCGACGAAGAAAGCCTGCTGCGCCGCGCCATCGCGCTGGCGGCCAAGGGCAGGGCCTCGGGCAACCCGCCCTTCGGCTCGCTGCTGGCCGCGGCCGACGGCAGCGTCCTGGTCGAGGATCACAACACCACGATCACCGACCGCGACATCACCGCGCACCCCGAGCTCAAGCTCGCCCGCTGGGCGGCGCGCGAGCTCGACCCGGCCACCGCGGCGGCCACGACGATGTACACGAGCTGCCAGCCCTGCGGCATGTGCACCGGCGCGATCGAGCGCTCCGGCCTCGGCCGGGTCGTCTACGCGCTGTCCGGCGCCCAGCTCGACGGCCTCAAGTCGGTCGTCACCTCCGTGGAGGTACGCCTGGAGGGCCCGGCGCTCTTCGACGAGGCCCGCGTCCCGGTGGAGGGCTACTACTGAGCCCGGATGAACTCCCGCACGCGCGACGCCTCCTCGGCCACAGCGGCGTCCTCCTCGTCCGACAGCGGCGTCAGCGGCTTCACGACCAGGTCCTGCCCGGCGACCGACCAGGTGCCGCGGACGAACCCGTCCACCAGAAACATGGGCACCCCGCCTGACGCGCCCTTGGCGAACCGCTTGCGGTGCTCCTCGCTGATCACCCGGGTGCGGTCGCGGTGGCCGAGCAGCGCGGTGTCGAAGGCCGGCAGGAACCGCACCGGCACGGGCCGGTCGGGGTCGGCGATCGGCGCGCCGGGCAGGTCGAACAGCTCCTTGCCGTCCGGCCCCTCGTACACCGCCAGCTTCGGCCGCAGCCGGTCCACGATCTCGCGCAGCCGGGTCACGCCGGCCCAGGCCTGCACGTCCATCACGGTGGCCGGGCCGTACGCGGCGAGGTAGCGCAGCACCAGCGTCTCCAGCGCCGGTCCCTGCTCCATGGGCCGGCCCGTCCACTCCTCGGCCAGCGCCATCTCGATGCCCGACCGGTTCCCCCACCGTCCCCACACCGCGGCCGGCGGCGTGTGCACCAGCGGCAGCAGCAGCTCCACCGCGTCGGCCAGCCGCCTGGGCACCGGCACCGGGAAGCGCTCGGCGAGCAGGGCGGCCAGGTCGCCCCGGGTGAGGCTGCGCCCGGTCAGCGCCGCCCGGCCCGCCTCGGCCAGCGCGGGCAGGTCGACTCCGGCGATCTCGTCGGCGTAGTAGGGGTGGGTGAGCGCCACCTCCACGATGGGCCGTACGCTCGGCCGCAGCCACGCGAAGTCGGCGGCGTCGGCCAGGTGCATGGTCCTGCGCACCATCGCCGAGCGCACCACCGTGCGGTCGGCGACCAACGACTCCAGGTCGGCGCGGCGGAAACCCTCCACCCGCGACCACAGCCCGACGTACGGCCAGTTGGGCTCCTGGCCCTGCAACACCACCACGTGCCGGATGACGTCGATCACGGGCCGGTCGGTGCGCTCGGCCAGGAAGTGGCGTTCGAGCAGGGTCCGGTTGAGCTGGCGTAGGGAAATCGGCGTCATATCGTCATTAGTAGCAGCGAAGGCCGACATGGGATTGTCGGGTACCGCTCCTTAGCGTGGAGTCATGCTCATCAGCATCCACGCGCTGGTCCCCCGCGTCGAACGCCAGCACCGGCTGATCGAGGAGCTCAGGGCCACCGCGCCCCGGGCGCTCTCCGCCGGGTCGCTGGCCGGCCGGCTGGGCGTGAGCGCGCGCACGATCGAGCGTGACCTCGCCGATCTCCTGGAGGCCGGGGTGCCCGTCGTCTCCCGGCGCGGACCCGGAGGGGGCTACGCCATCGACGCCCGCTCCGTGCTGCCGCCGCTGATCTTCACACCCGGCGAGGCGTCCGCGCTGGTCGCCTCGCTGGCCGCCGTCGGGCCGCGCGCCTCGGCCAGCGCGCAGCGGGCACTGGCCAAGCTCATCGACGCCCTGTGCCGGGACGGAGCCCCATGATCCTCGTGGAGAACCTCCGCAAGGCCTACCGGGGCGTCCTCGCCCTGGACGGGCTCGACCTGGACGTGCCGGAGGGCTCGATCACCGCGCTGCTCGGGCCCAACGGGGCGGGCAAGTCGACGCTGATCAGAATTCTGGCCACGCTCCTGCGGCCGGACTCCGGGCGGGCCGAGGTGGGCGGCAGGTCGGTGACGGCGCGGCCGTACCAGGTGCGTGCGCTCATCGGGCTGACCGGGCAGTTCACGGCGGTGGACGACCTGCTCACCGGGCGCGAGAACCTCGTGCTCGTCGGCCGTCTCTACCGCCTGTCGCGCAAGGAGGCCCACCGCCTGGCCGACGACCTCCTGGCCGCCTTCGACCTGGGCGCGGCCGCCGGACGCCGGGCCGGCACGTACTCCGGTGGCATGCGCCGCCGCCTCGACCTGGCCGCCAGCCTGATGACCCGGCCGCGCGCGCTCTTCCTCGACGAGCCCACCACCGGCCTCGACCCGCGCTCGCGCCGCACCCTCTGGTCGGCCATCCGGCGGCTGCCCGAGCAGGGCACCACGATCCTGCTCACCACCCAATACCTGGAGGAGGCCGACCGCCTGGCCTCCGCCGTCACCGTCATCGACCGGGGCAGGGCCATCGCCACCGGCACCCCAGAACAGCTCAAGGCCCGCGCCGGGGGCGCGCGCGCCGAGGTCGTCCTCGCCGACCCCCGCCAGGCCCCCGCCGCGACCGAGGTCATGAGCAGGTACGGCGCCCGCCCCACCCTGGAGGGCGAGACCCTCACCGTCCCCGTGGCCGGGAGCGTGCTGCCCGGCCTGCTGCGCGACCTCGACGCCGCCGGAGTGCCCATCACCGGCCTGGCCCTGCGCCGCCCCACCCTCGACGACGCCTTCCTCGCCCTCACCGGAGGAGACCGGTGAACCGGCTGACCGGACCGCGATGGTGGCTGCGCGACGCCTGGCTGATGGCCGGCCGCAACACCAGGCGCATCGTGCGCGCCCCCGGCCTGCTGCTCATGTACGCGCTGATCCAGCCCGTCGTCTTCATCCTGCTGTTCGCCTACGTCTTCGGCGGCGCGATCGAGGTGCCCGGCGGCGACTACGTGCAGGCGCTCATCCCGGCCGTCTTCGTGCAGATGATCCTGTTCAGCTCGATCGGCGCGGTGGCCGTCGGCCTGGCCGAGGACATGCGAAACGGCGTCATGGACCGCTTCCGCTCGCTGCCCATGACCCGCTCGTCGGTGCTGCTCGGCCGCATCGCCTCCGAGGTGCTGCGCGGCGTCATCACGCTGGCCGTCATGCTCGGCTGCGGGCTGCTGGTCGGCTTCCGCTTCCACGGCTCGCCCGGCCGGATCGCGGCGGGCTTCGGGCTGCTGCTGGCGTTCGGCTTCGCCTTCTCCTGGGTGGCGGCGTGGATCGGGCTGATGGCCAGGAGCGGGGAGGCGGCCCAGGGCATGGGACTGGTCTGGGTGCTGCCGTTCACCTTCGTCAGCTCGGCGTTCGTCCCCACCGCCACGATGCCGGGCCCGGTACGCGCCTTCGCCGACCACAGCCCGGTCACCGCGATGATCGACACGCTCCGCGCCTGGTTCTCCGGCCGGGAGGCGGGCGAGGCCGCCCTGGTCACCGCGGTCTGGATCCTCGCCCTGACCGCGGTCTTCATGACCCTGGCCGTGCTACGGCTGCGCCGTACGTCCGGCTGATTCCACCACGTTGGACAGCAGGAGAGCGCGCGTCATGGGGCCCACGCCCCCGGGGTTGGGGGTGAGGTGGCCGGCCACCTCGGCGACGTCGGGTGCCACGTCTCCGGCGATCTTGCCATCCACCCGGGAGACGCCCACGTCGAGGACGGCCGCGCCAGGCTTCACCATGTCGGCGGTGATCAGCCCGGGGACGCCCGCCGCCGCCACCACGATGTCGGCCCTTCTGACGTGCCCGGCCAGGTCCTGGGTGCCGGTGTGGCACAGGGTGACGGTGGCGTTCTCGCTCCTGCGGGTCAGGAGCAGGCCGAGCGAGCGGCCCACGGTGATGCCGCGGCCCACCACGCAGACGTCGGCGCCCTTCAGCGGGATGCCGTACTCCTGCAGGAGCAGCACGATGCCGTGCGGGGTGCAGGGCAGCGGCGCGTCGACCATGTGGACCAGGCGGCCCAGGTTCACGGGGTGCAGGCCGTCGGCGTCCTTGGCGGGGTCCATGCGCTCCAGCAGCGCCATGGTGTCCAGGTGCTTCGGCAGCGGGAGCTGGACGATGTAGCCGGTGCACTCGGGCGCGGCGTTGAGCTCGTCGATGGCCGATTCCACCTCGGCCTGCGTGGCGGTCGCCGGCAGGTCCACGCGGATCGAGGTGATGCCGATCTCCTCGGAGTCGCGGTGCTTGCCCGCGACGTAGATCTGGCTGCCGGGGTCCTCGCCCACCAGGACGGTGCCGAGTCCGGGGGTGATGCCCTTGTCCTTCAGGGCGGCCACCTTGGTCGCCAGGTCCGCCTTGATCTTCGCGGCGGTGGCCTTGCCGTCGAGTTTCACTGCCGTCATGGCTCGCCATCCTGTCACGGCGGGAACTCCGCCGAGCCTCTCGGGATGAGCGTCACGGGGATGCGGACCTCGCGGGGTTCCGGGTGCGGCGAGGCCAGCAGGTCCATGACGGCGTTGCCGATGGCCTCCGGGTCCTGGGCGACGACGGTCAGCCCCGGGCGGAGCAGTTCGCCGAGTTCGAGGTCGTCGAAGGCCACCAGGGCGGGCCGGTCCTGGACGTGGTCCAGTTGCCGCAGGGCCTCGACGGTCAGGCGGTTGTTGGCGGTGATCAGCGCGGTCACGGGGTCGGACGGGTCGAGCAGGGTCCGGAGGGCGGCGCCGACCGAGGAGGGGGTGGGGGCGCCGAGCCGTACCTCGTCCTCGTTGACCTGCAGGCCGCGTGCGGCCATGGCGGCGCGGAAGCCGGCCACCCGCTCGCGGGAGGTGAAGACGGCGGGGTCGTCGCCGAGGTAGCCGATGCGCCGGTGGCCGTAGGCGGCGAGGTGGCCGACGGCCGCGCGGATGCCGCCGGTGTTGTCCGACAGTACGGCGTCGCAGGCGATCCCCTGGGCCGGCCGGTCCACGGCGCAGACCGGCAGCCCGTCGGCCATCTCGGGCAGGAGGTAGTCCTGCCGTTTGGCGATGGGCGCGATGATGAGCGCGTTGGGCCGGCGGGCGCAGAAGCCGAGGGCGACCTCGCGCTCGCGGGCGGGTTCGTCGTGGCTGGAGCCGATCATGACGACGAGTTCGCCGGTCTCCGCGCGGGTCTCGACGGCGCGGCCGATGGCGGCGAAGAACGGGTCGGCGATGTCGCGCACGACCATGGCGATCGCCTGGGAGCGGCCTTGGCGCAGTTGGCGGGCGCCTTCGTTGCGGCGGTAGCCGAGCTCGTGGATGGCCTGCCTGACCCGGTCGAGCGTGTCGGGGGCGACCGTGGACTCGCCGTTGACGACGCGCGAGACGGTCTTCAGGGCGACGCCCGCGGCCTGGGCCACGTCCTTCATGGTCGGACGGCGGTGGAGCGGTGCTGACAACGGGGACCTCGGATCGGACAGCGGTTTCGGGTAAGGGTAGGGGATGTGCCTGGCCAGCCAGAATGACATCGTTGTCATTCAAGATCGGATGACAACGTTGCCATCGGTTCGGCGAGCGCTTATCGTGACGGCGTCAGCGTCGCCCCCTCGCGAGGAGTCCGCCTTGCCCGCTCGACTGTTGTCCGTGGAATCTACCGATCTGTTCGTGGGATCGGAGGCCGCGCCGTACCAGATCTTGAAGGTCAGAGCCGCTCAGGGCGAGCAGGAGCAGGCGCTGGAGGTGCGCGGCGAGGGGGTCGCCCAGGCGCGGCCGGCATGGGTGAGTGCCGGCGACGGCGAGGTGGTCGTGGAGGTGCCGCTCGACGTCTCGGTGGCTCCCGGGGCGGTCGTGTCCATCGTTGTCACGCTGGGCGGGGAGGTGCTGGAGGCCGAGTTCACCGCCGAGGAGCCGGGGTGGACGATGTTCCTGGTCTCGCACTTCCACTACGACCCGGTCTGGTGGAACACGCAGGCCGCCTACACCAGCCCGTGGGAGTTCCTGTCCGGTGACTCCACGACCAGGCCGCTCTGGGAGCGCAACGCGTTCGCGCTGGTGGAGGCGCACATCGAGCTGGCGCTGCGCGACCCTGACTACAAGTTCGTGCTGGCCGAGGTGGACTATCTCAAGCCGTTCTTCGACACGCACCCCGAGCGCAGGAAGGACCTGCGCGCGCTCATGGCCGCCGGGCGGGTCGAGCTGCTCGGCGGCACCTACAACGAGCCGAACACCAACCTGACCGGCGCCGAGACCACGATCCGCAACATCGTCTACGGCGTCGGCTACCAGCGCGACATCCTCGGCGGCGACCCGCGCACCGCCTGGCAGCTCGACGCGTTCGGGCACGACCCGCAGTTCCCCGGCTACCTGGCCGCCGCCGGGCTGACCGGCAGCGCGTGGGCCCGCGGCCCGTTCCACCAGTGGGGCCCGATCAGCAAGAACTTCAAGGAGGCCAAGAACGACGCCACCTTGATGCAGTTCCCCAGCGAGTTCGAGTGGATCTCGCCGTCGGGGCTGGGCGTGCTGACGCACTACATGCCCGCCCACTACTCCGCGGGCTGGTGGATGGACTCCTCGCCCTCGCTGGAGGAGGCCACGCAGGCCGTCTTCGAGCTCTACCGCGCGCTGAAGCCGGTCGCCGCCTCGAAGAACATCCTGCTGCCCGTCGGCACCGACTACACGCCGCCCAACAAATGGGTCACCGACATCCACCGCACCTGGGCCGAGCACTACGTGTGGCCGAAGTTCGTCTGCGGCACGCCGCGCGACTTCCTGGACGCCGTCCGCGCCGAGGTCACGTCCTTCAGCCCGCAGACCCGGGACATGAACCCCATCTACACCGGCAAGGACGTCTCCTACATCGACACCAAGCAGGCACAGCGCGCCGCGGAGGTGGCCGCGCTGGACGCCGAGCGGCTGTCGGTGTTCGCCGCCCTGCTCGGCCACGGCGGTTACCCGCACACCGCGCTGGACAAGGTCTGGCGGCAGCTCGCCTACGGAGCCCACCACGACGCGATCACCGGCTCGGAGTCCGACCAGGTCTACATCGACCTGCTCACCGGCTGGCGGGAGGCGTACGACCTGGCCGCCGAGGCCCGCGACCAGGCCCTCGACGCCCTGACCTGCCAGATCTCCGCCGACGGGCGCGGCGTCGTGGTGACGAACACGCTGTCGTTCGCGCGCGACGGCCTGGTGTCGGTACGCCTCGCGCCCGGCCTCACCGTCGAGGGCGTGCCCTCGGTCACCGAGGACGGCACCACCACCTTCCTGGCCGGGGAGGTGCCGTCGATGGGCTGGCGCACCTACCCGGTCGTTCCAGGCAACAGCGGGGCGTGGGTGGGCGACAGCAGTACCACGATCGAGAACGAGCGCTGGCGGATCCAGGCCGACCCCGCCCAGGGCGGCACGCTCACCTCCGTCCACGACAAGGCGTCCGGCCGGGAGATCCTCACCGGGCTCGGCAACGAGCTGCGCCTCTACGAGGAGTACCCCGCCCACCCGGACATGGGCGAGGGCCCCTGGCACCTCATGCCCAACGGGCAGTCCACCGGATCCGGCACGACCGCCGCGACCGTCCGCGCCGAGACCAGCCCGCTGGGCCGGCGGCTGATCGTCACCGGCCGGGTCGGCGAGCTCGGCTACGAGCAGACGATCACCCTGCTGACCGGATCCGACCGGATCGACTTCGGCACCCGCGTGCTCGACTACACCGGCGCCGACCGGCTCCTGCGCGTGTCCTTCCCCGCCGGCGTCCCCGGCGCGCTGCCGGTCTCCGACGTCGCCGGCGCCGTCGTCGGCCGCGGCTTCGCGCTGCCCGACGTGGACGCCGCCGAGCACCCCTGGACGCTCGACAACCCGGCCAACACCTGGTTCGGCCTGTCCGCGACCGCCCGTGTCGACCTCGGCGAGGCGGGCTCGCGAGCGCTCGGCGTCGCCGAGGTGGTCGTCGCGTCCCCGCAGGACGCGCCGAAGGCGCGCGAGCTCGTCGTGGCGCTCGCCCGCGCCGGCGTGACCGCCACCACCTCCACCGCCGCCGGCAGCAGGTACGGCTGGCTGGACGTCGACTCGAACCTGCCCGACTTCCGCGTCATCATCGGCGGCCCGCAGGACAACCCGCTGGCCGACGAGCTGCTGTCCCGCAGCGACCCCGCCTACCTGGACGCGCTGAAGTCCGGCGCCCCGCTGGTCTGGGTACCGGCCGAGAAGCCGCTGGCCGAGGTGTGGCAGCCCAGCGCCGACCTGCGCGACGTACGCTCCCTGCCCGCCCTGGTCGTGGCCGGGCCGGTGAGCGAGCTGGTGGCCGACCTGGCCGACGCGCGGATCTCGGCCGTCTGCCCGGCGGGCGCCGAGGAGCTGGAGGACCGGACGGTGGCGTTGCTCACCTACGGGCTGCCCGGGTTCGCGGTGGATCCGGCCGGGGCGCTGCATCTGTCGCTGATGCGCTCGTGCACCGGGTGGCCTTCGGGGATCTGGCTGGATCCGCCCCGCCGTACGACGCCCGACGGGTCGGGGTTCCAGTTGCAGCACTGGACGCACGAGTTCCACTACTCGCTGGTGGCCGGGCAGGGCGACTGGCGGGCGCTGAACCTGCCGGCGGCCGGGCAGGAGTTCGTCACGCCGATGCTGCCCCGGGTGGTGGAGGCCCAGGAGGGCACGCTGCCGGCGACGCACTCGCTGCTGAGCGTCTCGCCCGCCCGCGACGTGCTGTTCGGCACCGTCAAGGCCACCGGGAACCCGCACGCCCACGGCACGCTCGACCGGCCGGACGGCGTCACGATCCGGCTGGTGGAGTCGACCGGGCTGGGCTCCACGGCCGCCCTGGACTCACCGGTGCTCCCCCTGGACGGGCTCGTCCGCTCCGATCTGCTGGAATCCTCCCGCGCACCCGGCGCCTCGCTGGAGCTGTCCGGCTCGGAGGTGGCGACGTTCATCGCGCCCGTCCCGCTGGGCGACGCGGAGTCCGGCGCGGTCGCGGAGATCGCCCAGCCCGTCTACAGCCGCTACTGGCTGCACAACAAGGGTCCCGCCCCGCTCGGCTACCTGCCGCTGTCGGTCGCGATCACCCCCGGCCTGGTCACGCCCACCGGCCCGTTCGAGGTCGAGGTGGTCGTCGCGGGCCGCCACGCCCACGAGGGCGTCGTGGACGTTCAGGTCCCCGACGGCTGGGCCGTGACCCCCGGGCGCCGTCCCTTCCGCCTGGAGGCCGACGGCCACGTGCGCTTCACCGCCACCGTCACCCCCGCCCCCGGCCAGGGCCTCCACTACGTCTCCGCCCGCACCCTCGCCCACGGCCAGCTCATCGAGGACGTCGCCACCGTGGCGCTCGGCGAGGCCCCCGAACTCCCGGTCGCCGGCCCGCCGCCCGAGGACGACTGGGCCGCCGCCCAGGGCACCAAGGCCACCGAGGGCCGCGCCACCGGCCTGACGGTCACGATGGCCGCGGAGTCGCTCTCCCTCCGTCCCGGCGCGCGCGACACCGTCACGGTACGGCTGGCCAACACCACCTCCGGCGAGATCCGCGGCGAGGCCCAACTGGCCGCGCCCTGGGGAACGTGGGAGATGCTGCCCCAGGTCATCCGCGGCTTCACCGTGCCCGCCGGGCAGAGCGTCGAGGTGGACTTCCCCGTGGAGGTGCCACAGGACGCGGCGCCCGGCCATGCTTGGGCTCTCGCGAAGGTGATGTGGTTCGGCCGGTGCCAGTACGCGCCGGTCGTGCGGCTGGAGGTGACCCGATGAGCCACGGACATGGGCATGGACATGAGCACGGGCATGGGCACGGGCACGGCGTCGAGCAGGCGCCCGTCCGTACCCGCCCGCCCGCGACCGGAGCGCCGTCCGCGCCCGGCGTGGGCGCGGTGATCGGCTGGGTCAACGGGCGGCCGATCCCCCGCGAACCCCTCGACCGGCGCGTCGCCGAACTGCGTGACGGGCCGCTCAGCGCCGCGCTGCCGGTGCCGGGCAGCTCCGAGGACCGGCAACTGGCCCGCTGGCTGACCCAGGTGATCCTGACCGAGGTGTTGTGCGAGGACGAGGCGCTGCGGCTCGGGTTGCCCCCGGTCGAGGGTCCCGCCCTGGACCGGCTGGCCGCGGTCGAGCTGGGCTCCATCAACGCCTCCGCCTACAACGGCAGCCCGTGGGTGAAGGCGCTGTTCGAGCACGTCCAGGCGGAGGTTCCGGCGGCCTGGCGGGCTCGGTCCGCCACGCCCGCCGAGGAGGTCGCCGAGGTACGCCACCGCCTCTACGCCGAACGGCCCGCCGCCTGGTCCGCGGAGGAGCTGGAATCCCTGGGAGAGGTCGCGCTCGACACCCTGCCGGGCGCCGTGGCCGAGGCCCTGGCCGGGCAGCCGTACGGAACCCTGGCCGGGCCGGTCGAGGACGCCCTGGGCTGGCATGTGGCCCTCGCCCTTCCCGCCTCCGGCCGGGCGGGCGTACCGGATGGAGGGCTGGAGGAGGCCGCACGGCGGCGCGCGTTCGCGCGGTGGCTGGACGGGCTGCGGGCCGAGCGGGTGGAGCTCGTGCCGGGTCTTGAACACCCGGGCGACCCGCGCCAGCCCGACAACCACCACAAGCACTGATGGGCAGCGTTCTCGCGATCGACATCGGCGGCACCAAGCTGGCCGCCGCGCTGGTCGACGACCGGGGGGCGGTGCTGCGCGACGGCACCGTCCCCACCCCGCGCGACGACGTGATGGGCGCGCTCGCCGGTCTCGTCCGCAAGGTCACGGAGGGCGGCCCGCGGCCGCTGGCGGTCGGCATCGGCAGCGCCGGACCGCTCGACGCGGTCGCGGGCACGGTCAGCCCGGTGAACATGCCGAGCTGGCGCGGCTTCCCGCTGCGCGACCGGGTGGGCGAGCTCACCGGGCTGCCCACGGTGCTGGCCGGGGACGCGCAGTGCTTCGCGGTCGGCGAGCACTGGCTGGGCGCGGGCCGGGGCAGCGCGTCGCTGCTCGGAATGGTGGTGTCCACCGGCATCGGCGGCGGACTGGTGATCGACGGCGTCCCGCTGCTCGGCCCCACCGGCAACGCCGGACATGTCGGGCACATGACCGTGGACCCGTACGGCGAGGAATGCGAGTGCGGCGGCCGGGGCTGCGTCGAACGCTACGCCAGCGGCCCCAACCTCGTCCGCTGGGCCCGCGAACACGGCTGGACCGGCGCCGACGCCAAAGACCTGGCCGCCGACGCCGAGAACGGCGACGCGACGGCCGTCGCCGCCTTCGAGCGCGGCGCCCGCGCGCTGGCCGCGATGATCGTCTCCATGGCCGCCGCGGTCGAGGTGAGCACCGTGGTCATCGGCGGCGGCGTGGCCGGGGCGGGCAAGGTCCTGTTCGAGCCGCTGGACCGCGCCATCGCGGAGGTGGCGGGACTGGCGTTCGTGAAGGCGGTCGAGGTCCGCCCCACCACACTGGGCGTCCGAGCCGGCCTCGCCGGCGCCGCCAGGCTCGCCTGGACTAGTCTCGCTCCGCCGCCTGAGCCTCGCGGCGCTCGATGATGCGGCGCGTGAACGGGATGCGCTCCACGGCCTTCACGCCCAGGTACGCGCCGAGGAAGGCGAGACCCACCAGGACGAACGGGCTGGTCGCGAAGTCCATCGTCGCCACGTAGGCGCGCAGGATCACATCGAGCATCGAGGCACTCCGGGAGAAGGAACCGGCACGGAAGCCATCAGGGTAACCGGATTTTTGCCGCTCTTTGACCACAAAATCCACACCCGGGAGCCCAGGTGTGGATTCAGCGTGATCAGTGGAAGAAGTGCCGGGTCCCGGTGAAGTAGAGGGTGATGCCGGCCTTCTCGGCGGCGGCGACGACCTCCTCGTCACGGACCGACCCGCCGGGCTCCACGACCGCCTTCACACCGGCCTCGATGAGCACCTCAAGCCCGTCGGCGAACGGGAAGAACGCGTCGGAGGCCGCCACGGAACCGGCGGCCCGCTCGCCCGCCCGCGTCACCGCGAGCCGGCACGAGTCGACCCGGTTGACCTGGCCCATGCCCACGCCGACCGTGGCGCGGTCGCTGGCCAGCAGGATCGCGTTCGACTTGACCGAGCGGCTCGCCCGCCACGCGAACTCCAGGTCCGCCAGCACCTCGGGCGAGGCCGCCGCACCCGCCTTGAGCTCCCACCGCGCCGCCGCGTCAGCGGGCGCGTCGATCCGGTCGACCTGCTGCACCAGCAGCCCGCCGTCGATGCGGCGGAACTCCGTCGGGTTCGCCGGGCCCTGCGGGCAGACCAGCAGGCGCAGGTTCTTCTTCTTCGTCAGTACGGCCAACGCGTCCTCGGCGAACGCCGGGGCCACCACGACCTCGGTGAACACCTCGGCGATCTGCCCGGCCAGCTCCGCCGTGACCTCGCCGTTGACCGCGATCACACCGCCGTAGGCGGAGACCGGGTCGCAGGCGTGCGCCTTGCGATGCGCCTCGGCCACGTCGGCGCCGGTGGCGATGCCGCACGGGTTCTGGTGCTTGATGATCGCCACGCAGGGCTCGGTGAAGTCCCAGGCGGCGCGCCAGGCGGCGTCGGCGTCCAGGTAGTTGTTGTAGGACATCTCCTTGCCGTGGAGCTGCCGGGCGTCGGCCAGGCCGCCTTCGCCCTCGGTGTAGAGCCTGGCCTCCTGGTGCGGGTTCTCGCCGTAGCGCAGCACCGCCTTGCGCTCCCACGCCGCGCCCAGGAACCCGCCGTCACCGGCGTACACGTCGGCGAACCAGGTCGCCACGGCCACGTCGTACGCGGCGGTGTGCGCGTAGGCGGCGCCGGCCAGGTTCCTGCGCTGCTCCAGCGTGAAACCGCCCTCCTCCAGGGCCGCGTGGATCCCCGGATAGCCGGCCGGATCGACGACGACCGCGCAGGTGGCGTGGTTCTTCGCGGCGCCGCGGATCATCGCGGGGCCACCGATGTCGATCTGCTCCACGCACTCCTCCGGAGAGGCGCCGGAGGCCACCGTCTGCCGGAACGGGTACAGGTTGACCACGACCAGCTGGAACGGATCGATCTCCAGCTCGTCGAGCTGGGCCACGTGATGCGGCTTGGTGAGGTCGGCCAGCAGGCCCGCGTGGACGCGCGGGTGCAGGGTCTTGACCCGGCCGTCGAGGCACTCGGGGAAGCCGGTCAGCTGCTCCACCTTGGTGACCGGGATGCCGGCCGCGGCGATGGCGGCAGCCGTACCCCCGGTGGAGACGATCTCGACGCCGGCGGCGTCGAGAGCCCGCGCGAGCTCCTCAAGCCCCGACTTGTCGTATACCGCGATCAGCGCCCGCCTGATTGCGATGCGTCGCCCAAGGCCTCCTTCGTCGGCCTTGAACGACAGTGTGCTCTGCTGATCTGTTCCCTCGCTGCGCTCAGTCACGCGCCCCTCCAATGATCACTGTCCGCCCGTGGACGGCCCAGCCTTCTCGGGCCATGCGGCCCACGATGTCGACGAGCAGTTCCCGCTCGACGGTCTTGATGCGCTCGTGCAGCGTCGCCTCGTCGTCGCCGTCGAGGACCTTCACGGTCTCCTGCGCGATGATCGGGCCGGTGTCGACGCCCGCGTCGGCCAGCATCACCGTGCACCCGGTGACCTTGACGCCGTGGGCGAGCGCGTCACGCACCCCGTGCGCGCCGGGGAACGACGGCAGCAGCGCGGGGTGGGTGTTGAGCACGGGGTACGCCTCCAGCGTGGGGGCGCCGAGGATCTTCATGAAGCCGGCCGAGACCACCAGGTCGGGTTCGTGCTCCGCGATGCGCGCCGCGAACGCCTCATCCCATACGGCCCGGCCGGGGTGATCGCGCAGCTTCTCCACGAACGTCGGGACCTGTGCGCGTTCGGCCCTGGCAAGACCTTCGATGCCCTCCCGGTCCGCGCCCACCGCCACCACCCGCGCTCCGTACGCCGGGTCGGCGGAAGCGTCCAGCAAGGCCTGTAGGTTGGTTCCAGAGCCGGAAACGAGGACGACGAGCCGCCCAGCCTTAGACACGCGCACTCCAATTGGAAGCCGGGATGGGCTGACAGCGTATCTGCTCACTCGCCCGGCGACGCAGAGGAGGTCAGGTGTCGACACCTGTTCAGGCGCCGGCAGGCCAGCAGCCCGCGGAATCCGCGGGACGCCGCGCGATCTGGTTGTCCATCGCAGCGCTGGCCATGACGTTCATGCTGCCCCTCGCCGGGCTGGTGATGGCCGTCTTCGCCATGATGACCGGGATACGGGCGCTGCCGTTGCTACGCGCCTCCAAGAAGCCCACCGGGACCGCGACCGGCGGCATCGCCGTCTCCACCGTGGCCCTGGTGCTGTCGGCCATCGCGACCGCGTTGCAGCTGTACCTGATGGACGAGTACTCGGCCTACCAGGAGTGCATGAAGGGGGCGGGGACGGTGGCGTCGCAGGGCGAGTGCTACACCCAGTTCCGGGACGCGACGGAGAAGAAGCTGCCACCGGAGGTCCTCCGCATCCTCAACACCGTCCAACCCTGACCCCCACGACACGCCCCCACCCGGCGCCGCCGCAGACCCGCGAAGTTCCCCCCGGCACCCGAACCACCCCAGAGGCAACCAGGCCCTTGCGGGTGCTCCAGGCCACGCATCGCGGGTACCCGCTCCGCGGCGCCCCCCGGGACGCACGGCACCCAGGCGGCGGAGCCCCGGCAAGCTGAGCGCACCCACATGCTCTGGCGGTGCACCCGGCTCCCCCGGAGGGCGGGTAGTTGTGCAGGGGGTGCTAGTCGCGGTCCCAGGCGTAGGGGTCGATGTAGATGACGTGGCCGCCCCGGTCGTCCGACTCGTCGATGATGTCGCGGCGCGGCGGGCGGGCGGGTTCGTGGCGGATGTGGGGGGCGGTGTCGGCTCCGGCCGCCGAAGCGTGCTCGTCCTGCCAGTCGTCACGGATCACCGGGATCGGCTGCGTGTCCGCCTCGGTGGCGTCCATCCAGTGGCCCGGCAGCGGGCGCGCGTCGGCTTCCGCCAGGCCGACCTTGCTGGCGGCCTTCGCGAGTACGGCACCGGCCTTGCGCACCGGCGTGGCCGCCCTGTCCAGCGGCTTGCGTGCCTTCCTGTTCAGCAGCAACCAGTTGGCCACCCCGGCGGAGATGCCCGCCGCGACCCCGACCTCCAGGCAGACCGACAGCGCCACCTCCCAGGGCGACGGCCCGACCGCGGCCAGCCGTCCGCCCCGCAGCGGCCCGCCGGACAACGCCGCCAGCAACCCGGCCACCAGCCCGGTGCTCACCCCGGAGAAGAACCCCCACAGCGGAGCCACCTCATACGACGGCGACGGCGCGATCCGCGCCACCATGACCCCCGCCACCGCCCCTGCCGCGAACGGCAGCGCGATCACCGCCATCATCGGCGCCGGCACGGGCCCGCTGTCGGGCAACGCCCCGAGCAGCGGCAGACTGGGCACCATCCCGAGTTGTACCCCGGTGGGCGCGACGAGCGTACCCGTGCCGAAGGCGAACCCCGGACCGGCGATGTACGACATCGCCCACACCACGGCGTTGGGCAGGTAAAGCCCCTGAACGAGCAGCAGCAGCGCCCCACCCACGAACCCGGTCGACAGTTGCCCGGACAGTGCCCTGACATCGCCGAAGTTCAGGGCGACGGCCACGACCACGAGCACCAGCCCGCCGGCCAGCATGATCGCGGTGGCGACGGCCGTACCCACGGTGACCGCGCGCACCCGCTCGGGCAGCAGCCGCAACATCGACCGCCACGGCCCGATCGTCCGCGCGGTGGCCAGCGCCCCCACGACGAACGCCAGCAGGAAATGGCTCAGCAGCGCCTCACCGATGTAGGGCTGGGTGATGTCGTTGCGCGCGACCAGCGCGATCAACCCCGCCAGCAGCGCGTACGGCGCCGCCAGCGAGACCCCCGCCTGCGCCACCAGGATCAGCTGGGCGCGGCGACGGGCGTTGGCCTTCTCCTTGGGCGAGTTCTTGGGCAGCCGGGCGGGCAGCCGCAACCGCAGATCGGCGTCCCTGGCCATCCACCGCCCGGCTTTGTACAGCAGAAAGGCGGGCAGAACGAGCAAGCCCAGCGGCAGCAACCCGACCCGCCCACCGGGAATCGCGAACCCGGCATGGTGCGCCGCCAGCCAGAGCTGCGCCGCGGTACGGAACACCCCCGGCAAACCCGGCCCCAGCGCCCCGCGGGGCGCCGCCATCCAGCCGATCAGGGTGAGGGTGGTGAGGACCGCCAGCCCGACGCCCAACGTACAGGCGGCGGCCAGCATGCCCGACACCGGCAGCGGCCGCCTGGACTCGTCGTCGTCGCCAGTGACCCCGGGGATCTTGCCGAGGACGGCGCGGGGAGCCGTCCGTAGCTGGTCGAGTAGCGCCGTCACGGGAACCTATTTTCCTCAACTTTGACGCCTACACCCCCATCGCCGCGCCGTCCGGGCTGCTATTAGTCCCCTTTACGCCTTCCGACCAGCGAGGTCTTCCCCAAGTTCGACCCGCGTATCGCACGGCAGGATCGGCGTCAGCCTTACCCCCCAAAAAAAAGCGAACCCCCGCGCGCCGGGAACGGCGGCACGGGGGTTCGGCGAAGGCGATGGAGCTCAGCGGGCCTGCATGATCTCCCGCATCAGCCGGGCGGTCTCGGACGGCGTCTTGCCGACCCGGACGCCGACCTTCTCCAGGGCTTCCTTCTTGGCCTGCGCCGTTCCGGCGGAACCGGAGACGATGGCGCCGGCGTGGCCCATGGTCTTGCCCTCCGGCGCGGTGAAGCCGGCCACGTAGGCGACCACGGGCTTGGTGACGTGCTGCTCGATGTAGGCCGCGGCCCGCTCCTCGGCGTCGCCGCCGATCTCACCGATCATCACGACCGCGTCGGTACCCGGATCGTCCTGGAACGCCTGGAGCGCGTCGATGTGCGTGGTGCCGATGACCGGGTCGCCGCCGATGCCGACCGCGGTGGAGAAGCCGAAGTCGCGCAGCTCGTACATGAGCTGGTAGGTGAGCGTGCCGGACTTCGAGACCAGGCCGATGCGACCCTGGGGCGTGATGTCGGCGGGGATGATGCCGGCGTTGGAGGCGCCGGGCGAGGCGATGCCGGGGCAGTTCGGACCGATGATGCGGGTCTTGTTGCCCTTTTCGACGGCGTAGGCCCAGAACTCGGTGGAGTCGTGAACCGGGACGCCCTCGGTGATGACCACGCAGAGCGGGATCTCGGCGTCGATGGCCTCCTTGACCGCGTCCTTGGTGAACGCCGGGGGCACGAAGACGACCGACACGTCGGCGCGGGTGGCCTCCATGGCCTCCTTGACCGTGCCGAAGACGGGCAGGTCGAGGTGGGTGGTGCCGGCCTTGCGGGCGTTGACGCCGCCCACGACGCGGGCGCCGGCGGCGAGCATGCGCTTGGCGTGCTTGGTGCCCTCACCGCCGGTCATGCCCTGGACGATGATCTTGCTGTTCTCGGTCAGCCAGATTGCCATTACGCACCTACCGCAGCGAGCTGGGCGGCGCGCTTGGCCGCGTCGTCCATGGTGTCGACCAGTTCGACGCCCGTGAGCTTGGCGTCGTGCAGGATCTGCCGTCCGAGGGCGGCGTTGTTGCCGTCGAGTCGGACCACCAGCGGGTGGGTCACGGCCTCGCCGCGCTCCTCCAGGAGCTTGAACGCCGCGACGATGCCGTTGGCCACGGCGTCGCAGGCGGTGATGCCGCCGAAGACGTTCACGAAGATCGACTTCACGGCCGGGTCGGAGAGGATGATCTCCAGGCCGGAGGCCATGACCTCGGCGGAGGCGCCGCCGCCGATGTCGAGGAAGTTGGCGGGCGACGGCTTGCCGGCGAAGGCCTCACCGGCGTAGGCGACCACGTCGAGCGTGGACATGACCAGGCCGGCGCCGTTGCCGATGATGCCGACGTTGCCGTCGAGCTTGACGTAGTTGAGGTCCTTCTCCTTGGCCTTGGCCTCAAGAGGGTCCTCGGCCGCCTTGTCGGCGAACTTCTCGTGATCCTTCTGGCGGAACTCGGCGTTGTCGTCGAGCGTGACCTTGCCGTCGAGCGCCTTGACCTGGCCGTCGGCCGACAGGATCATCGGGTTGACCTCGACCAGCGTGGCGTCCTCGTCGACGAAGCAGCACCAGAGCTTCTCGATGAGCTCGGCGGCGCCGTCCAGCGACTTCTCCGGCAGGCCGCCGGCGACGGCGATCTCGCGCGCCGTGGCGCGGTCGATGCCCTTGATGGCCGAGACGGGCACCTTGGCGACCTTCTCGGGGGTGCTGTGGGCGACCTCTTCGATGTCCATGCCGCCCGCGGCCGAGCAGATGGCGAGGAACGTCCGGTTGGCACGGTCGAGCAGGAAGGAGAAGTAGTACTCCTCCGCGATCGCGCTGGCCTCCTCCACAAGCACCTTGTGGACCGTGTGGCCCTTGATGTCCATGCCCAGGATGGCGGTGGCCTTGTCCACGGCGTCGGTGGCGTCGTCGGCCACCTTGACCCCGCCGGCCTTGCCGCGCCCACCGGTCTTCACCTGGGCCTTGACCACGACACGGCCGGTCAGCTGTTCAGCCGCCGCGCGTGCTTCCTCCACGGTGTGGGCGACGATGCCGCGCGGCACCGGGATGCCGTAGTCCGCGAAGAGCTCCTTCGCCTGATGTTCGAACAGGTCCACGAGGGTCCGTCCTTGCTATTCCGACTGAGTGTTCGACGGCCCGGGCCACCCCGTGCGTGCCGGGCGTTTTCCGCCAACGAAGCCTAGCCCCAAGCTTGACCTGCCCAGGTCATCGGGTCACGCGAATCCCGTGATGTGACGGTGATCTCACCTCGCGATGATGCCCTGGCATATGTCAATAAGGGGGCATAAATGAGGCGATTGATCGCCGTTGCCGCGGCGGCTGCCGCGATGATCGTGGCTCCTCCGGCCTTCGCCCAGGTCAAACCGGTGGACGCGCTCAAGAAGCAGTTCGTCGCCGGTCAGGGCGTCAGGGTGAAGGAGGTCTCGCGTACCTGGTCCGGCAAGAAGGAGTACATCGGCGCCGTGCGCGAGGGCGTCGTGGCGTTCGGGCCGAAGGGCGTCACGGGAGCCGAGACCAGCCGCACCCCGGTGCTGTCGGCGAGGCTCAAGAAGCAGCTCGCGGCCCAGGTGAAGGACAACCCTGAGATGGCCGACGCGGTCGAACTGCTCACCGAGCGCACGTACATGGTCAGCACGGGCAGGCACTACTACGTTCACGGCGGGCTCTTCTCCCAGCTTCTGCCCGACGACAAGTTCTGGGTACGCGGTGACGGCGACCCGTCGTTCGCGGCCATGGGCGACCAGCTGATCAACGTCTTCGAGCCGGCCACGCTCAAGCACCTTCTGGCCACCGGCAAGCACACGGGCCCGCGTTACCGCGGCACGCTCACCTTCGCCGAGCTGTACAAGGTCTCGCCGTCCTTCCGCGTCCAGTTCGGCCCGAAGCCGACCGGCAAGATCGGCAAGTCGCCCATCTCGTGGCGGCTGACGCTCGGCGAGGGGCAGCTCCCCCAGCGCCTGGCGATCGACTGGACGATGCCGCTGTTCAAAAAGGTCACCATCAGGGGCACGACCGAGACCCGCTACTCCGACTGGGGCGCCGACGTCTCCGTCAAGACCCCGACGGCCGAGTCGATCATCAGCATCGATGACCTGGTCAAGGAGACCTTGAGGCCGCCGACGCCGATCGACAAGAACTACGTCGCGGTGCCGCCGAGCGACGACGGCACGGTGCAGTAGCGGCTCATGGGGCCGGAGCTCTGCATGGTTTCTGCATGGAAACTCCCATAACAGATGGGTTTAGGGAGACCATGCCGTGATCTACGATTGCCAAGCTTCGGCCCCATGAAGCGCATCTTCGCCGGCGTCGCCCTCACCGTGGCCGCCGCAGCCCTCACCGCCGCCCCCGCTCAGGCGGCAGCGCCCAAGGATCCCGTCGTGGCGCTCAAGAAGCAGTTCGTCGCGGGAACCGGTGTGAAGTTCGTCGACCGCACCATCCTCTCCAACCGGGGCCAGCGCGAAATCTTCATGCGCCGCACCGGCACCTTCGCCTTCTCCAAGGCCGGCCTCGCCGCCTCGGACATCACCGGCAAGTTCAACTTCAAGCAGTCCGACCTGCCCGATGACGCACCTGACCTGCTCAAGGGCCTGTTCTCGCCCGAGCGGACCATCCGCATCGGCACCACGTCGTACATCTCCGGCGGCATGTTCGGCACCCTGCTGCCCGAAGACAAGACGTGGATCAAGTTCCCCAAGGGCCCGACCGGCGGGCTCACCGGCCTCTACGGCCAGATCATCAACATCACCGAGCCGAACACGCTGAAGACCCTGGTCAAGAGCGGCAAGGCGATCAAGGGTGGCTACGCGGGCGCCATCACGGTCGGCCAGCTGAACAAGGTCTCCGCCTGGTACCGGGCCTCGCTCTTCGAGAAGCCGACCAAGAAGCAGCAGAAGGTCGTCATCAGCTGGAAGCTGCAGCTTGACGGCAAGGGCCTGCCGAAGCGCCTGGTCACCACGTACTCGCCGGCCGCGATCGGCATGACCGCCGAAGGCAAGGAGACGCTGAGCGTCGACACCCGGTACACCGGCTGGGGCTCCAAGGTCACGGTCACCGCACCGCCCGCCGACGAGGTCAGCACCGAGTTCAAGGACGGCACCAGCGAGATCCCCGACGGCCTGACGCTCCCCAACGGCGACGTCGTCGCCAAGTAGCCCTTTCCGCATTCGCGGCTGCTTCTCGTAGTTGCAGGAGCTTCCGCGGTTGCGGCAGTTTTCGCACTCACGGCGGGCCGCATCCAGCGCGCCCGCCGCAGCTTTCCCGCCGTCACGGTCGCTTTCCCGCCGTCACGGTCGCTTTCCCGCCGTCACGGTCGCTTTCCCGCCGCCACGGTCGCTTTCCCGCCGCCACGGTCGCTTTCCCGCCGTCACGGCGGTTTTCCGCTGTTACGGCAGGGCCGCGCCCACCGCGCCCCGCCGTACCCCATGCCCGGCCTCAAGCGCCGCCCGGCAGTCTCACGTGGTCCCCGCCGTGACGCCGCTCCCTTGACCGGCCGACGGCGTTCACGCCAGGCGGGTGTCCCGGATCCGCGCCCATTCCAGCGAGTGCCGGATCCCCTCGGCGACCGTGTGCTCGGCCGTCCAGCCCAGGAGTTCACCGGCCAGCGTGCTGCGGGTGTAGGCGCCGGCCACGTCCCCGGGCCTGGCGGCGGTCTCGACCACCTCGACGGGCCGGTCCACGACCGCGTTGAACGCGTCCGCCAGCTCCCGCACCGTCGTGCCCTCGCCCGTGCCCAGGTTGATCACCTGGGCCTGCGAGATGACCGTGTCGAACCGCTTGAGCGCGGCCACGTGCGCGGTGGCCAGGTCCCAGACGTGGATGTAGTCGCGGATGCCGGAGCCGTCGCGGGTCGGCCAGCCGGTGCCGGTGATCTGGAAGGGCTCCCCCAGCTCGTACGCCTCGATCATCTTGCCCAGCGCGTGGCTCGGGCGGCGCAGTTGAAGGCCGGTGCGCATCTTGGGGTCGGCGCCGATCGGGTTGAAGTAGCGCAGCGACAGCACGTCGATCGGCTGGGTGGCCGCGATGTCGGCGAACATCGCCTCGCAGTGCGCCTTGGTGCGGGCGTAGGGGCTCTGCGGGTCGAGGCCGGACTCCTCGTCCACGGTGAAGTCGTCGCCCGCCCGGTAGATCGAGGCGGACGAGCTGAAGATCAGGCGGCGGCAGCCGTTCCTGATCAGGTGGTCCACGAAGTCGAGGCTCTTGGCGACGTTGGCGCGGTAGTAGCCGACCGGGTCGGCCACCGAGTCGGGCACCACGATCAGCGCGGCGCAGTGGATGACCGCCTCGATGTCCGGATGGTCGGCGAAGATCCGGTCGATCAGCGTGCCGTCCGCGATGTCGCCTTTGTAGAAGTCCCGCTCCTCGGCGAACTCCCTGCGACCGGTCACCAGGTTGTCCAGGATGACCGGGGCGATCCCCGCGTCCTGGCACGCCGAGGCGATCGTGCTGCCGATGTAACCCGCTCCACCGCTGATGAGTACTCGCACAGCCCGCACCCTACCCATCGCGGCCCAAGCGCCGCGCCAGAAGCCGTTGCAAGATCGTTACACGGATCGGACGCACCAACCCCGCCCGTCACTTGTCTTACTTCTGGAACGCACCACCCTCTTTGTCCCCGGAGTACCCACGTGAGATTGCTCGTCGCCGTGGCGCTGGCATGCGGCCTGCTGGCCGTACCCTCTGTCGCGCACGCGAAGCCCGCCGCGGCCGTCACCGCCGCTGCTGCGAAAAAGCTGGATATCGCCGACATCACCCCAATGGGGCAGGACAAGGAGAAGGTCGGCGTCGGCTTCCCGATCATCGTGACGTTCGACCGCGACGTACAGGACAAGGCGGCGGTCGAGGCGCTGCTGCAGGTCCAGTCGGAGCGGCCGGTGGACGGCGCCTGGCGCTGGGTGTCGGCGCGCAAGGTCATCTACCGCACCAAGTTCTACTGGAAGCCGCACCAGAAGGTCACCTTCACCGCCCAGCTCAGCAAGCTGGCCGGCAACGAGTCCGTCAAGGACGTCACCCAGCGCTTCGCCGTGGGCCCCGCGAACATCTCCGTCGTCGACACCCGCAAGCACGTCATGCGCGTCACCCGCGACGGCAAGCTCGCCAAGAAGATCCCGATCAGCGCGGGCAAGGGTGGCCTGGTCAAGAACGGCGTCGACGTCTACCTGACCACCAGCGGCATCCACCTGGCCATGAACAAGAAGCCCATCGAGACCATGACCTCCTCGTGGCTGGGCGTCACCGACCCCAAGGACCCCCGCTACTACAAGGAGGAGATCCCCTGGGCGGTCCGGATCTCCGACAGCGGCGAGTACGTCCACCAGAGCGCCGGCTACTACCACTTCCTCGGCCGCAGCAACCAGAGCCACGGCTGCGTACGCGCCACCCCCGCCGGCGCCAAGTGGTTCTACGGCATCGCCCAGCGCGGCGACGTCATCAAGATCACCGGCACGAAGCGCAAGCTCGACTGGAACAACGGCTGGAGCTACTGGCAGCTCAACTGGACCGAGTGGAAGAAGGGCAGCGCCCTGCCCCGGTAGGCATTCAGCGATCACCCCAAAGGGAACGTTTCCGAATAAACCTACTTGCGATTGACGATTAATATCGGCTATCAGTATTCTCCTTCAATGACCGAGACCGTCGACCTGGTGGACAGCGGCGGCAGAATTGCCATTCCCGCGATTCCGCGATACGACATCGGCCGATATCACGATTTCTATCTTCAGATAGTAATCGTCGTCATCCACAATGCTCGCGGTGAGATCCTGGTGCACCAGCGGTCGCTGTGCAAGGACGTGAATCCCGGCGACATCGACCACGTCTGCGGGGCCATCATCTCAGGCGAGACGCCTCTCGATGCGGCGAGGCGGGAGGTTCGCGAGGAGACAGGCGTGTCCCTGCGCGAACTCACACTGCTGAGCCACGGACTCAACTCCTATGGGCGTTACCGCTATCTGCTGCTCGGAAGCACAGATGAGCAGCCACGTCAAGATTCCGTGGACGCGCAAGAAGTGGCCTGGGTTGGCTATGATCGCCCAGAAAGCCTAGCGCTCAAGTGCAGTAGCGGCGAACTCACGTTCACTGACGGCTTCTTCGAGGATCTACAAATAGCCAGACCCTATCTGCCGGATCGCGACTATTAATGACTACAATGCGGCCATGTCGGCTCCAATTCCCTCCGAGCTGATCGACTCCGTCCGGCACGGAGAGACAATCGTCTTCTGCGGCGCAGGGCTTTCAGCCCAAGCCGGATTGCCCACTGGTGTCCAGCTTGCCCACGGCCTCTCCGATCGCATCGACGGCTTCGACGGCAATAAGGACGACCTGGTCGAGGTCTCGACGACCTACTCGGCCATGCGTGGCCGGCACGCCTTGCTGACGTTCCTTCTCGGCCGGGTGAACGACGATCGGTTACCGCCGACCGCAGCCCACCTCGCTCTGTGCGGGCTTCCCTTCACCGCGTATGTCTCCACGAATTGGGACCATCTGATCGAGCGCGCACTCCACGTTCATCGCATACGTCATCGGACGCTGGTCACTGACTCCGAGCTGCCCTTCCTTCAGAGTGCCGAGGTGCCCGTGATCAAACTGCACGGCACCCTGGCACGCCCCGACACCATCGTGGTGACCGACAAGGACTACTACGATCTGTTTGCCGTTCGTCCCGGGCTTGCATCCTTGGTCGACGGGTACTTCGCCACCAAAACGCTGCTGTTTATCGGCTACGCACTGAATGACCCTGATTTCAAGCGGATCTTCTACACATGCACGCGGCGTTTTGGACCCTTGCGGCGCCGGGCCTACGCGGTTCAACGTGGCGTCGCCGCGGCCACGATCCAGGTGTGGCGGGAGGAACATGTCGATGTCATCGACCAGGACGCACTCAGCTTCTCTCGCGACCTAGCCGCGGCCGTCTGATCCGCTTCACACTCGGGACGGCTTCCGCGGGCAGTCCGCCGGGTGGAGGAAGGCCGAAACGGCGTTGGTCAGCATGAAAGCGGCTTCCGCCAGCGCAACGGTTCCGGCCTGCCGTTCCAGGACCTCAACCTCGCACAGCCGCCTAACCTTCCCCAGTATTTCGTCGATGCGCGAACTGAGTGAGGGAATGGGGTCAGGTAGCGCGACCGGACTTCCAGAGCGGAGCCCACCGATGATGCGCCGAATCTCGACGTCGTCATTGGTCAGGTGAAACACGGTGTTCAGAGCGTGATCGACCTCCATCCAGGAGATTCGGTCGTCAGCCAAAACCCGCTGGTATCCGGCCACGTTGCGGGCACGTTGCGCGAAACCCGACGGCAAGAATGAATAACTTCCGGAGCCGAGACCCAGGTGCCGAAAATCCCTGTAACGATGCGCCGCCCATTTGTGCCTGTGCTCCGGGCCTCGGACGAAGGTCGTGCCGGCGCTGGAGCCGTACCCCCTGTCATAGAGACCGCTCTGTACATGCCACAGCGCCTCAGCGACCAGCGTGCGCCCGGGTAGCTCGTCCGCGCGGCGGCGCGTTGCCGGAATCCGGTCGACATCCCAGAGTTGGTAGACGCTCACACTCGGCAGCGTCAAACCGCGGCGGCGAAGGACATCCACTGCGCGCAGGATGCCGTGCGCCTCCTCCACCATCGTGGTGGGTGCCTGTGGATAGCCGAGCACGAAGTCCACGTTGTAGCTGGGGACGAAAGTGTCTGCCGCCCTCAGGAGATCCTCGGTCGTGTGGATCCCGGTCCTTCCCATTCTGCGCAGCGTGCGGTTCTGCCAGCTCTGCACCCCGATGCTCACCCGGGAAACGGGCAGGTGCACCCGTGACGTGAGGGTGCGCAAGTAGGACCGCCATTGCGACGCGTCACGCGCGCCGTCCGGAGCGCACTCCATCGTCACTTCCACCGCGGAGCTCGCGGCTATCTGGTCCAAAAGACCACTGACCTGCCCTAGCTCAAGCATGCTCGGTGTGCCGCCGCCCAGGTAGAGAGAAGTCAGCCGTGCGTTGGGGATCTGCTCATCCAGTATTCGAACCTCGTGACGTAAGGCCGCAAGATAGACCTCGACTTCCTCCGCGTCCCGGCTCAACTGCCGATGAAGGCTACAGAAGTTGCAATTCATCCTGCAGAACGGAACGTGCAGGTACATGCTGAAGTCACGCCAAACCTGCAGAGACTTTCCAGTTACACCACCGCATTCACCGTCACGTAGCGCCCTATACGGCGGTGGATAGGTGTAGGTAAAACTATGCTTGGCCGGTTCCAGCTCTTGCGAGATTTCACGCAGCTGCGCCTCGTGCCACATGGGATACCCATCCCGAGCCAGGGGACCTAATGATCGCCCACTAGCAGCTTCTCGTCAAGGCGAAGCAGTTAACACCGTCTCAGCCTTCTCAATAGTCCTCCGTCGCCACAATCGGCTCCCAGAAATCGCGGACACGCGCGTCCACGGCGCCGGGACACCAGGCTTCGAAGACACAGCGGTCCATCGTAGGTATTGATAGGTAGGACGTAAAGGAATCGTTCTCCATCTTCCCGCTGGTGCACACGGGAGCATTTCTGCAGCAGCTCCGCGCATGAGCCCACAACAGCACATCGAAGTCGAACATTGGCATGTCCGCAATTTTGGGCAGCATAGCGCAGACCCGCATTGAAGCCTTGCGAATGACAGCTTCTACGATCGGCTCCACACGTTCCCTGTTTCTGAGCCGTCGATTTGTCTCCGCATCCTGCACCACGATGCAGCCAGTGCGCATGAGCACCCGCATCCGATGATAATCGATCATGGGCAGGATGTTCTCATCATCCTCGATGTGCCATAGCCCCGAAAAGTGCACTGTCATAAGAAACGCGCTGCTCTTCTTTTGCAGCACGTCACGGAACGCTGGCAGCCTTTCGAGGAGCGCGTAGGCACCCTCGGTCCCGCCCACGGCATTGTCCGCCTGGCGGAGCAACCTCAACACACTGCCATCGAACTGGCTGGAGAGCTCCGCGGCCGTCTCGCGGAGAATCTCCGCGCGCCTGGGTAGGTCTGCCAGGGACATTTCGGTTCGTGTGCTGTGGGCAGAGAGCAGCACATCGAGATCCCGCGCGGAGCACCGTGCCATGACTGCCGGATCGAGCGAACCAGGGGCCAGCGCCGCCTGTCCGACGAATGCACGCAGAAGGAAATCCCAGCCCTTGAAGTATCTTCCGGAGAAGTATCCAGACAGGCCACCTTTAGTAGAGTGGCAAATGGCAGCTGCCCACAGATATGCACGCAAGGCAGTCTCGTCATCGGCTCCGGTCATCGGCGTCAGTTGCGCCGAGAAGTCTTCGGCCAGCTTCAGTTGCCCCATGGTGTCGGCCAGTAGCCGCATCCGGGCCTCGTCGATGACGACAGGGAAGGCCGCTTTTCTCTCCGTCATGATGGATTCCTCAGTCCCGTTCCGACTGGCGAGCCAGTGAATATGCCATCCGGAAGCCGACATATTCATTGCGCGTGTCCGGAGCAAGGGAGTACTTGTTGCTCACCGCGCTGGCTCCTTCCGCCGATCCCGCCCAAGAACCACCCCGTGCACATTTATGCTGACCCCTGCGCGGTCCCACCGGATCTTGGTAGCAGGTGGTGTCGTGCGTAGAAGCCCACCAATCCGATACCCAGTCAAAGGTATTTCCGCACATATCGACCACACCGTAGGGGCTGTCGCCGCCTGCTGGAGAGTATTGCCCAATGGCGGTCGTCTTACCCGGGCCACCCGTCCGCGTGTTCGCTTTGCGGGAATCATATTGGTCACCCCATGCCCACGGATGCTTCTGCTGTGCAACAGGATCCCAGCCGGCCGCCTTTTCCCATTCGGCCGCGGTGGGAAGCCGGACAGGGCGTTGTATTCTTTCGCCATACCAAGCGCAAAAGGCGTTTGCTTCGTGCCAGCTGATCTGGGTCACCGGATGCTCCATGAGGCGAAGCGGAGGATTCTCGCTGCCCCAATGCTCAGGCGACCTGGCCAGGCCTGCTCGGACGAAATCAGCGTACTCCAGATTGGTCACAGGGAACCGCTGAAGCGCATAAGAAGACACATGGACGCGGTATGCCGGTTGCGAGTGCTCAAATCGAGGATCCTCAGTGCCGAAAAGGAATTCTCCGCTGGCAATCACCACAAAATCGTCATCCGTCAAGGTCGCAGCAGCCTCGTAGTGTCCCCGGGTCAGACGCTGTGCCGTACGGCGGATGGCTGGGTAGGCACTCTCCAGACACCTGTCCAGTATGTCGGCCTTGCTGGCATGATCGGCGGCCATCAGCCAGTCCAGCGCGGCAAGCTGGGCTTCGGGATCAGCAGACTCGATGAGCAGAACAAGCTCACGGCCGATGTCGAGTCCGGCGAGTGCGGCCGTCTCCATCCACCAGGCCACATTCTCGTCCCGGTGGAGGGCCGTTCTGAGCGCCACCCGTGCCTGCTCGGGAGAGAACGAGATCTCCTCCCGATATCTCTCGATCGTGGCCCATTGGATCGGCCCCGGCAGTGCCCTCAGCCGGTCGAAGTCCATCACGGACTGATGGAGAATCTGCCGGGCGTACTTCCGCTCCACCTCAGCAGGCTCGATCCATGCCCAGATCTTCTGGGCGAGCAGATCGTGGGCAAGCTCCAGGACTCGATCACGTCCGGGAACGGGACGTATGACCCGCCATTTGACAAGCTCGTCGATGACTTGCTGAAGCGTCGCCGAGGAAACCGTGACACGGGTCATGAGCGTGTCACGCTCGATCTCCGTGGTGGTCATCATCGCCTTTGTCCGGTCCGCCGAGACCATGCAAGCGAGGATGACCTTTGCCACCTCACGTAGGTCGGGACGCAGTTGTTCAAGGGTGGAATCGAGATACGCCGCGAGGATGCCGGAGGTGCCACCGAGTCGCTCGTAGGCGTCGAGCCCAAGAACGGACGAGCTGTTCACGTGGAGCACATGGCAGACGATCTGCAGTTGCGCCGGATCTATGCCACCGTTGTCGAGGTCATCCAGCAGGCGGCTGACCAGTGCAGGTGCGATGTCGATGGCGAAGCGCTGCGCGGTCGAGGCGAAGAACTGCATCGCCTGCGAACGCGTGAACGGACGAACCGCATAGCGATTCTTGAACACATGGTCTATCGGCGGCTCAAGTTCCAGCAGGCAGTGCAGGAAGTCCTCGCGTATGACCACGACCACTCGCAGATCCAGAGATTCGCTGGCAAGGCACTCGCTGAGCTGCCTTGCGAACTGTTCGCGCGACTCAGGTCCGACCCGCATGAAGAACTCTTCGAACTGGTCGATGATGACGACGGTTGGTTTACCGGGCAGCGTCTGCCGGAGCGCGTCGTGCAGATCATCCGATGCGACATGGGCCCCCTCAGGCCCGATCGCCGCCAGGATCTCCGTCACAGGGTGCTGAAGAGCTCTCACCGCGTACGTATTGAAGCCCTCGGCGTGCAGCTTCGGTACCAGCCCAGCATTCACCAGGGAGGTCTTACCGACTCCCGACGGGCCCACGATGAGGGTGAATGGACTGCTCACCACCATAGATGCCAGCAGGGCGGAATCGTGGTCGCGGCCGAAGAAGACCTCCAAGTCAGCTTCGGTGAAGTAGTCGAGGAACCTGAACGGTCGCAGAGCGAAAAGCTGACGATCCGACGGAGCAAGGTGGAGCGATCGTCCCCGCGGATTCACCCGCGACGCAAGCTCGGTAAGGCTCTCGGTCAATTCCCCCGAGATGAGCTCATAGCCGCGCCGCCCCCATATTGCCGCCATCGCCGGGATTTTCTGGTCGGTTACAATGTATCTTCTTCTGGAATGCGTCGGCGACGTCTGCAGCAAAGTGTGCAACATTTCGAGATACGGATCATCAAGAGCGTATCCGATAAAAACCAGAGTTTTGGTGAGCAGAATCCCCCGGACGAGGATACCCACCTGATCCATCGCCGTGGAGAACCACATGAGCTGATCCTGGCTTATCACGACGGATTCAGGTCTTGAAACGCATCCGGCCAGCTTGATGAGCCACGGCCGATGGCTGCTGGACGCGTACGCGGCGTTGATCGGATCGGCGATGACCGTGTGGCGCCGGTGACCCGCAAGGATCAGTGCGGCCTCCGCACTGTGGGACACACTTGTCGTGATCAACGCCTCTGTGCACGTCTTGGCCGCCAGCAGAAGCGCGTCCTTGACGGGAGGTCTGGACTGGCCGAGTTCCTCCTGGATCAGCCTGCCGAGCGCGTGGGGGCCGCGCATCGCCTCGTACTGGGCAGCGAGCAGAGGAAGATCACGGTAGGTCGGCCGACCGAGGGACTCGGCTCCCATTCGGTCACGTAGCACCGCCACCAGTTGCTCTGGCGTGGCCGGGCCCGCCGGTCTGCCGAGATTCAGCGAATCTCCGACGACGGGCACAACATCGCCTGCCGCCACCGCTTCCAGGAGCTCTGCGGGGAGTCGTCGCATCTGACATCACCGGCTCGGTAGTTCCGCACAACGACGATAACACTGGGACCTTGTCCCCGAGTTCGTGATGACTTCGGCGCATGGATTGAATCCACTTTATGGAAGAGCCTCAACTTTGACTCTCTCGTAGCCTCCTCAATTAACGACTGAGAGTCTGTGCATATCGCGCTGAGGGCGAAATGGCTGCTTCCCGGCACGTCAAAGCGGGCGTGAGACAGTAGGTGGGGACCAGAGGCCGGTGGCGGTGCCGGTTTTTACGTGGTGCTCGTAGACGACGACCTTGTCGTGGATCACCGCCAGGCAGGCGCGCAGGTCGTCGATCCTGGCTTCGACCTGGCGTTCGTGCTCGCGTAGGAGCGCCAGGCGGTCGGGCTCGTTGCCGGGGCCCTCGCGGACGAGGTCGGCGAAGCGCTTGACAGTCGCGATCGGCATGCCGGAATCGCGCAGCCGGTTGCACAGCAGGAGCCAGTCGACGTCGGCTCGCTCGTACGCGCGCTGGCCGCCGAGCGTGCGCGGGATGTCGCGTAGCAGGAGTCCCTCGCGTTCGAAGAAGCGCAGGGCGTGCACGCTCAGGCCGGTGGCCTGTGACACCTCGCCGATTGACAGGGGCATGCCCGAGCCTCTCCTTAGCTTGACCTAGAGTGCGCTCTAGATTTTAGTCTCCTCCGCATGACGACATACGGGGCATGGAGTACGGCCGACGAGGTGCTTGCCGGGGTGGACCTGCGGGGTTCCAACGCGCTGGTGACCGGCGGGTACTCGGGGCTCGGGCTGGAGATCACGCGGGCGCTGAGCGGGGCGGGGGCGCGGGTGATCGTGCCTGCCCGGCGTATGGAGGTGGCACGGCGGGCGCTGCTCGGGACCGAGCGGGTGGACGTTCTGGCGCTCGATCTGGCTGATCTGGCCAGTGTTCGGGACTTCTCTCCGCCGGTCGCGACGCTCGACATCGTGATCGCCAACGCGGGCATCATGGCCTGGCCGGAGACCCGGGTCGGGGACGGGTGGGAGGCGCACTTCGCGATCAACCATCTCGGGCACTTCGCGCTGGTCAACCAGCTGCGGTCGGCGCTGGTGCCGGGGCGGACTCGGGTGGTGTCGGTGAGTTCGGCCGGGCATTTTCTGTCTGGCATGCGGTGGGATGATCCGCACTTTCACCGCGGGTATGACCACTGGCTGGCGTACGCGCAGTCGAAGACGGCCAACGCCCTGTTCGCCGTGCACCTGGATCGGCTGGGGATCCAGGCGCATGCCGTACATCCGGGGAGTATCCTCACGCCGCTCCAGCGGCGGATCCCCCGCGAGGAGCAGGTGGCGCAGGGGTGGATCACGGCCGACGGGCGGCCCGCGCAGGGGTTCAAGACGCCCGCGCAGGGCGCGGCGACCGCGACGTGGGCGGCCACCTCGCCCGCGCTCGACGGGCTTGGCGGCGCCTACTGCCAGGACTGCGCGGTCGCCGCGCCCGCGACCACGGACGACATGCTCGTCGGCGGCGTCAAACCGTGGGCCGTCGACCCGGTCGGCGCCGCGCGGCTGTGGGAGCTGTCCGCGAAACTGACCGGGGTGGACGCGTTCACCTGACCCAAAGCGCACCTCCCGCCTCCGCCGGACGGGCCGCGGATCTCGCAGGGAGGCGGAGGTGATCAGGCCCTTCTCCTCGTGTCCGCCCGGGTTGTCAGCTGCCGAGGTACGCGCCGCCGTTGACGTGCACGACCTGGCCGGTGATGTGGCCGGCGCCGGAGGATGCGAGAAAGGCGATCGTGGCGGCGACGTCCTCGACCTGCCCGGCGCGGCCGGTGGCGGTCTGGGCCACCAGCGCGGTACGGCGCTGCTCGGCCAGCCCGTCGCCGAAGAACTCGGTCTCCTCGACCAGCCCAGGCGCCACGACGTTGGCGGTGATGCCGCGACCGCCGAGCTGGAAGGCCAGTTCGGCGTTCCAGGCGAGCACCCCGGCCTTGGCCGCGCCGTAACCCGCGGCGCCCTTGGCCGCGGCGATCGATCCGAGGGTGACGACGCGGCCTCCGTCCGCCAGCCGTGGCGTGAGCGCCGTCGTCAGCAGGACCGCGCCCACCAGATTGGCCTCCAGGTTGGCCAGCCACGCCGCCCGCAGCCCGTCCAGGCCCGGGTGCTCGGGACGCCCGAAGTCGGTGTTGCCGCCCGCGTTGTTGACCAGTACCTCCACCCGCTGCGGCAGTCCGGGCAACGCGGCCTCGATCTCCGCGGGCACCGTCGCGTCGAACGGCACGGCCCGCACCCTGTCCCCCAGCTCGGCCACCGCCTTGTCCAGGACGTCCCGGCGGCGGCCGGTGATCACTACGTCCAGTCCATCGGCTGCCAGCGCCGCCGCCGTCGCCTTCCCGATCCCCGTGCCGCCACCCGTCACCACGGCTGTACGCGTCATGTCCGGACTCCTTGTTTAGGCCTAAATTTCTCCTTGTACGATAGGCAACGTGACCCAGCACAGCAACCCCGACGCCGTCGACGAGATCCAACTGGCCTGGCGCCGGGAGCGTCCCGGCACCCCCGTGGAGTCGATCGGGATCATCACCCGCGTCTGGCGGGCCGCCAAACTGCTCGGCGATGAGCGCCGCCGCACGCTGGCCCGGCTCGGCATCGACGGCGCCACCCTCGACCTGCTGTCCACGCTGCGGCGAAGCGGCCCGCCGTACACCATGAGCCCGGCAGAACTGAGCACCTCCTGCCTGGTCACGGCGGGCGCCATCAGCCAGCGCGTCACCCGCGCCGAGCAGGCGGACCTGGTGCGCACCACGCGCGGCCCGCGCGGGCGCACGCAGACGGTCACCCTGTCCGATGCCGGGCACCGGCTCGTCGAGGACACCGTCGACGCGCTGCTGACCCATGAGGACGCGCTCCTCGCCCACCTCGACGAGCACCAGCGCGAACACCTGACCGTCCTGCTCCGCGACCTGCTGGACGGCCTCATCGAACGCCTCAACGCCGACGAACGCCCTGGTCAGGTCGGCGACCACCGATCTTGAACGATTCGGCGGCCGGCCTTTTTCGGGGTTAGCGCCAGGGCATGTGCTGTAGGCACCAGGTATTGCCGTCGGGGTCGGCGAAGTACGCGTAGAACACTCCGCCGAGGTCCTCGACCTCGCTGATCTCGACGCCGCGTTCGACGAGTTCGGCGCGGGACGCCTCGATGTCGGCGACCACCAGGTGCAGGCCGCGCAGTGTTCCCGGCGGCATGTCGAGGGTGGGGAGACCCTCGGCGAGGGTGATCGAGCATGCCGAACCGGGTGGGGTGAGTTGGACGATGCGGATACCGGGCTTCGGGTTGACGTCGACGTCGAGGCGGAACCCGAGCCGGTCCTGGTAGAAGGCTTTGGCCCGTTCGATATCGGTGACCGGCACCGGCACAAGCTCCAGCAACAGCGTGCCGGGCGGCACGGGTGGGTTGCCGGAATCCTTGGGGATCTCGTTGGCGGGGGTGGACGTGTCGGTCACGGATGGCGCCTTTCGTGGATGAAGGTGGCAAGACAGTCGTATTCTTCGCCGGCGTTGCGACTGACCAGGCCCGCAGGTGTTGGGAGACGGACTGGCCGGCTCATCGCGAATGGCGCGGCCAGCCGCGCGGCATCGCCGGTCGCGAGCCGGGCCAGGGTGGCCCGCCGGCTGGGGTCGACCAGGGCGCGAACGTCAAGTCGCTTGCCACCATATCGATAACCCCCCGGTTCAATAACCTAATGGTTTTATATGTGCTAGAGTCCGGATTTGTCAAGATCGCGAACGCTCTGGGGGCACCATGGGAAAGGTCTTCACACAGGCGTCGGTCTCGCTGGACGGGTACATCTCCGGGCCTGGCCAGACAGGATTCGACCGGCTGTTCGCATGGTGTACGGCCGGCACCGTCGCCACCCCCACGGCCGATCCGGACCGGCTGACCTACCGCACCTCCGAGGCGACCGCCCGATACCTGCGCGAACTCCAAGAGCGGGTCGGGGCCTGTGTCGTCGGCCGCAACCTGTTCGACCTCACCGCGGGCTGGAATGGGCGGCACCCGAGCGGCGTGCCGGTGTTCGTCGTCACCCACCGTCCACCGCCGGCCGGCTGGGAGGCCACCACGACGCCGTTCACGTTCGTCAGTGACGGCGTGGAGAACGCGATCGCGCGGGCCCGTGAGGTGGCAGGGCATCGCGACGTCGGCGTCGGCCCCGGCGGGACCGTGGCCGACGCGCTGAGGGCCGGCCTGCTCGACGAGTTGCGGATGGACATCGTGCCGGTGGTTCTCGGCGCCGGTACACCCATGCTGACCGGGCTTGGCGACACAGCTCCGATCGGCTTCGAACCGGCGGAGATCATCGAGGGGATCGGCGTGACTCACCTGATCTATCGCCGCACGCCGCAGAACCTCAGGTAACACGCAAAGACACACTGTCATGCCGTACGGCAGGCGCCAACGAGCCGCGGCTATGGCCGGCATGCCGAGGTTGACTTGGTGGGCAACACGGGTCCGCCGCAACGCGTCCGACCGCTTGTCCCGCAGGCATTGGAGGCCTGCGATCTCACCCAGCCAGCCTCGGAGGCGGCTCGACGCCTCCGCTCCTCCAGCTCATCCAAGCTCCGGCACTGGATCCGACACCAGCGACGCTCAACGACTCGATGGCCGTGTCCGGACCAGATGTCACTCAGCTTGGTCGCCGTTGAGGATGCGGCTCACCCAGTCCAGGGTTCCCGTCCGTAGAGCCTCGTCGGCCAGGCGCTTCGCGGTCGGAGTCCTGAGCGCTGCCAGGGAACTGTCGATCCAGGGCTGAACGTTCTGGTGCCCCTGCTCCCGGTACTCCGTGGCCTGGATGAGGCATTCCAGCTTGTCGGCGTCACGGGCGCAGACGGCTTCGAGGCTGGCCTTCTCCTCGTACTCGCCGACCGCTCCGCCGAGCATCTCCGCCACCGGCTCGGGCAGGCCGCGCACCTGGTCAGCCGTCACCTGCTCGTTGGGCGTCGCCTTGAGGTAGCGCTTGCCGATGTACGGGATGTCGGTGACACGGGTCTCCTGCGTGTCGTGGAACAGGCTGAGGAACGCCGCCCGCTCAGGATTGGCCCCCTCCATGGCCGCGATCACGCCGGCGATGATCGCCGTGCGGAAGGAGTGGTCGGCGATGCTCTCCGGATCGCGCACCCCCGCGATGAGCCATCCCGTGCGCTTGTAGCGCTTGAGCAGGCCGATCTCATGCAGCAAGCCGGTCAACCTGGTCAAGTCCTCCGACATCATGCGCAGAGCGTAGACGACCGCCTCCAGTTCCCGCCGCGAGAGACCGTTCTCAGCTCGTACGGCCTCGCGTCGAGAGTCTCTGCCCCTCCAACACCGTGCCCGGCCCACGCTGGGGGTCCGGGGGGTCGGGAGACCATCGGCAAGGGGGTGTGGGGAGCTCGGCTCCCTCAACAGACCAACCCCCCGGGGGGTTCTGCAACGAACCCTCCCATCGTGGCCTCCACCGAAGGCCACGTCGAGCCGCTGCGTGACTTCCCAAGATCGACGATCAGCCGTGCGTGTGCGCCCTAAGAAGTGGGGCCGATCTGACGCTGCGCCGGCTGACCGTACAGTTCGTGATAGACCTCGCGAAGCTCGTCGGCCTCGGGGACGCCGCGCTGTTCGACGCCCACGATGACCTCCTTGGCCCGCCAGTAGTTCGAGGGAACGAGCAGCCGGGTCATCATCGCCTGGAGCGCAACATGCCCGGCCTCTCCCGGCTCGCCGGTGGCGAGCAGCGCAAGGGCAAGGTCGAGGCGTGCCGAGGCGGCGCGGCGCGGGCGAGGTCCGCCGTCCTCCCGGGACTCCAGACGGTCGAGCACCTGACGCGCGCACGGTACGGCGGCCGGGTCGCCGAGCCATGCCAAGGTCGTGGCCGTGTACGCCTCGCTCTTGGCCGGGTCGTAGCGGAAGTGGTGCTCTGGCCGATCCGGCATCGGCATGGCCGAGACCAGCGCCTGGGTACGGGTGAGCGCAGCCCGGGTCTCTGCGCCTCTTCCCATGCGCGCCCAGGCGCGACCTTCTTGCCCGGTGGCCTGGATGAAGGCGGAGCTGTTGCGTGGCGCGACATCCTGAGCCCCTTGGGAGAGAACCATGGCGTGGTGGTACTCGCCCTCGGTGAGGGCCTGCCATGCCTCTGTCTCCAGACACCACGCCCTGATCTCCTGGTGCTCGGCGTGCCCGGCCAGCTGGGCGGCAGTTCGCAGCCGTGCGGCGGCGGCCGGGTATTGGCGCAGGTCGATGTGGCAGGTCGCGCCGAGCAGAGACAGCCAGCCGGCGGCCACAAGAAGCCGACGGTGCTCAGTGAGAGTCTTCTTGCCGTCGAGGAGGCGGTCGACATACTCCAGGTGCCGCCTCACCCGTCCGAGAAGCTGGGCCGGCGGCGTGCGAGGGTAGGCGGAGGCCAAGTCGTCCACCGCGAGTTCCAGCCGCTCAAGGGTCTCCTTGCCGACGTCGCTCGCTGCTGCCCGGCGGGCGAGCTCTATCGCGTCGATCTCGTCGCCAGGGTCGGTGTCGTCGGCCGGGTCGCCGAAGAGCGCATGCTCGCTCAGCCCGTACACACGGCAGTACAGCTCCGCGTACTCGTCGTCGGGCCGATGCCTGCCCCGCTCGTGGTCGCGGATGCGGCGCACCACGCTTTCCGCTTCGGGGAACGGCCTGCCCGCGACGGCCGCCAACTGGCCCGCGAGGTCTCGCTGAGACCATCCACGCCTGGTCCGCTCGGTGCGAAGCCGACGCGACCAGGCGGGAACTTTGCTCATCGCGGATACCTCCGGAGGGCGGGGGCGGACACGGCGGATGTCCGGGGTCCGCCTCCAGTGTCCTCTTCGCAGTCGTATCACGGGCGGATGAGATGGGTCTCGTGGATGAACCCGCAGGCAGTGCCACAGAGCTCAGCATCGCGACGTGCCGTCGAGCGCTGGAGTACTCGCTCGCCGAACAGGTTGGCCGGGGGCGTCGGCTCACGTGCTCACAGCTCCACTACCGTGATGTCCGCTACTCCGTGGTGGAGGCACTGGGCGGACCCGATGTCGAGGCCCTGGTGAAGCTGTTCGTCCATGGCTACGGCGTGGTTTCACCGCAGGATTGGGCGCGGGTGGGCCAACTGCTTTCCCGGGAGCAGATGTGAGCGTGATGTCGCGGCTGCGCGTGCCGTACATCACCGCCTACGACGGAGAGTTCGCCGAGCGGCCGTTCACGCTCATCCCCGACGCGTGCGCCACGGACGGCTGGAGGCTCGGGTTCGCCGGCGCCGCCGGGCAGGATTGGCTGTTCGGCGTGCTCTGGCATCGGCCGGGCCTGCACCGTGGAGGCCGCCCCGAATGGAAGATGGTCAACACGCTGCGGCAGCGTCGCTGTATGCTGCGCCTGCTCTGCCAGGTGTGCGGCGGCCCGGCCCGCGACACGTCCACCGGCCGTGTCTCGTGGCTTCTGGCCGATCCGCCCGTGACCGGTTCGACTGGCAAGCCGTTCTCCAATGCGCCGCCCACCTGCCGCGCTTGTATCCCCGGAGCGCTGGCCACCTGCCCGCGGTTGCGCCGCGCGGCCTGCGTTTACACCGCGCGGTCCGCCGAGCCGTACGGCGTGGTGGGCGACGCGGTGCAGCCCTCCCCGCAGGGCCTCGTGGAGGTGGAATGGGACCTGCACATCCCGCTGGACGCCTTCCACAGGCTGGAGTACACCCTCGCCAAGCAGCTGCTCGTGACACTGGAGGACCTTCAGCCGTCCACGGTGTGAGCGGCCATCCCCACACCCCGTCGAGCCACTCATCACCGGCCAAGTGATCGTTTCCGGCCACAGAACCACCCACAAGTACCCCGCGCCGGGCCCCTCAGGCGCGTAGCGCCCCCATGGCGAGGACCACGCTCCCCGGCCCACGCTGGGGGTCCGGGGGTCGGGAGATCCCCGGCATGGGGGCGTGGGGGAGCTCGGCTCCCCCACACAAACCAGCCCGAGCCCCTCAGGCGCGTAGCGCCCCCATGGCGAGGACCACGCCCTTCCAACACCGTCCCCCGCCCAACGCCCGGGGGACCGGGGGTCGGAAGACCCCCGGCATGGGGGCGTGGGGGAGCTCGGCTCCCCCACACAAACCAGCCCGGAGCGAAGCGGAGGACGATGCCCTCAGAGCTTTTCGAGGGGTGCGTACGCCAGCAGCAGCGTCTTCTCTCCCCCACTCCCAAAGTCGATCTTGACCTTGGTCCGCTCGGCCACCCCGTCCACCGACACCACCGTGCCCAGGCCGAACGCGTCGTGCGTCACCCGGTCACCAGGCGTCAGGTTCGGAACCGCGCGGGAGCTCTTCTTGGCCGGAGCCGGGGTCGGGTCGCGGCGGACCGCGGCGGTCCTGGCCGACTTCTCCGGGTCGGTACGCCAGTCGAGCAGCGTCGCCGGCACCTCGTTGACGAAGCGGGAGGCGGGGTTGAAGGACGGGGCGCCCCATGAGCTGCGTACGGCCGCGCGCGTGATGTACAGGCGTTGCTGCGCCCGCGTGATGCCCACGTAGGCCAGGCGGCGCTCCTCCTCCAGTTCCTTGGGCTCGCCGAGCGACCGGATGTGCGGGAAGACTCCGTCCTCCATCGCCGTCAGGAACACCACCGGGAACTCCAGGCCCTTGGCGGTGTGCAGGGTCATCAGCGTGACCACGCCCTGGCCGCCGTCGGCTTCGGGGATCTGGTCGGCGTCGGCCACCAGCGACACCTGCTCCAGGAACTCCACCAGCGTGCCCTCCGGGTTGGCCTCCTCGAACTCCTGGGCCACCGAGATCAGCTCGTTGAGGTTTTCCAGCCGGGACTCGTCCTGCGGGTCCTCCGACGCCTCCAGTTCCGCGCGGTAGCCGGTGGCGACCAGGATCTCCTCGGCCAGCGCGGACGGCGGTACGCCCTCGGCCTTGGCGATCAGTTCTTCCAGCATGGCCACGAACTCGCGTACCGCGTTCAGGGAGCGGGTGGCCATGCCGTAGGCCTCCTCGGCGCGGCGCAGCGCGTCCCAGAACGTGATGTTCTCCCGCGAGGAGAGCGCCTCGACCATCGCCTCCGCGCGGTCGCCGATGCCGCGCTTGGGAACGTTGAGAATGCGCCGCAACGACACCACGTCGGCCGGGTTGGCCAGCACGCGCAGGTACGCGAGCAGGTCCTTGACCTCTTTGCGCTCGTAGAAGCGCACACCCCCGACCACCTTGTACGGCAGGCCGGTCCTGATGAAGATCTCCTCGAACACCCGGGAGGCGGCGTTGGTCCGGTAGAAGACGGCCACGTCGCCGGGCTTGACGTCTTCCTCGTCGGACAGCCGGTCGACCTCCTGGGCGACGAACATGGCCTCGTCGTGCTCGTTGTCGGCGACGTACCCCACGATCTTGGGACCGTCGCCCTGGTCGGACCAGAGGTTCTTCGGCTTGCGGCCCTCGTTGCGGGAGATGACCGCGTTGGCGGCGGCCAGGATGTTCTGGGTGGAGCGGTAGTTCTGCTCCAGCAGGATCGTGCGCGCGTCGGGATAGTCGCGCTCGAACTCCAGGATGTTGCGGATCGTCGCGCCGCGGAAGGCGTAGATCGACTGGTCGGCGTCACCGACCACGCACAGCTCCGACATGTCGGACCCGGTGCGGACCAACTCGCCGTCGGCCGTCTTCAGCTCGGGGTGGCCGACCAGCTCCCTGATCAGGATGTACTGGGCGTGGTTGGTGTCCTGGTACTCGTCGACCATGACGTGCCGGAAACGCATCCGGTAGTGCTCGGCCACCTCGGGGAAGAGCTGGAAGAGCGTCACCGTGTTCATGATGATGTCGTCGAAGTCCATGGCGCCGGCCTCGGTCAGCTTGAGCTGGTAGGCCTTGTACGCCTGGGCGAGCGTCTTCTCCAGGTGGTTGTTCGCCCGGTCGATCGCGGTTTCGTAGTCGATGAGCTCGTTCTTGTAGTTGCTCACCTGGGCCGAGAAGCCGCGCGGCGGGTAGCGCTTCGGGTCGAGGTCCATCTCCCGGCAGACCATCGCCATCAGCCGCTGCGAGTCGGCCTGGTCGTAGATCGAGAAGCTCGACGGGAAGCCCAGCCGCTTGGCCTCCTTGCGCAGGATGCGCATGCAGGCGCTGTGGAAGGTCATCACCCACATGACCTTGGAGCGGGGGCCGATGAGCTTGTCGATGCGCTCCTTCATCTCTCGGGCGGCTTTGTTGGTGAAGGTGATCGCGAGGATCTCGCCCGGGTGGACCTTGCGCTCGGCCAGCAGGTAGGCGATGCGGTGCGTCAGCACCCTCGTCTTCCCCGATCCCGCGCCCGCGACGATGAGCAGCGGGCTGCCGTGATGGATCACGGCCTCGCGCTGCTGCGGGTTGAGGCCGTCGAGCAGTGGGTGGTCTAGAGAGACTTGGGTCGGCACGCCCCTAGGTTAGGACGCCCCACCGACAATCGTGACTCGGAATGCCGACTGGGGCCCTCTGGTTGTGCCCAAGGAGAGATCGGAAGGGGACGTCATGCTGGCGGATAACGAGGTCAACCGGGTTCTGGTGGTCACCGCACATCCGGACGACGCGGATTTCGGCGCGGCCGGAACGGTGGCGCTCATGGTCGATCGGGGCGTCGAGGTCACCTACCTGCTCGTCACCGACGGCGACGCGGGCGGCAACGAGCGCGCCCAGGACAACGCCGGCATGGCCGAACTGCGCCGCTCAGAGCAGATCGCCGCCGCCAAGGCGGTGGGCGTGACCGACGTGCGCTTCCTCGGCTACTCCGACGGCACCGTCGTGCCGTCCCTGGAACTGCGGCGCGACATCGCCCGGGTGATCCGGCAGGTACGCCCGGACCTGGTCATCACCCACCATCCCGACCGTAACTACCAGTTCGTGGCGCCGAGCCACCCGGACCACCGCGCCGTCGGCGGGGCCACGCTGGACGCCGTCTACCCCGACGCGCGCAACCCGTACGCCTTCCCCGAACTGCTGCGCGACGAGGGCCTGACGGAGTGGACGGTGCGCGAGGTGTGGCTCAACGGCGGCTCCACCCCGAACCACTGGATCGACATCACCGATGCCGTGGACCGCAAGGTGGCGGCGCTGCTGTCGCATGTGAGCCAGGTGTCGCACCGCGAGGGGTTCGAGGCTTTCGTCCGCGACCGCTTCCTCCAGAACGGCGCCACCGCCGGCCTCCCCGCCGGCCGCTCCGCCGAGCCCTTCCAAATCGTCTCCACTGCCTGAAACCTCCACTATCTTTTACGGCGCAGCCACCCCCACCCCCACCCACCCCACATGGCTGAGGGCCTCCAGGGAGACGCTTCCGACCCCGCACAGGGCCGGGCGCCGTAACGGCGCCCCCTTAACCACCCGACCGGGAAACCCACCCATCCCCAGCCACAACTACCCGGCCACACCAGCGTGCCGCCCCGGATAGCCAGGCATGCCCGGAGGCCGGGCAACGCGGGCGAAGGCTCCGGTGAGCGCGGGCCGACGCGCTTGCGCAGGGGCGCGAGTGCGCAGGCAGCCCCTGAAGCCGAGGTACACGGAAGTGCCCACGCGCCGACCCGTCACCGATGAGGCGCCTGGTGTGAGGCTGGATCGCGGGCGAGCGGGCTGTCAGGTGGTGGGTGCTTCCGGGGGTGTTGGGAGGCGGGTCGATAGGCGGGCGAACAGGTAGCCCAGGGAGTTTGTTGCCAGGTGGAGCAATACCGGGGCGGCCAGGCCGGCGTGGCGGCGGAGTTCGCAGAAGGCCACGCCCGCCACCCCCGTCGACACCACGCTGCCCGCCACCACCCGTGCCGTGTCGAGGTGGTTGGGGGACTCGGCGGCGGTCAGGGCGCCCAGGGCCGGGTTGGCCTTGGCCATGTCGATCGACGGCAGGATGTGCCACAGGCCGAACACGGCGGAGGATCCGGCCGTCGCGGCGGCGGTGCCGTGGCGGCGGCGCAGGGCGGCGTACAGGACGCCGCGGAAGCCGACCTCCTCCAGCAGCACGGTGCCGAACGGGACCTGCACCAGCGCCTCTTCGAGAACTCTGGCGCGGGTCAGGGACAGGGCGCGGTCGTCGTGGAACAGGGGGCGGGTCTTCGGGTGGGAGATGCCCGCGGTGTAGACCGCGGCCACCGCCGCGAACAGGACGCCACCGGCCACGGCGCCCCTGCGGCCGTGCTGGAAGCCGAGCTCCTCCCAGGTCAGCCCGGACCTGCGGGCCATCGCGACCAGCGCCGCGGTCGCGGCGGCTGAGGTCAGCGGGCCGAGGCGGGGGGCGATCCGGTTGTTGAGGATGTTGGCCGCGGTGAGCACGGCGAGGGAACGTAGCAGCACCACTGCAGGCTAACTGGCGGCCGGACTGTGCCAGCCCGCGGGAAAGCGGGCACGACGGCGCTCGTCCGGCGTCATCCCGCCCCAGATCCCCTCGGACTCACCGGCGCTCAGCGCGTAGTCGCGGCACTGGTCGAGCACCTGGCACCCGGCGCAGACGGCCTTGGCCCGCGCCTCCTGCTCGGGGCCCGGCGCGAGCGGGAAGAACAGCTCAGGATCGCTGGTACGGCAGGCTCCCCTGCGCAGCCAGCTGATCTCTCCCAACGGCATGGCACCACGCTAGACCGGGTCGGCGCCGGCGCGCATCATCCCGTGGTCGTACTTCTCAGCAGCCGCCTACTCCGTCGCGGTACCCGACGGCGAAGGAAGCTTGGCGCTGCTCGGCCGTACCGTGTGCCTGGGGGTTGAACCAGTCTTCCTCGGGGTCGCCGGCGGCGGCGAGGTTGAGCAGGAGCTCTTCCTCGTCACCGGGTTCGGCGCGGAGCGCGCCGGACTTCACCAGGGCCGCCAGGGTGCCGCCGGCGTAGCAGTCCGCCTGGAGCTCCTGCTGCACGTTGAGCTGGAACGACGTTTCGAGCTGCGCCTGTACGGCATGCCCGAACTCATGCGGGATGATCAAATATACGGAACCGTCACCCATCTCCTCCCACAGGCCGCGCATCCACCGGGCGTCGTAGGCGATGAAGTGGCCGGCGGGACAGTAGAAGGCGTTGTTCGGCACGGACGGCTGCCCGCCGCACCTCGGCCCGCCCTCGCCCTCGTAGGCCACGAACTCCGTGACCGGCCGGTACGTCCGGCCCAGCGCGGCGAACTGCTGCTTCCAGTACTCCTCGCTCAGCACCCGGGCCGAGTTCACGTCGTCCTCGAAGGTGTCCTTGCCGGTGGCGTCCATGGACGGGGCGCGGGCCAGGCCGCAGGCGGTCAGCAGCGCCAGCAGCACAGCGAGCGCGAGGGGACGCTTCACGTGGTTCACAATGCCCAAGTGTGCCCGGGTTCACTCTGCGGATTCGCCGCCAGTGCCAATCTCAGGCATTCGGCCAGATCGTCGAGGTGTCCGGCGCCTTCCAGGAAGCGGGCGAGGGCGACGGCCAGGCGACAGCAGTGCTCGGCGCGGCCCTCCGCCGCGGCCTGCCGTACGGCGGAGACGAGGCCGGGACGCTCGCTCTCGAACCAGTCGGCGGGGTCGCCGACGGCCACGCCCTTCGGCGACCAGCGGCCTTCCGGCGGGCCGCTGCCGCCGCCGAACCGCAGCCCGTTGGCCTGGTCAGCCAGCACGAGCCAGCCGTCGAGCAGCCTTCCCAGCGCCTCGGCCCGCTCGTCGCCGCCGGTCCGCCGGGCGGCGAACGCGCGGACGACGTCCTGCAGCCGGTAGCGCGCCGGTCCGGTGCGCTCCAGCAGTTGCGCCTCCACCAGGCGTTCCGCCAGTTCCTCGGCTTCGGCGAGGTCGGCGTCCAGGAGCGCCGAGCAGACCCAGGGCGCGAAGTCGGGGGCCTCGACCAGGCCGGTCAGGCGCAGCAACCGCTGAGCGGCCTCGGGCAGCCCGGCATACCCCAGGCCGAGCACCTCATCGGCAGGCCAGCCCAGGGCCAAGGTCGCCTCGCGACCCTGTCGCTCACGATCCGGGTGCTGGCGATCCAGGTGCTCGCCATCCGGCTGCTGGGGGCGGGGGTGCGAGGGACGCGGCTGCTCGGCGAGGGGGTTTCGGTGGATCGCGTGGCCGGACAGGCGGTCGGCCAGCCAGCTCACCCGCAGCCGGGGCTCGGCGGCCAGGCGGGCCGCGGCCACGCGGATGGCCAGGGGTGAGCCGCCGCAGTGCCGTACCAGATCTCGCGCGGCGGCGACCTCGGCCGCCACGCGCCCCGCACCCGCGATCTTGGCGAGCAGCGTCATCGCGGGGCCGCTCTCCAGCGGCGCGAGCTGGACGAGCGAGAGGCCGGCGCGGGGCGCGCTCGGGCGGCTCTGGCGTACCCCGAAGCCGGACATCCCCGCCCAGGCCGGCCAGATCGGCCGGGCCGGGAGGGGCCCGGACCCGGGCGGTCCGGCGGTCGCGTCGCCCAGACCGGAGCGGAAGGCCCCCTCCGCCATTCCTCCCGGTTCTGAGCGAAACGCCTCATCCGCCAGACCTCCGAGTCCGGGCAGAACGGAGCCCGCCGACATCCCGCCCAACCCCGGCAGCCGGGAGCCGCCGGTCAGCTCGTCGAGGCCGGAGCGGCTGGTGATGAGCACCGCGCAGCGCGGCGCCTCGGGCAGGAGCGGGCGGGCCTGCGCGGCGTCGGCCACGTCGTCGAGCACGATCAGCGCGCGCCGCCCGGCGAGCTTGTTGCGGTAGAGCTCGGCGCGTTCCTCGACCCCGTCGGGCACCGCGTGCCCGGGTACGCCCAGCCGCCGCAGGAACCCGGCCAGCACCTCGGCGGGCCCGCTGCCGCGCAGGCTCGCGAACAGCTGGCCGTCGGGGTAGCGGCTGCTGACGCGGTGGGCGACGTGCACGGCGAGCGCGGTCTTGCCGATGCCCGCCTCCCCCGACACGACGGCTCCGGCCTCGCGGCTCAGCAGCGCGACCAGCGCGCCGGTCTCCTCCTCGCGCCCGGTGAAGTCGGGCAGGTCGGCGGGCAGCCTGCCGGGCCGTTCCGGGACACCCGCCTCGCCGCGCAGGATCGCCGCCTCGATCTCCAGCAGCCGCTCGCCGGGCTCGAAGCGGGCGCGGGCGCCTTCCAGGGCGATCAGCGCCTCGTGCTCGCGGCCGGACCGGTAGAGGGCGATCACCATCTGCCCCCACATGCGCTCGCGCAGCGGGTGCCGCGCGACGAGCACGGCCAGCTCGTCCGCGACGGCCACGTGCTTGCCGAGCTGCAGTTCCAGGTCCAGGCAGTCTTCGAGTACGGCGAGGCGGCGCTCGTCGAGCCGTTCGACCTCTCCGGTCAGCGGCCCGAGCTCGACCCCGTCGAAGGCCGGCCCGCGCCACAACGCCAGCGCCGAGCGGTAGCGCCTGCTCGCCTTCCAGACGTGCCCTGCCCCCGCGAGGGCACGTCCTTCGTCGGCCCGCGCCAGGAACGCGAGCATGTCCAGCTGATCGTCGGCGACCTTGAGGAGGTAGCCTCCCGGGGTCGTCACGATCGTCTTCGGGGACAGCCCGACGTCGGTCATGAGCCTGCGCAGACGTCCCACGCAGTTCTGGGCCTGCCGCCGTGCGGTGGGTGGCGGCCGCTCGCCCCAGGCCAGCCTGACGATCGTGCCGATCGAGACCACCTGGTTGGCGCGCAGCAGCAGCAGAGCGAGGAGCTCTCGCTGGCGCGGTCCGGGGGGCTGCGCCAGCCGTTCACCCATCGTGATCTCGAGCGGGCCGAGAACGCGGAACATGGCGCTCAGCCTCACCCATCGCCCCGGCCCCGGTCACCCTCTTTCGACCACAACCGAAAGACCCTGCTTATGACACCGATATGACGCAATTTCTGGTCATAATGGCGACACGATCCACCGAAGAGGCCGGTCGCATGTTACGCATTCACTTCACCGGGGACGACCTCGCTCGTACCCGCCTGGCGTCCACCGCCGACCCGCTCTGGGAGACGGTCTTCAGTCTCCATCGCCTGTACGGCCGGCGTGGCCGTACCTTCTTCGCCGACTGGCTCACGCAGGTGGCCCCGCGCCTGTCCGCGGAACCGCTGGGCGGGCTGCGTTCGCTGGCGCCGCCCCGGCCCTACTTCCCCGACTTCCTCACGCCCGGCAACGGGGGCACGCTCGACGACGGGCTCGACAGCCTGCTGTCCACGCCGGGGACCAGGGTCAGGGACGAGGTTTCCAGGCTGCCGGGCCGTACCGGATGGGCCAGGGACCTCGCGCGCGCCGACGCGCAGGCGATGGACGAGGTCGCCGGCGCGCTGCGCTCCCTGCACCGGATCACCGTCGCCCCCTACTGGGCCCAGGTGCGCAACCACGTCGCCGCCGACCACGCGCGGCGGCTGCGCGCCTTCCACTCCGGCGGCGTCGAGGCGGTCCTGCACAGCCTGCGGCCGATCATGCGCTGGCAGCCGCCGGTCCTGCACGTGGAGTACCCGGTCGACAGGGACCTGCATCTGGGCGGGCGGGGGCTGCTGCTGATCCCGTCGTGGTTCTGCTGGGGCACGCCGGTCAGCCTCGCCGACCCCGGCCTGCCGCCGGTGCTCGTCTACCCGGTGGAGCACCGGGGCGCGTGGCTGCTGCCCTCGGGCGACGGGGCGGACGACGCGGTCTCCGGGCTGCTCGGCCCCACGCGCGCGGCGGTACTGCGCGCCACCAGAAGCGCGCGCTCCACGACCCAGCTCGCCCGGCTGCTGCACATCTCCCCCTCCTCGGCCAGCCAGCACGCCTCGGTCCTGCGGGCGGCCGGCCTGATCACCAGCAGCCGCGAGGAGAACTCCGTCATGCACACGATCACCGAGCTGGGTGAGAGCCTGCTCACCTAGACGGGCCAGGTGTGGACGGGTTCATTGGTGTGCATGCGCTCGATGTACTCCAGCGTCATCCTGCGCAGCGCCTCGTGCCGGTCGCCGCCGATCGCCCTGACCTTCTCCACCTGCCACGTGGCGCCCGTACGCCCGGTCAGGCAGCGCCCCTCGATGACCCCCAGCAGCCGCTCGGCGACCGCCTTGTCCACGCCCCAGCGTTCGAGCCCCTCGTGGGCCATCGGCAGCAGGCGGCGCAGGATCAGCTCGACCGCCGGCACCTCCCCCGCGCCCGGCCAGTAGAGGCGGGCGTCGATGCCGTGCCGGGCGGCGGTGTTGAGGTTGTCCTCGGCCGCGGCGAACGACATCTGGCTCCAGATCGGCCGCTCCGCATAAGGCAGGACGGCCATCATGCCGTAGTAGAAGGCGGCGTTGGCGGCGACGTCGAGGACCGTGGGGCCCGCGGGCAGCACCCTGTTCTCGACGCGCAGGTGCGGTGTGCCGCCGACCACGGCGTAGACGGGGCGGTTCCAGCGGTAGATGGTGCCGTTGTGCAGGGTCAGCTCGGGCAGGTGCGGAATGAGGCCGCGGTCCAGCAGTTCGCGCGGGTCCTCGTGCTCGACCAGCGGCAGCAGGGCGGGGAAGTAGCGGACGTTCTCCTCGAACAGGTCGAACACGCTGGTGATCCACCGCTCGCCGAACCACACCCGCGGGCGCACGCCCTGCTCCTTCAGCTCGGCCGGGCGCGTGTCCGTGGCCTGCTCGAAGAGGCTGATCCTGGTCTCGCGGTGCAGCTCCCTCCCGAAGAGGTACGGCGAGTTCGCCGCCACGGCCACCTGTGCGCCGGCGATGGCCTGGGCGGCGTTCCAGTGGGCGGCGAAGGCCTCGGGGCTGACCTGGAGGTGGAGCTGGACGCTGGTGCAGGCGGCCTCGGGCGCCACGCTGTCGGCATGGGTGTCGAGACGTTCGACGCCCTCGATGAGCAGGTGCAGGTCCTCGCCCCTGGCCGCGAAGATCTGCTCGTTGAGCAGGCGGAAGCGCGGGTTGGCCGACAGCGTGCCCTCGCCGATGTCCTGCTCGCGCAGGGTCGGAAGGATGCCGATCAGGACCAGGTGCCCGCCCTCCGACCGAGCTCTGGACTCGGCGTGGTTGAGGCGGGAGCGCACGTCGTTCTCCAGGGCCAGGGCGCCCTCGCCGTCCAGCCCCTGGGGTTCGATGTTGATCTCGATGTTGAACTGGCCCAGTTCGGTGGCCCAGTCGGGCTGGGCGATGGCGGCCAGGACCTGCGCGTTGCGCATGGCGGCCTCGCCGTGTTCGTCGACGATGTTGAGCTCGATCTCCAGCCCGGCGAGGGGGCGTTCAAGCTCGAAGCGGGATTCACGCAGCATCTGGGCGAAAACGTCCAGACATCGTCGTACTTTTTCCCGATATGTCCTACGGTCTTCCCGGCTGAACACGACGACTGGCACGTCCCTGCCCATACCTCGAAATGTCGCACGATCTAGCCCCAAACACCAGCCCACCCCCCGGCAGCCCCACGCCACAGCCCCGCACCTGGCTGCCCCGAGACCCAGCCGTCAGCCACCCCTTCGGGCTTCCACCACCGGGTTACGGCCCGTGGCTCTCGCGCCGCGAGCCCCCGGGAGCCGCGCGCCACGGGCCCCTCCGCAGGGCGGGATACCGCCTGTCGCCGGCGTTGTGGGGTCAGACCAGGCGGCGGGCGGTGGCCCAGCGGGAGAGTTCGTGGCGGTTGGACAGCTGCAGCTTGCGCAGCACCGAGGACACGTGCGTCTCCACGGTCTTCACCGAGATGAACAGCTCCTTGGCGATCTCCTTGTACGCGTACCCACGCGCGATCAGCCGGAGCACCTCCCGCTCCCTCTGGGTCAGCGAGTCCAGCTCGGGGTCGATGGGCGGCGCCTCGGAGGAGGCGAAGGCGTCCAGGACGAATCCGGCCAGCCGGGGCGAGAAGACGGCGTCGCCCTCGGAGACGCGGCGGATGGCGTCGGTCAGCTCCTTGCCGCTGATGTTCTTGGTGACGTAGCCGCGGGCGCCGCCCCTGATGACGCCGATGACGTCCTCGGCGGCGTCGGACACGGACAGGGCGAGGAACCGCACCTGCCCACCCGAGCCGAGCACGCGGCGCAGGACCTCCTGGCCGCCGCCGCCCGGCATGTGGACGTCGAGCAGCACGACGTCGGGCTCCATGTCGGCGATCGCCTTGACCGCGGAGTCGACGTCCTCGGCCTCGCCGATGACCTGGATCGAGTCGCCCAGTTCCGCGCGTACCCCGGAGCGGAACAGCCTGTGGTCGTCGACGATCAGGACCTTAATCACGCTTCGCCACCTTCATCGTCAACATCACCTCTGTGCCCTCACCCGGCTCGGTGCGTACTCTCGCGCTGCCACCGTGCCGTTCCATTCTGCCGATGATGGACTCCCTGATGCCCATCCGGTCGAGCGGCACCTCGTTCAGATCGAAGCCCTTACCCCGATCCTTCACGAAAACGGTGACTTCTTCACCCTCCACTTCCGCGTACACGGAAATGGACTGGCTCTCAGAGTATTTGGCGGCGTTGACCATCGCCTGCCTGGAGGCCTTCAGGAGGGCGGTGAGCTTGCCCTCGGCGTCGATGTCGATGTCGCCGACGCAGACCACCTCGATCTGGACGCCGTGTGCGTCCTCCTCCTCGGCCGCGATCCTGCGTACGGCGGCGGCCAGCGTCGCGTCGGCGTCCTGTTTGGGCTGGTAGAGCCAGTTGCGCAGCTCGCGTTCCTGCGAACGGGCGAGCCTGGCGACCTCGCGAGGATCGTGGGCGACGCGCTGGATGAGCGTGAGCGTGTGGAGCACCGAGTCGTGGACCATCGCCGCCATCTCGGCCCGCTCCTCCTGGCGGATGCGCTCCCGCCGTTCGAGCTGAAGCTCTTTCCACAGGCCCGCCAGCCACGGCGCGACGATCACCACGAGCCCGACGACCACCACGACGGTGAACAGCAGGCCCGGCGTGGCGTCCTGCAGCTCGTCCTGGGCGACGAGGAAGCCGACGCCGCCCGCGACCACGAGCACGACGCCGATCAGCGTGCGGGCCCGGTTCTTGCGGATGCTCTTGGTGCCGCCCGCGACCCATTCCCTGCGGCGGTCGGGGTCGGCCTGCTGCCAGAGGATCAGCGCGCCGATCCCGCCGATCGCGAACGGGATCATGCCGATGCCGCCCTGCGAGGCGCCGCTGATCCAGCCGAAGGCGAACAGCGCCACCCCGATCGCGACGAACGCCGCGAGCTGGCTCCAGTCACGCGAGGGAGGCGGTCCCTCGTATTCCTCCCGCGGGGTCACCATCCACAGGACGGCATAGGCCACCGCGCCCACGCCGTCCACGGCCGACAGCAGCACGAACGCCAGCCGGATGACCACGGGGTCCAGCTTCAGCTGGTCGGCCAGCGCGTGCGCGACGCCGCCGACGAGGCGGCCCTCCATACGCCGGCGCATGCGGCGATAGGGCGCCTCGGCGGTGCCGGGCTCTGCGAGAGTCTTCTGGTCAGCCATAACACCGACATAGTCACATGTCGGCGGGGGTGCGGGCATCAGGGAACAACCCCCAGGGTCGGCTCAGGGGTGTCCCGGATGCGAGCGCGCGCGGGTGCCGTCACGATGGAGTACATGACGGAAGCTCCATCGAACGAGGCCCGAGTCCTGCACCGCAGCGGTGAAGGGCGCATCCTGACCGGGGTGTGCGCCGGGCTGGGCAGGCACACGGGGATCGATCCGGTGGTGTTCCGGGTCGGTTTCGGGATCCTGCTGTTCGGCTCCGGTGTCGGGTTCTTCCTCTACATCGCGGCCTTCATGCTGATGAAGGACACGCGCGGCATGCCCGGCATGATCGAGCACTGGACCCGGCGTGACTTCGACGGCGAAGCCGTGCTGGCGATGATGACCGCGGTGCTGGCCTTCGGGCTCGGCATCAACCTGACCACGGTGTGGCTGGCCACGGGCACGCTGGTGGTCGGTCTGGTGCTGGTCATCTCGCTGCTGACCGCGCATGCCAACGGGGTGGACCTGCTCGCGCTGGCGCGTTCGATGCCGGAACGGCTGAGCCGCAGGCAGACCGCCTCGCCCCAGCCCACTCCCCCGGTGCCGCCGTCCTACGGCCGCCCGGAGCCGGGCCGGTCGATGGTGAACGTGGCGTTCGCGGCCGAGGCGGCGGCTCCGCCGTACGCGCCGCAAAGGCCTTACACCCCGCAGAAGCCCTACACCCCGCACAACACGGAAACCCCCTCAGAAGCGGCGGACAACACACCGACCCGCGAGCAGCCCGTGACCAGGCAAGAGCCGGTGCCCGGGGAAGAGCCGCCCACCCGCGAAGAGCCCGCCGCACCGGACGAGCCCACCACGCACCACCACGAGCCCGTCGACGAGCCGCCCACCCGCGAGGAGCCCGTCCGCTACGGCGAGCCGCTCCCCGAGGAGCCCCGCGAGCACCGGCCCCCGCGTGTCCACGCGGCGCAGGACCGGCCGCGGACCCGCGAGGAGGCCATGATGCGCGTCGAGGCGATGATGCGTGAGAAGCGCGCCGCCCGCATGGCCGGCGGCGAGCAGGCGAACGCGCGGCCCGCGGAGGGCGTGCCGCCCATCCCGCGCAACGAGCCGTTCGCCCCGCACGGCCCCTACCAGCCGCTGGACCCGGCCAGACGGCCCGGGTACTCCCCCTACGACCCCGCCCTGTACGGCAAGCCGGTCCCGCCGCCGACGAAGAAGAAGCGGCCACGCTCCTTCATCGGCGTGATCACCGTGCTCATGGCACTCATCATTGGAGGGATCCTCGTGGCTGTCCAAACAGGGTCGGCCCAAGGCGTGAACCCGACCACCGTCGGCGCGGCGGTGCTCATCACGATCGGCGCCGGACTGCTGGTCGCGGCCTGGTGGGGACGTGGAGCGGGCCTGGTGGCCCTGGGCACGCTGGTGGCGGTGGTCATCGCCAGCGGCCTGATCGTCGGCGGCCTGCCCAAACGGGTCGGCGACTACGACTGGACGCCCCTGACGATGGCGGAGGCCAGCAGAAACTATGACGTGGGCGTGGGCGAGGGCCGGCTCGACCTGTCCGAGCTGAAGCTGGAGCCGGGGGCGACGGCGGAGTTCAACGCCTCGGTCTCGGTCGGCGAGCTGATGGTGATCGTGCCGCCCTCGGCGCGGGTGGAGGTGCACGCGACGGCGAAGGTCGGCGACATCACGATCGACCAGTCGCTGCGCGGCGGCGTGGACGTGGAGTTCGACAAGGTGCTGGCCCCGGAGACGCCGCCGAAGGGCGCGGTCTCGACGATCGTGCTGAACCTGCGCGGCGGCATGGGCGATGTGGAGGTCCGGCGTGCGGCGTGATGTGGACAAGCCGCGCCAGTTGCACAGGACCGACTGGATGGCGTTGCTCAGCGGCCTGCTGTTCGTGGTGCTGGGCATTCTGCTGGCGACCGATTCGATCACGGACGCGGCGGTGCTGGTAGCGCTGATGGTGGTCGGGCTAGGTTTTGCGGGGCTGGTGGCAGTCGTCGCGAGGATCACTCGCCGTAAGTGACCCTTGACCGGGACAAACACGGGCGTACGTTGGCGAGTGTCCGCCTTGCCCCCCTGAGAGGGAGGACGTATGCCCCGTATCACCGTCACCGTCGACGAAATCGCATACGAGGAGGAAGTCGAGCCGCGGCTCCTTCTCGTCCATCTGCTGAGAGACCGGCTAGGCAAGACCGGGACCCCGATCGGCTGCGACACCAGCAACTGCGGCGCCTGCACGGTGCTGCTGGACGGCAAGTCCGTCAAGAGCTGCTCCGTGCTCGCGGTCCAGGCCGACGGGTCCGCGATCACCACCATCGAGGGCCTGGCCGCCAACGGCACGCTGCACCCCATGCAGCGCGCCTTCCACGAGGAACACGCCCTGCAGTGCGGTTACTGCACGCCCGGCATGGTCATGGCCGCCATCGACATGCTGCGCGACGACCCGGAGCCGTCGGAGGAGTCCATCAGGCACGGCCTGGAGGGCAACCTCTGCCGGTGCACCGGTTACTGCAACATCGTCAAGGCGGTACGGCGGGGCGCGCAGGACATGGCGGTGAAGACGCCATGACCGAGGTAGGCACGGCCAGGCGGCGCAAGGAGGACGCGCGCCTGCTCACCGGCCGTACGCAGTGGACCGACAACATGCAGCTGCCCGGTATGGCCTATGTGGCGTTCCTGCGCAGCCCGATGGCGCACGCGCGGATCACCAGGGTCGACGTGTCCGCGGCCCGCGGCCTGCCGGGCGTGATCGCCGCCTACGCCGGCGCGGACTTCGCGCAGGAGCAGGGCAGCCTGCCGTGCGCGTGGCCGGTCAGCGAGGACATCGTCATCCCCGACCATCCGCCGATGGCCCTGACGGAGGTGCGCTACGTGGGCGAGGCGGTCGCCTGCGTGGTGGCGACCGACCGCTACAAGGCGGCCGACGCCCTGGACGCGATCGAGGTCGACTACGAGCCGCTGCCGCCGGTGCTCGACATGAACGACGCGCTGGCCGAGGGCGGCCCGAAGGTGCACGAGGCGGGCAACCAGGCGTTCACCTGGCGGCTGGCCCAGGGCGACGTGGACGCGGCGCTGCGGGACGCGCCCGTCCTGATCGACCGCACCTACATCCAGCAGCGGCTCATTCCGACCGCGATGGAGCCGCGGGCGGTCATGGCCTCCACGGACGGGGAGAACTTCACGCTGTGGAGCGCGACCCAGATCCCGCACATCCTGCGGCTGATGCTGGCGCTGACGACCGGCATTCCCGAGCACAGGCTGCGTGTGGTCGCCCCCGACGTCGGCGGCGGGTTCGGCTCGAAGCTCCAGGTCACCGCGGAAGAGGTGCTCTGCCTGCTGCTGACGAGGAAGACCGGCAGGCCGGTCAAGTGGACGGAGTCGCGTTCGGAGGGCAACCTGACCGCGCACCACGGCCGCGACCAGATCCAGCACGTCACGCTGGCCGCCGAGGCCGACGGCCGCATCCGCGGGCTGCGGGTGGAACTGCTGGCCGACATGGGCGCCTACCTGATGCTGGTGACGCCGGGCGTGCCGATCCTGGGCGCGTTCATGTTCAACGGCATCTACAAGATGGACGCCTACGACTTCAACTGCACCGGCGTCTTCACCACGAAGATGCCGACCGACGCCTACCGGGGCGCGGGGCGGCCGGAGGCCACGTACGCCATCGAGCGGGTCATGGACGAACTGGCCGCCGAGCTCAACCTGGACCCGATCGAGGTGCGCAGGCGCAACTGGATCAGGCACGAGGAGTTCCCGTACACCACGGTGGCCGGGCTGACCTACGACTCGGGCAACTACGAGGCGGCCACGGACAAGGCGCTGGCGCTGTTCGGCTACGACAAGCTGCGGGCCGAACAGGGCGATCGGCGTGACCGGGGCGATCCGGTGCAGCTGGGGATCGGGGTCTCGACGTACACGGAGATGTGCGGCCTGGCGCCCAGCCGGGTGCTCGGCAGCCTGTCGTACGGGGCCGGAGGCTGGGAGCACGGCTCGGTGCGCATGCTGCCCACGGGCAAGGTCGAGGTGGTCACCGGCTCGTCACCGCACGGGCAGGGCCATGAGACCGCGTGGAGCCAGATCGTGGCCGACGCGCTCGGCGTGCCGTTCGAGGACGTCTCGGTCATTCACGGCGACACCGCGATCTCCCACAAGGGCATGGACACCTACGGCTCGCGCTCGCTGGTCGTCGGCGGCATGGCCGTGCTGGCGGCGTGCGAGAAGGTCAAGGAGAAGGCCAGGAAGATCGCGGCGCACGTGCTGGAGTGCGCGCCCGACGACGTCGAGTTCAGCGAGGGCACGTTCAGGGTGCGCGGCACGGAGAGCGGCAAGACCATCCAGGAGCTGTCGCTGGCCACCTTCGCCGCCCACGACCTGCCCGACGGCGTGGAGGCGAGGCTGGACGCGGACGCCACCGTGGACCCGGACAACTTCTCCTTCCCGCACGGCACCCACCTGTGCGCGGTCGAGGTGGACACCGAGACCGGCATGACGAAGATCCGCTCCTACGTGGCCGTGGACGACGTCGGCAAGGTGGTCAACCCGCTGATCGTCGAGGGCCAGGTGCACGGCGGCATCGCGCAGGGCGTGGCGCAGGCGCTGTACGAGGAGGCCGTCTACGACGCCGAGGGCAACCTGCTGACCTCGACGATGGCCGACTACCTGGTGCCGTCGGCGGCGGACCTGCCGGCGTTCGTCACCGACCGCACGGAGACGCCGGCCACGTCCAACCCGCTCGGCGTGAAGGGCGTCGGCGAGGCCGGCACGATCGCCTCCACGCCGGCCGTCGTCAACGCCATCGTGGACGCGCTGCGCCCGCGGGGTGTCCACGACGTCCAGATGCCCTGTACGCCCGAGCGAATCTGGAGGGCACTGTCATGATCCCCGCGCAGTTCGACTACCTGCGCCCGGCGACGCTGGAGGAGGCCTGCCAGGCGCTGGCCGCGGACGACGAGGCGAAGGTGCTGGCCGGCGGGCAGTCGCTGCTGCCGCTGCTGCGCCTGCGCCTGGCCTACCCGACCACGCTGGTGGACATCGGCCGCCTGCCCGGCCTCACGGGCGTGCACGACCGCGGCGACCACGTCTTCATCGGCGCGCTCGCGACGCACGACGAGGTCCTGCGCTCGCCCGTGGTCCGCGCGGGCTGCCCGCTGGTGGCGCTGGCCGCCGCCACGGTCGCCGATCCCGCGGTACGGCACCGCGGCACCTTCGGCGGCTCCCTGGCCCACGCCGACCCGGCGGGCGACCTGCCCGCGGTGGTGCTGGCGCTGGACGGGGTCCTGGTGGCCAGGTCGGCGCGGGGCGAGCGGGAGATCCCCGCCGCCGACTTCTTCGCCGACTACCTGGAGACGACGCTGGAGGCCGGCGAGATCCTGGTCGGCGTCAAGATCCCCAAGCTGGGCGGCGAGTGGGGCTTCCATTACGAGAAGTTCCGCCGCACGGTGCAGGCGTGGGCGATCGTCGGGGTGGCCGTGGCCGTGCGGCGCTCCAACGGCTCGATCCAGGAGGCCAGGATCGGCCTGAGCAACATGGGCGCGACCCCGCTGCGTGCCCGCGCGGCGGAGAGCGCCCTGCAGGGCGTGGAGCTCGGCGAGGCCGTACGGCAGGCCTGCGAGGAGGCGTCGGCCGACACCGCGCCGCCGGCCGACCTGCACGCGCAGCCGGACTACCGCCGGCACCTGGCCAGGGTCCTGACCCACCGCGCGGTCAGGACGGCGGCGGGAACTCCGTAGGCCCGTCGGGGGCGCCCCTTCCGGGGTGCCCCCTTTCCGGCGTAATGTCGCAAACAGGAGGCGTCGATGGCGATGCGGTTCGAGCACGAGTTCACGGTTCCGGTCCCGGTGGAGCAGGCTTGGGCGGTGCTTCTCGACGTCGAACGGGTGGCGCCCTGCCTGCCCGGCGCGGCGCTCGACCTCGTGGAGGGCGACGAGTTCACCGGCAGGATGAAGGTGAAGGTCGGCCCGATCACCGTGACCTACCGGGGCACCGCCCGCTTCGAGGACGTCGACAAGGACGCCCACACGCTCACGCTCAAGGCGTCGGGCAAGGAGGCCAGGGGCTCGGGCACCGCCTCCGCCACGGTCGTGGCCAAGCTGACCCCGGCCGGCACGTCGAGCGCGGTGAGCGTGGAGACGACGTTCAACGTGACGGGGCGGCCGGCGCAGTTCGGCAAGGGCGTGATGGCCGAGGTCGGGGCGAAGCTGATCGACCGGTTCGCGGCCAACCTGGCGGAACTGCTGGCCGAGCCGGGGGTGGAGGCGGCAGCCGTACCGGGGAGCGCGGCGCACGATGACGAGGAGCGGCACCTGAGCGCGGTCCCCGACCCGGCGGCGGTCGCGGACGCGCACCCGAGCGGGACGCTGCGCACCTCGCGCACGGCCGACGAGGAGGCGCTGGACCTTCTGGAGGTCGCGGGCGCGCCGCTGCTGAAGCGGGTGGCGCCGCTCGTGGGCGGGGTCGCGCTGGTGGCGCTGATCATCTGGCTGATCAGGCGTTTTTTGCGGTAGTTAAGGCGAGATCAGCAGTAAAAACACCATCAAGTCCGGACACATCACCCGAAGAGGGGGAATGCCTGAACCCGAGTGTTCGACTTCTCGGGGGAGATGGGCATGCCGGACTGCACCGTTGTCATCATCACCTTCAACGATGCCGAGCGGCTGCCCAGGGCCGTGCGCTCCGTACTCAGGCAGACCCTGCGCGACATCGAGGTGATCGTCGTCGACGACGCCAGCACCGACGGGACGGCGCGGGCCATGGGCGTTTTGGAACGGTCCGATCCCCGGATGCGCTACCTGCGGCGCGAGCGCAACAGCGGCGGCTGCGGAGCGCCGCGCAACGACGGCATCGACGCCGCGTCCGCCCCGTACATCATGTTTCTGGACAGCGACGACGAGCTGCCCAGGCACGCCTGCAAAAGCCTGCTGACCGAGATCGAACGCACCGGAACCGACTTCGTCTCCGGCCAGATCTCCCGCTACTACGAGCCCAGCGGGCGGCTGGAGCGCTACTACCCGAGCCTGTTCGCCCGCCGCCGGATCGTGAACGGCATCGCCGAGGACCCCGAGCTGTTCCTCGACTCCTTCAGCACCAACAAGCTCTACGACGTCACGTTCCTGCGCCGCAACGCGCTGCGCTTCCCCGAGGACATCCACTACGAGGACCACGTCTTCGCCACCGAGCTCTACGCGACCTCGCGGCGCTTCGCGGTCGTCCCCTGGGTGATCTACCACTGGCACCGCGCGGCGGAACACACCTCCATCTCCCTGAGCATCAAGGAGATGGACAACGTACGGCACCGCATGATCGCCGCCCAGCGCAGCGACAAGATCCTGCGCGACCACGGGCGCGAAGACCTGCTCCCCGAGCGCCAGCACCGCTTCCTGCGCCAGGACCTGCGCGTCTACCTCAACCCGCTGCCCGCCCGCGACCTGGTGTGGGTCAAGGAGTTCGCCGCGGTCGTCCGCCCCTACCTGGCGACGATCCCGCACGAGGTCATCGACCGGATCGAGCCGATGGCCAGGGTCTGCTGCCACCTGATCCTCGACGACCGCATAGACGACCTGCGGGTCGCGGTCCGCTCGCTCACCGGTGCCGCCGCGCCGCCGCGCGCCGCGATCCGGCACGAGGGCCGCACCTACTGGGGCACCACGCTCACCCCCGGCATGGACATCACCCGCCTGCGCCTGGCCGAACTGCCCTTCAGCGCCGCACGGCTGCGCCACGAGGTCACCGAGATCGCCGCGGACGCCGGCAGGGTCGCGATGACCGTCCACACCTACGACCCTTTCGGCGCGCTGCCCACCGAATGGAGCGCCTTCCTGACCTACGGCGGGCACCGCTTCCCCATCCACCCGCATCCCAGCGGCGACGGCTACGTCAGCGAGATCGTCTTCACCCCCGAGGGCAAGGGCGAGCCGCGCATCGGCTTCACCCGCGAGCGCGACGGCCACGTCACCACCGACCGGCTGCTGGTCGACCCGAACATGAAGCCGATCCCGCTCAACGGCTACACCGTCCAGGCCGCGGGCTCGTCCGCCTTCCTGCGCGTCACCGCCCCGTCGGTCCGTCGCAGGCTGGCCGGCAAGATCAAACGCGAGGTCCTGTCCCGGGTGAGCACCCCGGCCATGAAGCTGCGCGTCTACAAGGCGCTGATCAAGGTCGTGCCGCGGCGTAAGGACCTGGCGCTCTTCGAGTCCGACTGCGGCAAGGGCTACACCGGCTCCCCCCGCGCCATCTACGAGGAACTGCGCCGCCGGGAGCTGCCGATCGGGGTGATCTGGTCGGTGGCCCGCGGCAGGAAGAACTTCCCCGAGGACGCCGGCCTGGTCCGCCGGATGAGCTGGCGCTACATCTGGATCATGGCCCGCGCGGGCATCTGGGTGGACAGCCACGGCTTCCCCCTCGACTACCCCAAGCCGCGCGGCACCCGCTACCTGCAGACCTGGCACGGCCAGGGCATCAAGTCGATCGGCTTCGACGCGCCCGACCTGCGCGCCGACTTCGCCGGCCCCCGCGACCAGTGGCGGGCCGCCGTCGCCCGCTGGGACGCGCTGGTCGCGCCGAGCGCCGAGTTCACGCGGGTCTTCGTCCCGTCCCTCGGCCACACCGGCCCGCTCCTCCGGTACGGCACGCCCCGCTGCGACGCCCTGGTCCGCGGCGAACCGGTGCCCCGCGTCTGGGAGGAGCTCGAACTACCCCCTGACAAGAAGATCCTGCTCTACGCCCCGACCTACCGCGACACCGCCAAGAGCAGCGGCAAGTCCGTCCGCGTCGACCTGGAGGCGATGGCGGAGGAGCTGGCCGGCGACTGGGTGATGATCCTGCGCACCCACCCGGTGGAGCGCTACCACGTCCCCCAGCACGTACGCCACTTCGTCCGCCCGGCCGGCTCCTACCCGGAGATCAACGACCTGATGCTGGCCTCCGACGCGTTGCTGACCGACTACTCCTCCGTCATGTGCGACTACGCGGTGACCGGCCGGCCGATGTTGTTCTACATCGACGACTGGGACCAATACCGCCTGGCCGAGCGCGGCGTCTACCACGACCTGCCGTCGATCGCCCCCGGGCCCTGCCTGACCAGCACCGAGGACGTCATCACCTGCCTTCGGGCGCTGCCCGCCGTACACACGTCGTTCTCGGAGAAGTACGCGGCCTTCCGCGAGTTGTGGTGCGCCGACGAGCGCGGCAACGCCTCGGCCCGGGTCGTCCAGGACTTCTTCGCGGTGCCGCTGGAGCAGCCCGTCACCGACCGGTCCGTGGTCTGGGGGACGCGGTGAGCATCGTCTTCGCGTGCATGGACGCCGACACGCTCGGCGGCATCCAGCAGGTCACCCACACGCTGGCGCAGGGCCTGGCGGTGCGCGGCCACGACGTGCACGTCATCGGCCTGCACCGCTCGACCACGCCCTTCCGCTACGTGGCCGAGCCGCGCTACCGCAAGCACGTCGTCGGCCGGCGCCCCATGGGAGGCGAGGGCCGCCTGGCCCGCCGGGCCGCCGACCGCCGGCTGCGCGCCGTCCTCGAGTCGATGACGCCCGGCTTCGCCGTACTGACCTCGCCCGGCGTGGTCACCCGCCTGGTCCCGATGCTGCCCCGCCGCCTGCGCCCGATCGGCCAGTACCACGGCTCGTACGAGCACGCCCGCGGCTCCTGGCACCTGGGTTCCATCCGCCGGCATTACCCCCAACTCGACCAGGCCGTCTTCCTGAGCGAGGACGACGCCTGGCTGTTCTCCGAGCACGCGCTGCTGCCGAACACCTGGTCCCTGCCCAACCCGCTGGCCGCCTGGCCGGCGCGTACCTCTCCGCTGACCAACCCCAGGGTCCTGGGCGTGGGCCGGCTGGAGGGCGTCAAGCGCTTCGACCGCCTGATCAGCGCGTTCGCCCGGACCGGCCACCCTGAGTGGGAACTCCACCTGCTGGGCGACGGCGCCGAGGAGTCACGCCTGCGCGCCCACGCCGAACGCGAGGGCGTGGCCGGCCGCGTCGTCTTCCGCGGCAGGGTCCCGGCCGCGCAGATGCCCGCCGAGTACATGAACGCCGCCATCCTGGCCCTGACCAGCGAGCACGAGGGCCTGCCCGTCGTCCTGCTGGAGGCGGCCGCGCACGGGGTGCCGTCGGTGGCCTTCGACGTCTCCGGCGGCGTCCGCTCCACCGGCCCGGAGCTGGTCCCGGCGGGAGACGTGCGGAAGTTCGCCGCCGCCCTGTCCGACCTCATGTCCTCCCCGGACGAACGCCGCCGCCTGGGCGCCGCCGCCCGCACCCGAGCCGCCGCCTTCCGCCTCGACCCCATCCTGGACGGCTGGGAAACCCTCTTCGCCCACATGACCCGGTGATCTGGCTAGGCTTACGCCGATGAGTGTTGGACCAAGCCGCGCCGCAGAGCTGGACACGCTCGACGCCTATCTGGCCTTGGACGAGGAAACTCGCCGCGACATCGAGGTTGTCGAGGGCGTGGTCACGCCCCGCGAGCAGCGAACCCGCGAGCACCAGAAGACCGGACGCAGACTGGCCAACGCTTTGGAGAGGGGCATCGAGAGACATCGCCGCTCATGCTCACGGCCGGAGAACGCGCCTTCCGTGGAAGTGAACACGGAGATCGAGGTCATCCTGTGGGACGTCCCGCTCCACCTCAGAAAGCCTGACGTGGTGGTGTACGCATGTCCGAAACCTGGCGAGTGGCTCTGGGCGGACGACGTCATCATCGCTGTCGAGGTGCTCTCGCCCCGATCCGGGGCCCGTGACCGGATCCACAAGGCGGGCGAGTATGCAAAGGCGGGCATCCCGCACTACTTGATCGTCCAGATAGACACGCAGGGTGCCGTCTCCATCGAGCGCTATGCGCTGCTCGGCGGCGGTGAGTACAGCAGGAGCAAGGTGGCACATCGCGATATCGACGCGCTGGCGCTGAGCATGACGACGCCGTTCGTTCTCGGCATCGACTGGTTGCAGCTCGACATCGCGCCCATCGGCTGACCGGTACGGCGGAGAGGCTCCGCCGTACCGGCGAGAAGGTCAGACGCGTTCGGTCAGTGGGGTTTCGGCGCGCTGCTGTGGGATGCCGGCCAGGGCGCGCTGGCCCGAGGTGAGCAGGGCGGCGACCGGGCTGGGCTCGCGCAGGCGGTTGATGCGGTCGCGCATGCCCTTGCGCATGCGCGAGGCCCGGCGCTTCTGCATGGTCTTCTGGAAGGCCAGCACGTGCTCCTTGGCCGCCTTCTCGGTGCCGCTGAGCTCGTAACCCATGGACTCCAGGCGCTCGCCGAGCACCTGCTCGCACAGCGCGATCTCCCAGTCCTCCAGGCGCGTGGACCAACTGCCCACGCGGGACTTGGTGACCTCGCCGTGCGTGTTGCTGTGCCACACCTTGTGGACGGGAACCGCCACCTGGGCGGCCTCGCGCGGCGAGAGCATCGCCTGGTCGAAGTCCTCCTCGAGGAAGTGGCAGAGCTTCTTCATCTCGGTGGTGGGGTCCTCGGTGAGGTCCTCGTAGCGCAGCTCGTAGTAGCTGTCCTCGGGCATCGACTTGCGCAGCTTGACCCCGGCGTCCATGGCCTCGGCCCAGGTGGAGATGGCGTGGAAGGAGTCCAGCGTGTACCAGGGCATCTCCTTCAGCGACGACACGCAGTCGCGGCCGTCCCTGATGAGGTGGACGAACTGGGCGTCGGGGAAGAGACGCAGGAGCAGGTCGACCTGCTTGACGTAGCTGGGCCGCTTGTCGCCCCAGCGGGCCTTGCCGAACCGGTCGGCATACATGCGGAAGGCGGTGCCGATGACCGAGCCGAGCGAGCCGGGCCCGTCGGCGGACTCCCGGACGTAGTCGTCCTTGTCGATCTTCAGCTCGCGGAACTTGGTGTTCTTGTCGGTCGCGATCCACTGCGCCAGCGCCTGCCGCGCCGAGGCGACCCGCAGGTCCCCGAAAACGCGGCGCCGGTAGTAGGCCGGCACCAGGAAGCGGGTCTCCGGCGGCACCGCGATCCGCGGGTGCGAATGCAGCATGAGCTGCAGCATCGTGGTCCCTGAACGTGGACACCCGATGACGAATATCGGCCGATCCGACATAGCTTCGTTACCCCCGAAAACTTAGACGAGAACGTGCTCTCGGCTCTCCTGGGAGGACACGACGGCGAAGCGCCGCGCGAAGAGCCACATGCGATACACCAGGAAGATCTCGTTGACCAGCAGCAGCACGCTGGCGGCTGCCGAGACCGGGATGAGCGCCGCCGCTCCGATGAGGGGCGCGACCACGAACACGGCGGCGTGGAACTCGATTCCGCTGATGAGATGGGAGCGCACCCGCCTGCGCGCCAGGTACTTGTTGAGCCTGCGCATGAACGACGGGTGGCGCGCGGGCCGGACGACAACCTCCTCGGAAACCGTGGGCTTGGGCGGCATGCCCTCCCTGATCGCCTCACGGACTCGCTTCATCTGCGGCGCGTTCACGTACCTGAACAGATCCAGGACGGCCACCGCCGCCCCCAGCACGATGAACTCGACGTTGTGCGTGAGCATGTACTGCCCGATGGCCAGCCCGGTGGCGCAGAACACCACCCGGACCCGGTCCCCCACGTAGTCGAGCCACAGGCCGAACGGCGTCCCCGTGCCCTTCAGCCGGGCGATCTTCCCGTCGACGCAGTCGATCATGAAGCTGAGGTAGAACACGACCGCCCCCGCGGCCAGTTCGTCAACCGCGAAGCAGGCCGCCGACACCAGGCCGAGGACCAGCGAGAAGACCGTGAGCGCGTTGGGTGTGACGCTCGTGCGGTTGGCGACGATCAGCGCGACCCGGCAGGCGACCGGGTCCACGAAGTACACGGTCCACCAGGAGTCTCTCCGCTTGCGTGTCGCGTAGACGTCATCGAGCGAATAGGTCCTCATGGATTCCAGCATGGCGACCCAGGGTCGGGAACCGATTACTCTCTGGAACTACTGGAGAATGTCCATGCCGCTTCTTGACCATCCCGGAGGACTCGGCCGAAGATCCGGCTCACCACGCGCGCCGTCGCGCCGCCGTCGTCGAGTTCGCAGAACCGCTCACGGAAGCCCCGGTACGCCGCCGCGTACCCGGCCGCGACGCCGTCGAGGTCGGCCAGCGCCCCGATCAGCGCCTCGGAGTCGCGCACCAGCGGCCCCGGCGCACCGGCTTCCAGGTCGAAGTAGAACCCGCGCAGCTCGTCCCGGTAACGCTCCAGGTCGTAGGTGAAGAAGACCATGGGCTTGCCGGTGACGGCGAAGTCGAACATCACCGAGGAGTAGTCGGTGACCAGCGCGTCGGCGGCCAGGTAGAGCTCGGCGACGTCGGGGTGGCGGGTCACGTCCACCACGAACCCGTCGCCGGCCGGGATGCCGGCGGTGACGTTACTGTGCCCGCGCACCAGCAGCACCGTGTCCGCGCCCAGCTCCGCCCTGGCCCGGTCGAGGTCGATGCGCAGGTCGAAGCGGTAGCGGCCGTGCGCGTGCTCGTCGTCGCGCCAGGTCGGCGCGTAGAGCACGGCCCGCTTGCCGTCGGGCACGCCGAGCGCCCTGCGCACCGCCCTGCCGCGCTCGTCGGCGCCGGGCGCGAGCAGCGCGTCGTTGCGCGGGTAGCCGGACTCGACGACCTCGCCCTCGAAGCGGAAGGCCCTGCGCATGATGGGCGTGCTGAAGGCGTTGGGCGAGACCAGCAGGTCCCACTGGCGCACGTCGGCGGCGAAGCGCTCCAGATAGGCGGCGCCCTCCGCGCTGAGCACGGCGTCCATGTCGAAGCCGATGCGCTTGAGCGGCGTCCCGTGCCAGGTCTGCGCGTAGATCTGTCCCGGCCGTTTGCGGAACCAGCCGGGCATCGTGCTGTTGGCCACGATGTAGCGGGCCGTGGCCAGCGCCTCGACGTGCTCCCTGCTGTTACGCACCACGGACCGCGCCCCCACCGGTACGGCGAAGCGCCCCTCCCTGCGCACCCAGACGAGGTCGAGACCGCTCCCGGCCAGCGCCTCGAAGACGGCCCGCGGGCTGTCGGAGCACTGCTTGCCCTCCCAGCTGTCGAACACGACGCACTCGCGCACCGGCTCGCGGCGCAGCGCCGGGTAGACGTCCTGCTCCAGGAGGCGGCGGGCGTACCGGCCGCGTTCGTCGTCGGCGAGCGCCTGCCTGACGTTGAGCAGGAGCGCGCCGGTGCCGGACGAGCGCGGCGCGAACTCCAGGTCGTCGTGCACCCGGGCGGCGGGCAGGGGCGCGGCCCCGTCCGTGACGACCGGGCCGCCGTGGTCGTCGAGGAGTTCCCAGGCGCCGGGCAGCATCCCGGCCGGGTTCAGCACGGCGCGGAAGCGGTCCTCGTCCCAGGTGACCTCGAACGGGTGGGCGTCGCCCTCGATCCGCCGGCCGGCCCGCAGCCCGGTGGGGCCGCCGAAGTGGTGTCCGGTGACGACCAGTTCGCCGGCGGCCGTCCAGTGGGCTTCGGCCAGGACGGGGCGGTGGGGGCGCAGGACGAGGTCGGCGGAGCCGTACCCGGTCTGGGTGAGGACCGCTTCCTGCTCGCCGGCGCGCACGCGGACGGGCGGCAGGTCGTCGGCGGCGAGCGGGAGTTGTTCCTCGCCCGCCTCGAAGGACAGGCTCCAGCGGCTGTCCTCGCCCTCCCACAACATGGGGTCGGCGAGCGGGCTCCTCGGCGGGTCGGCGAACTCGGCGGCGGGGATCGTCACGGTGAAGGCCTGGTGGCGGTCGTCCTCGGGGGTGAAGGCGGCCGGGCGGCGCACCTCGGCCCCGTCGCGCCGCCTGGTGGCCACGAGGACCGGCGGCTGCGCGCTGGCCAGGCGCCTGATCCAGCCTTCGACGAGCAGCCCGTCCTCGGCCGGACGGCAGGCGGTGACGACCGCCTTCGGCTTGCGGACCCGGATCTGGAAGCGTCCCGCCTCGGTGAACAGCGGGCGTACCCAGCAGCGATCGCCCACCGCGCGGGCGGCCGGGCGGCGCTCGGCGACGTCGGGTGACAGACCGGCCAGGCCCTCCCTGGCCTGTCCCCTGGCGGTGACGGCGACGCGCAGCTCCCACGTGCCGGGAGCCCAGCGCTCCCCCGTCTTCAGTACGCCGGCGGGCACCTCGGCCGTGAAGCCCGCCCAGTCGAGGCAGACGTGCGACTGCCCGGAGGCGGCGGTGACGTCGGGCCGCCGCTCACGCGTGAGCTTGAGCGTGACCCGGGTGCCGGAGCGGGTGTCCTGCAGCCACGCGCGCAGCCCGTCGCGCTCGGCCATCTCCAGCCGCTCGATGTAGGCGTGGCCGCGGATGCAAAGGGTCTCGCCGTGCCAGGCGGCCGCGTCGACCTTGGCGCGCAGTGACAGGTCGCGCTCGGCGCGCAGGAGCGGCTCGGGCACCCGTCCGCCGGCCTCGGGCAGGTCGTGGAGCAGGCGGCGGCGCAGCAGGCCCCGGCGTACGATGCCGGCGGGCTCCTTGGCGCGGCGCTCGGCCTCCAGCGCCCTGAGCAGCGCGTCCAGGTCACCGTCGGCGGCCAGCGAGTACTTCAGCCGGTGGGTGGGGCTGAGCTCGGCGATGACGGCGTCGTCCACCTGGTTCAGGTATCCGGTGGCGAGGTCCAGCAAGGTGCCGCGGTCCTCGGGCGAGGCGGCGGGCAGCGCCTCGATCACCCGGCGGACGTCGCCGATGAGGACGGTCCGGTCGAAGGCGTTCTTCAGCTCGGGCGCCTCGGCGGCGAAGAAGCCGGCCACCTCGTGCAGGCCGCCGACGCGGCTGCGCAGGTTGGCCAGTTCGCCGTCACGCTGGGTGATGGACGGCGCGCCGGCCCCGTCGCGCTGACGGTAGTAGTAGACGACGTCCCTGACCACGTCGGCGGTCCCGGCCGCGACGTGGGCGCGCATGGTGACCGGCACGTCCTCGTACAGGCCCGGCGGGAAGGCGAAGCCGCCGGCGTCCCAGAAGGTCCGGCGGAACACCTTGTTCCAGGCCGAGCGGTCCCACAGCAGGCGGTTGTCCCTGCGCACGTGGGTGCGGGGGCGGTCGGCGTGGAACAGCCCGCGTGGCAGCCACGAGCGGTGCACGCCGGTCGTGCCGAACGTGCGCACGTCGCCGGAGGCCAGGTCGGAGCCGGTGCTCTCCAGCGAGCCGACCAGCAGGTCGTAGGCCTGGGGCGGCAGGAGGTCGTCGCTGTCGGCGAAGGCGAGGTACTGACCGCGCGCCTGGCGCGCCCCGGCGTTGCGCGCCGGCCCGAGCCCCTGGTTCTCCTGCTGGATGAGGCGGAAGCGGGGGTCGCGGGCGGCGTACTCCTTGGCGATGACGGCGCTGCCGTCGGGCGAGCCGTCGTCGACCATGACGACCTCGACGTCGGTCAGCGTCTGCCGGGCGAGCGAGTCCAGGCAGGGCCTGAGGTATCGCTCCACGTTGTAGAAGGGGACGACAATACTGATCTTCGGGCAACCCATGGATCCAGCATCCTGAGGACGTCCCGGGCGTGGCGCCGGCATCGCGATCAGCCGGGGCTCCCGTTGCCGAGATTTGGCGTCTCAGCCGAGAATCCGGTCCACCGCCCTGGCCGCGGCGTGGCCGTCATCCAGGGGGCAGTACTTCTCCAGGAAGGCGGCGTCGTATCCGATCTCGGCCGCCCTGACCGCCGCGACCAGTTCCCGTGTGGTGGCGGCCACCGGGCCCGGCGTCCCCGCGGCGTAGTCGAGGTAGAGGCCGCGTACGTGGTCGCGGTAGTTGGCCAGGTCGGGCGCGAAGAAGACCATGGGCCTGCCGGTCACCGCGAAGTCGAACAGGGCGGCCGAGTAGTCGGTCACGAACACGTCGGCCAGGCCCAGCAGGTGGGCCATCTCCGGGTAGGCGCTGACGTCGATCGCGAAGCCGGGCTCGCCGAGCGGCTGCATGGCGCCCGCGGCCCTGGAGTGGGCGCGGACCAGGAGCACGTGGTCCTCGCCCAGCCCTTCACGCAGCTCGGCCAGGTCCAGCATGAGGTTCATCCGGTAAAGGTCGCCCCGGCCGATCTCGTCGTCGCGCCACGTGGGCGCGTACAGGACGGTCTTCTTGCCCGGCGGGATGCCGAGCCGCTCGCGCAGGCCCTCGGCGGGCGGGCGGCGCAGCACGTCGTTGCGGGGCTGGCCGACCTCGGCGATCTCGCCCCGGTAGCCGAAGGCGCGGCGGAAGATCTCGCTGCAGTACGGGCTGGGCGACAGCAGCAGGTCCCACCTGGCGACGTCGCCGGCCAGGCGCCTGGCGTAGTCGATGGCGGCGGGGAACGGGTGCCGCCTGGCGTCGTGCCCGATCGTCTTCAGCGGGGTCCCGTGCCAGGTCTGGACGTATTTCTGGCCCTCGCGGGCGACGTACCACTCGGGCGCGCAGTCGTTGGAGACGATGAGCGCCGCCCTGGCCAGCGCGTCGACATGCGCGGCGCTGCCGCTGAGCACCGTGCGCACGCCGGCGGGCGGCTCGAACCGGCCGTCCGCGGTGACCCAGACGCACTCGCGCGCGTCGCCCCTGCGGCGCAGCTCCTCGAAGATCGCGCGGGGGTTGTCGGAGTACTGGCGGCCCTCCCAGGATTCGAAGACGGCCAGGTCGAGGGCGGGCATGGCGCGCAGGCGCGGATAGTCCTTGTCCAGGGCGCGCCGCAGCGCGGCCCTGCCCGTGGCCGCGAGGGCGCGGACCCGCAGCTCGGCGACGTCCTCCGCGTCCGACTGCAGGCGCAGGTCGTGCGCGCCCACGGTGATCTCGGCCCCCGCCTCGCGCAGCGCGCTGTTGGTGAGCCCGATCGCGGCCCGTCCGGCGTCCGTCGCCGCCGTGAGCTGCCAGGTTCCCGGGGCCAGCGGGAGGCTCTGCCCGAAGACCGGCATGGCGGCCGGGTCGAGCTCCACGGTGAAGTTCTGGCCCTCCCACGTCACCGGCAGTTCGTGGACGCCGCCACCGCCGGAGCGCTCCAGCCGGAAGGAGGCGGGCCTGGCCGTACCCCGGTCGTGGCCGCGCAGCGTGAGCGAGCGCGCGTCGGTCCATTCAGCCGACAGTACGGCGGGCCGCCGCTCCCTGCTCGTCGCGGTGAGCGCGCCGGTCCGGGTGGCGCTCAGCCAGCGTTCGCCGCCGGGGGTGGCGCCGGAGCCGTCGGCCCAGTGCTCGGCGGTGTAGATCTTGAAGCGTTCCTTGCCGCTCTCCAGCCACACCGCGCCGGAGAATCCGGCGTCGTGCGGGATGAGGACGCGGAAGGCGGTCCCGTCCTTGCCGCGCAGGAACTCCACCGGCAGCCGGGTCGTAGTGTCTGCCGAGGTCAGCTCCCCGGTACGGACGGCGGTGAAGACGCGGCCCCGCAGTTCGAGCCCGCCGGGCAGGTCCGCGCAGGACTCGGCCACGACCCGCACCGACCTGGCCCGCACCACCAGGTGGCCCTTGCTCCTGATGGTCTCGACCTTGGCCGAGCGCGACAGCCAGCGGTTGAGCGACTGGGCGGGCAGCACGCGGGCGGGCAGGGGCAGCGGCAGTTCGGCGTGCGCGCGGCCGTTGCGCACCTCGACCAGTACCTCCCAGGTGGTGGCCGAGCTCGCCGGCGTCCAGAGGCCGGTCACGTCGAGGTCGGCCTCGAAACCCGAGTCGTCGTAGACGCCTGGCTCGCAGCCGTGGGCCTCGCTGACGTCCGGCCTGCTCACCCTGCGGACCGGCACCTCCACGCGGCGGCCTTCACCGGGCTGCAGCCACATCCGGATCTTGGAGCCCGCGGCGTCCAGCCCCTCGAAGTACGCGTGCCCGCCGACCCGGAATCCGGCGCCCGCCTCGATGACCCGGTCGGCCTGCGCGAGCAGGGTCACCTCGGCCGGCCGTACGCGGAACAGCCGCGCTGGCACCCCGCCCTTACGGCGCAGCGGATGGTCGACGTAGAAGTTGGGCCAGCGCCGCCGGACGGCGAACGCCCGGCCCGTGCGGCGGTCGGTCAGCAGCCGGGTCAGCTCGTCCGCCTCGCGCGTACGCACCAGGTGGTAGGCGAGCCGCTCCAGCCACGGCAGGGACATGGAGACGTCGCGCGGGATCGCGGCCAGCAGCGGCTCCAGCCGGTCGAAGAAGCGCCGCCGGTAGTCGTCGCGGCCGCCGTCGGTGAACTCGAACGCCTTCAGGAACGGCACGAGGTCGCTGCGCAGCACGTGCTCGTCGTAGAGCGGCAGCAGCGCCGGGTGGTCGCGGCGCAGGAAGTCGCGCATGGTCTCGATCGTGGAGACGCGGTCCTCCAGATGGCCGCGCTCGCGCCGGCTCTGCGTGATCGAGCGGGTGCCGGAGTCGCGCTGGCGCCAGTGGTAGACCACGGTGCTCAGGACGTCGACCGTGTCGGCCAGCACGTGCGCGGGGACCGCGACCGGCGTGTCCTCGTAGTAGCCGGCGGGGAAGGCCAGCTCGGCGGCGTCCCAGAACGCGCGCCGGTAGACCTTGTTCCACACGGTCCTGTCGGTCATGAGCACGGGCATGCGGCTGACGTGGGTGCGCTCGACGGTCGCGGCGAACATGTCGGCGTGCAGCGGCGAGCGCCACGTGGTCACCGAGTCGAAGCAGCAGACGTTGCCGCAGGCCAGGTCGGAGCCGGTGCGTTCGAGGCTCTCGATCAGCGTGGCGTACGCCTCCGGCGGCACGTAGTCGTCGCCGTCGGCGAAGGCCAGCAGGCGGCCCGAGGCCAGCGCGATCCCGGCGTTGCGGGCAGGGCCGGGGCCGCTGTGCTGCTGCTGGAGCAGCGTGAAGCGGCGGTCGCGGCCGGCGAAGTCCTTGGCGATCACCGGGCTGAGGTCGCTCGACCCGTCGTCGACGCAGATCACCTCGAGATCCGGGAACTCCTGGGCCGCCAGCGAGGACAGGCAGTGCTCCAGGTAGGGCTCGACGTTGTGGAACGGTACGACGACGCTGAGCACAGGCGTCACGAAGCTTCCTCCCGATCGACGTGCAAACCGCATGTCAGCATGGCCAAAAGCGACACGATCACCGGGTCGCTTGGTGGGGAGCAGAGGAAAACCAGGCGATCTATTGACCTTCGCCGGCCGGTCTCCGCAGCCGCTTGGACAGCACCGCCACCAGGATCGGCAGCAACATGATCCCGATCATGATGGGCGCGGCCATGTACCTGAACAGCTGCGCCGGGATGGCCGCCGTCACCGCGAGCTGGTGCCCCGCCACGACCGCCGCCAGCACGAGCGCCGCCTGCCGCCGTCCGGCCCAGGCCAGCGCGGCCGCCGCGGCGTAGACGAGGTAACACCAGGTCGCGCCGCGCCACAGCAGCCACTCGAACTGCTCGGTCAGCGACAGGCCCCTGACGAAGACCGCGGCGTCGTGCAGCGTCTGCGAGAGGGGGCGCGTGGCCAGGATCGGCCGGTACGGGCTGGCCGCCATCGTCTGGCCGGAGGCGCGCCAGCCGTACAGGTCTTCGGGGACGTTGGGCATGCCGACGAGCACGCGCTCGCCCGGCTGGGCGGGGAAGGCCACCCAGGCCACGGAGCCGCGGCAGAGCCGGGCGGCGGTGACCACATCGGGGGCGCGCTTGATCAGCCGCACCCACAGGCCGACGAGCTTCTTGTAGTGCCGGTCGGCGCGGGCGACGTCGAAGCCAGCGCTGAGGGTGGTGTCGGCGTTGAGGCAGTTGGCGTTGGACTTCCAGTGTTCCAGGGGCGCGATCCGCGCCATCAGCGTCAGGTCGCGTTCCTGGAAGGCGCCGGGACGGCGGGCGTAGGTGACGGCGATGTCGGAGTAGGCCGTGGCGTAGCTCAGCCAGGGGCGGACCGGGTCCACGCTCATCGCGGGGTAGGCGTAGGCGGTGACCAGGTAGACGGTCGCCAGGGGGACAGCGGCGGCGCCGGCCAGCCGTACCCGCGTCCCCGGAAGCAGGATGACGGCGAGGGCGATCGCGATGGCGGCGAACAGGAAGCCGTTGTTGCGCAGCAGGCACAGCACCAGCACTTCCCCGCCCAGCGCGGCGATGAGCGGCCACGAGCGGCGGCGCAGCGCCAGGCGGCCCAGCGTCGCCGTCATGAGCACCAGGACCAGCGCGAACGGCACGTCCTTCCACACCGTGACCACGAACGTGCCGGTGGCGGGCAGCGCGGCCACCGCGAGGGCGGCGGCCAGGCACCACGCCCACGGGACGCCGAAGTCGCGCACCACGCACGCGAGCACGGCCAGCGTGAGCGCGGCGGCGGCGGCCTGGACGAGGGTGAGCGCGGCCAGGTCGCCGGTCGCGGCCAGCGACAGCCACACCAGCGCGTCGTAGAGGACCGAGTGGTCGGCGCGCCAGTTGCCGGTCGTCACCTGCCACACGTAGGTGATGGAGTCCCAGCTCATCAGGCCGGGATAGAAGGCCGCCCACCACAGCAGGTAGACGGCCAGGCAGCCGGTGAAGACGAGGGCGGGCAGCCGGTCGATCCGGTACGGCTTCGCCGCGATCGTGGTCCGCTCAGACGGGGACGCTTGGATGGTAGTCAGGTCGCTCACTCCGATGGCTCACCGCGGGGAAGACCCAGTAGCGGCAGAGGACGAAATTGACGGCCACGCCCACGCCGACCATGGCGGTCTTCGCGACCAGGTAGTGCGTGCCGAGCTCGACCAGCCCGAGCACGCCGACCAGGGTGAGACCGTAGTTGACGGCGCACAGCGTGCAGTAGCGCAGAAACTGGCGGCGCATCCGGCCGGGCACGGCGGCGAAGGACACCGACCGGTTGAGCGCGAAGTTGACGACGAGCGCGAGCAGGAACGCCAGGAGGGTGGCCGGGGCCAGGCCGACGGCCAGGACGCTGTGCAGCAGGTACAGGGCGCCGAGGTCGACGGTGTAGCTCAGCCCGCCGACCAGCAGGAAGCGCAGCAGGCTCCTGAGCGTGGTCATGCTCAGCGGTGCTCGCGGCTGGACAGTCGCAGCAGGGCGACCTCCTCGGCCAGCGTCCGCGTACGCTCCTCCAGGCGGCCGAGCTCCGAGCTGAGCTGCACGTTCACCCCGAGCAGCACGAGGCTGCCGAGGAAGAACAGCAGGTTCGCCGGCACCTGCACGCCGAGCATCGCGGCGGCGCCGGCCAGGACGTCGGGGAACAACGCGATCACCACGATCACCCCGGCGAGCAGCACCCAGAACGTGGCGTACTTCTCGCGCAGTTTCCTGCGGCGCAGCATCTCGAAGACGATCGAGACCGTGACGATGGCGCCGACCAGGCCCAGCATGTAGACGCTCATACTCCGGCCCTCTCCGGAACCTCGGCCGCGGCGACCGGTTCCCAGCGCCTGATCAGCGCCAGGCCCAGCGCCACACCGGCCCTGACCAGGTAGACGAGCGCGCGAAGGCTCGACTGGCTGGCCGTGCCGTACTCGCGGGGCCGCATCTTGACCGGGATCTGCCTGATCACGCAGCCGCTGCGGACCGCGATGACCAGCGACTCCACGGTGTCGCCCAGGTACTCCACCGGGTAGTGGACGGCGAAGATCGCCATCGCCTTCCGGTTGGCGGCCCTGAAACCGCTGGTCACGTCGGTCAGCCTGGTCCTGGCCAGGCCGGAGACGACCATGGCCAGCAGCCGCATCGCCAGGCGCCTGGCGAACTTCGCGCTCGTGTACGTGCCCGCCCCCGCGAAGCGCGATCCGATCACGATGTCCGCCGACTCCACGGCGGCGACCAGCTTGCCAATGTAGCGCGTGTCGTGCTGGCCGTCGGCGTCGACCTGAAGCGCCACGTCGTAGCCGCGGTCCAGCGCGTAGCGGTAGCCCGCGCGCATGGCGCCGCCGACGCCGAGGTTGTAGGGAAGGCGGAGCACGGCCACGCCGCTCGCTTCGGCCAGCGCCGCGGTGGAGTCCGCGGACCCGTCGTCCACGACCAGGATGTCGGCGTACCCGCAGGCCGATTCCAGCTCGTCGATGACCAGCCGGATCGACTGTTCCTCGTTGTACGCAGGAATGATGATCAGTACCCGCATCGCTTCCCCCTCCCTGTCAGGAAGCATGGGCGTCCAGGGCCGCACACGCTGCGCCTCGGCAGGGTCCTGGCTCACTCCTTGCCGAGACTTGACGATCGGGCAGCCTGATCGCGACGACGATCCCGCCGGGCAGGTCGCGCACGACCGCGAAGTGCCGGGGCGAGAACTGGACCGGGGAGAACTGCGCCGTGCTGCCGTCGGCCAGCACGGGCCGCCACGTCCAGGCGGCCTTGCGCGCCCACAGCACGAAGACGTCGATCCCGCCGAACCTGCTCGCCCGCGTGGCCGCGGCGAACCGCTCCGGGTCGGTGATGGCGGCCAGCCGCTGGAGCTCGGCGTACCTGTCGTCCCAGCGCACGACGCTGAGGGCGGCGGTCCTGACCACGGGCAGGTAGCCGGGCCAGGGCAGGTAGGAGTAGAGGCGTTCGTCGACGGCCAGCGTGCGCGGGCGGGCGTGCGGGCCGTAGTGCTCGCGGACGGCGCGGCGGATCTCGGCGACGGGGAAGGCCCAGGGCTGGGCCGCGCCGAGCTGGCGCAGTTCCTCCTGCCCGGCCGCGCCGGTGGCGGGCATCCTGCCGTCGGGCAACGGCTCGGCGTGCGCCCTCGCGGCGTGCACGCCCTCGGCGTGCGAGGCGGCGGCCGAGCCCACCGGCACCGGCGACCAGGCGCGCCACAGGTAGCTGCCGGACCAGACGACGCAGACGGCCAGCGCGACCTGCGCCCATGGCTTCACCGGCAGCTTCGGCACGAGCCAGGTCAGCGACAGCACGCCGGAGGCGAGCAGCAGGCCGTGCAGCAGGTGCATGGAGTGGTGCGCCATCCCGGTGTGCCCGGTGAACACGAAGCCGACGGCGTAGGCGCCCTGGTAGGCGTAGGTGCCGGCGATGAGCAGCGCCATCGGCAGGCCCCACCAGGTCCGGTTGCGCAGCGCGACCGTGCCGACCAGGCCGGCGGCCTCGACCGCGCCCAGGAAGGACGGCTGCATGAACGGGAAGGAGGAGGCGGCGACGGCCGGGGTCGCGTACAGGTCCGCGACGTTCTGGCCGCCGGTCGTGGCCAGGGTGACCAGGTACGGCGCCACGTACCAGGCCGAGACGGCCAGTCCGATGGCCACGACCCTGGTGAAGTACCACAGCAGGCCCCACCGGTCGGCGCTCTGCCAGAAGGCGTAGCCGACCAGGGCCAGCAGGCCGGCTATGCCGTACAGGAAGAAACCCAGGTAGAGCTGGACGATGAGGCCGAGCAGCAGCCCGGAGCCGAGCCAGTGCATCCGCCCGCCCGGGCGGGCGGCCAGCGTGCCGAGCGCCCAGGGGATGAAGACGGCCAGCGCGAAGACCTCGTAGGCCTTCCACGGGTAGGAGAACGCGACCAGGCTGAAGACGGCGAGCGCCAGCGCGACGGGGGCGGTGGTGGTGCGGCGCCACAGGGCGTAGGCGGCGACGACGGCGGCGGAGGTCCAGACGATCTCCGCTTCCGCCAGCAGTTGCCAGGCGGGGATGCCGGTGAGCGCGGCGGCGCGGCCGATCAGCCAGGGGTAGAGCGGCGGGTACTCGGCGGCGACGCCCTCCACGATGCCGTCGCTGCTGGCCGTGACCACGCTGAACCTGGTGGCCATCGAGGCCATCCTGGCCATGTCGCCGGACAGCCCGTCGAAGCCGAACGGCGTGCCGTGCAGGGCCACGCGCATGGCCAGCGCCGTCCACGCGGCGAACGCGGCGGCGGCCACGTCGTAGACGGCCGGGCGCCGCCACATGAGCGCCACCGCGAGCAGCGGTACGGCCAGCATGAAGCCCACGGCCAGCGGGAACAGGGTGCCGCGCAGCGTGAACGGGTCGGCGCCGGCCAGAGCGGGCACCAGGAGCGCCGGCGGCAGGAGCACCGTGTACACGCCGAAGGCGACCAGCGCCGCCCTCCCTGCCCGGACCGCGGGCTCCGCGGCGGTTGCGACCGGCAAGATGCGAGGAGTGAGCAGGCGCACGCCCTCGACCCTCTCGCCGATCGGCGCCGGTGCGCCGCGGATTGACCTCCCGACATACCAATGGTGGGGCAATCAATTCCCCCGGAGGTGATTCCGTCGCACGATGCGAAAGATGGATATCGCGGATATGCCACACTTGCCGGGGGTTCGCGAAGGGGAGGTGGTGCCCGGTGGTCGGGCGTGGAGTGGCGGTGCTGGCAGGGCTCGTGGCGGGACTCGTGGCGGGAACGGTCCTTCCGGCGATCCCCGCGCAGGCGGCGAAGGTCAACTGCGCGAAGGCCAAGTGCCTGGCCCTGACGTTCGACGACGGACCGGGCAAGACGACGCCCGAGCTGCTCAAGGTGCTCAAGAAGGCGAAGGTCAAGGCGACGTTCTTCGTCATGGGCAAGCAGGTGGAGCGGCGGCCGGCCGTATTGAAGAAGACCGTCGCTGACGGGCACGCGATCGGCAACCACACCTACGGGCACCCGTCGCTGCCCTCGCTCATGGACGAGCAGGTCACGACCGAGCTGCGGCTCACGCAGGAAATCGTCGAGCGGGTGGCGGGGATCACGCCGAAGATGTTCCGCCCGCCGTACGGGCACACCGACGAGCGCATCGTGGAGCTGGCCGCGCAGGAGGGCATGTCGCAGGTCATGTGGACCGGCACCACACTCGACTGGCAGTCGCGCGACGTCAAGAAGATCAAGGCGGCGGTGCTGCGGCTGGCCAGGCGCGACGGGGTCATCCTGATGCACGAGACCGTCCCGCAGACCGTGCGGGCGATGCCGGAGATCATCAAGGAGCTCAAGAAGCGCGGCTACACGCTCGTCACCGTGCCCCAGCTTGCCGGGGCCAAGAAACTGGCGCCGGGAATGGTATATCCGTAATGGGCGGGTAGGGTGTGCCCCCAAGGTGCACCCTCCCCGGCCTCAGGACTCATGCGCGTTCTCCGTTCCACGTTTCTGCCCATCCAGATCGTGCTGCTCTGCTGGTGGGCGGCCTTCTACCCCGGCCTGTTCAGCCGTGACTCCGTCCTCTATCTGAGCCACACCCTGGCCGGACCGTGGATCAGCGACCACTCGGTCCTCTACGACTCCGTGCTGTGGCTCAGCATGCGGCTCACCGGCGATCTCGGCGCGGTGACGCTGCTGCAGACGACCGCGATGGCCCTCACGCTCACGTTCCTCGCGCGGGCGCTGATCGCGCTCGGGGCGCCGCCGCGCTGGACCAACGCCATGGCGATCCTGCTGGCGTTCCTGCCGCCGCTCGGCGCGTTCTCCGTCGCGCTGTGGAAGGACGTGCCGTTCACGATCTGCGCGGTCGCGATCGCCGGCGTCTGCGCGCGCGTGGCCGCCGACCGCGACCTCACCAACGGCCGCCTGGCCGCGCTGTCGGCCCTGTTCACGCTGCTGGGCCTCTTCCGCGCCAACGGCTTCCTGGTCGTGGCGATCGCCGTGGCCGCGCTCCTGCTGGTCGTGCCCCTTCTGAGGGTACGGCTGGCGCTGCTCGGCACCGCGGCGGCCGCCATCCCCCTGCTGCTCAGCAACCTGATCTTCCCGCTGGTCGGGATCTCGGCGCCGAGCAAGACGTACGTCTACCACACCGCCTTCGGCGACATCGCGGTCGCCTTCCACGAGCGTCCCGACCTGTTCGACAACAGCGACCGGGCCATGCTCGCCACGATCGCGCCGCTCAAACGCTGGGACAAGGGCGGCACCTGCCACACGATCAACCCGCTGATCTGGCGCGGCGACTTCAGCTGGCCGCAGGCCGACGCCCACGCCACCGAACTGCTCGACCTGTGGAAGCGGCTGCTGATCAAGGAGCCCGGCCTGGTCGTGGACACCCGCCTGTGCAGGGGCGCGATCGCCTGGCAGCTCTGGGCCGACGACGAGGAGACCGGCGGCGACACCTACCGCTTCTCCCGCCGCCCCAACGCCGACTCCTACATCGGCGAGGACCAGGTGCCCGACTACCGGGGCCGCGAGGTCTTCACCCTGCGCCCGCTCAACGAGGGCCTGAACACGCTTGCCGGCACCTGGCTGGACGTCACGCTCGACAAGGCCGTCGACTGGATGTTGTGGCGGGGCGCCCTCTGGTCGTACCTGTCCTACCTCGCGCTCGCGCTGGCCGCCTGGTCGCTGCGCAACCGGTACGTGCTCGGCGTCGCCGCCATCGTCCTCGGCCAGCAACTGGCCATCCTGGCCAACATCTCCGCCCAGGACTTCCGCTACATGGCCACGCCGATCTTCGTCGGCGTCATGCTGTTGCCACTGCTGGCCTCTTCGTTCAGGCGCCGGTCGTAGTTCTCGCGCGCCCGCGCGACGCAGGCGCTGTGCTTGCGCGACCAGTTGGTCACCGTCAGCAGCGCCTCATACAGCTCCAAAGCCATCGGCGTGGTCTGGTACTCCACCTTCGGCGGCACCGTCGGATACACCGTGCGCTCCAGCATGCCGTCGCGCTCCAGGTTGCGCAGGGTCAGCGTCAGCATGCGCCGGCTCACGCCCTCGACCGTGCGCTCCAGCTCCGTGAAACGGACCGGGCCCCGTGAGGCGACCACGATGATCTGGATCGCCCACTTTCCGGCGATCCGGTCGAGGATCTCGCGCGGCGGGATCGGGCACTGGCCCGAGTCGATGAGCGCCTGAGCGTCCGCCAGCGTCTTGAGCTGGTCTGGTACAGCGGTGTTCCCCTGGGACATGAAAGTGCCTTCTTCCGTAGGACCCTGATAGTCACACACGATGTCCACTGTTACAAGTCGTTCCCTAAGGAAGCATCGTGAAGAACAAGTGGACAGCCCTCGCCCTCCTCACCACCACCCAGTTCGTCCTCATCCTTGACTCCACCATCGTCGGCATCGCGCTGCCGCTCCTCGGCCAGGACCTGCGCATGGGCCAGGAGCAGTTGTCGTGGGTGCACACGGCCTACTCGCTCGTGTTCGGCGGCCTGCTGCTGCTCGGCGGGCGCCTTTCCGACTTCTTCGGCCGGCGGCGGGTGTTCGTCGCCGGGATGTTGTTGTTCGCGCTCGCCTCGTTGCTCGGCGGGCTCGCCTCCGGCGGGGTGCTGGTCGTGGCGATGCGGGCCGTACAGGGGATGGCCGCGGCTCTTGTCGCGCCCGCCGCGCTGTCGCTGGTGATGACCATCTTCGACGGCGACCCCGACCGCGACCGGGCCATGGGCCTGTGGGGCGCGGTCGGCGGCGTGGGCGCCTCGACCGGCGTCGTGCTCGGCGGCGTGCTGACCGACTGGCTCGGCTGGCGCTCGGTCTTCTACGTCAACGTCCCGGTGGGCGTGGTCGTCGCCGTCCTCGCGCTCAGCCTGCTCCCCCAGGTCGCGCCCTCCGGCGCCCGCGGCTTCGACGTGCTGGGCGCGGTCACCTCGACGGCCGGCCTCGGCCTGCTCATGTACGCGGTCGTGGAGTCGTCCCTGCCCCTGGGCGGGCTGGCCGTCGTCGTCCTGGCGTTGTTCCTGGTCGTCGAGTCGCGCTCCAAGAACCCGCTGATGCCGCTCTCGATCTTCCGCAAGCCGTTGCTGCGCGCGGGCAACGCGATCATGTTCCTGGTCGCCGCCGCCGCCCAGCCGTTGTTCGTCATCCTCACCCTCTACACGCAGTACGTCCTCGGCTACTCCGCCACCGAAGCCGGCCTGTCGGTCGTCGCCATCTCCATCGCGATCGCCCTGACCGCCTCGACCGTGGGCGGCCGCTTCGTCAGCCGGTTCGGCATCCGCGCCACCGCCGTCACCGGGATGGCGTTGATCACCGCCGGAGCCGTCGCGTACCTCCGCATCACCCCCACCAGCACCTTCCTCGGCGCGCTCCTCGCCCCCGAGCTGCTGACCGGCATCGGCTTCGGCCTGCTGGTGGTGGCCGTCACCATCGCCGCCACGGCGGAGGCCACTCCGGAGGAGGCGGGGCTGGCCTCCGGCCTGTTCAACGTGACCCCGCAGGTGGGCATCTCCATCGGCGTCGCCGCCCTCGTCTCCCTGGCCACCACCGTCTCCGGCCCCAACCCCTCACCGGAGGCGCTGACCTCCGGATACCAGGCGGCGATCATGGCTTCGGCGGGGATCGGGGTGGTGGGTCTGCTGGCGGCGATCGTGATGCTGCCGCGCCGGGCCCCGAAGGGAACGGCGGCGCGACCTACTGCGGGAACACGAGCTTGACCAGCAGGTCGATGAGCTGCTCTCGCTCGGACTCGGTCAGCGGGGCGAGGAACTCCTCGTGCATGATGGCAAGCGCGGCCTCCAGCCGGACGAACTGCTCCCGCCCCGCCTCCGTCAGCGAGATGACGTTGCGCCGCCGGTCGTCCGGGTCCGGCGTACGCTCGACCAGCCCACGCTCGGCCAGCTCGTTGATGACGGCGACCAGATCGCTGCGATAGATCCCGGTCCGGTCGCTCAGCTCGGCCTGGCTGGCCGGCCCGGAGTCGTGCAGGGCGACCAGGGCGCTGTAGTGCCACTTGCGCGCGCCCAGCTCGGCGAACCTGGAGGTCACCACCCGGTCGGCTTGGGCGGCGGCCAGGCCCAGCAGTCTGCTCGGCACCCTTCTGAGGCGGGCCGGGGTGTTCTCCATGAGCCAAGGCTATTGCGTTAGTGGCACTAACGATGTAATTTCGTTCGTGTCACTAACGTTTATCTGACTAACGGAGTACGCGATGCCCACCATCGAGGTTCTCGGCTCGACCATCCACTACGAAGAAACCGGCTCCGGCACCCCGATCGTCTTCCTCCACGGCAACCCCGCCTCCTCCCACATGTGGCGCAAGGTGCTCCCGCTGGTCGGCGAGGGCCGGTTGCTGGCGCCCGACCTGATCGGCATGGGCCGCTCGGGCAAGCCCGGCATCGGCTACACCTTCGCCGACCACGCGCGCTACCTGGACGCCTGGTTCGACGCGCTCGGCCTGGAGGACGTCGTGCTCGTCGGCCACGACTGGGGCGGCGCGCTCGCCCTCGACCGGGCCGCCCGCCACCCCGGCAAGGTACGCGGCGTCGCCGTCTTCGAAACCTTCCTGCGCCCCCTGTCCTGGGCCGAACTGGGCGAGGGCCCACGCGCCCGCTCCGAGGCCATCCGCTCCCCCAAGGGCGAAGAACTGGTGCTGAGCACCGACTACTTCATCCAGACCGCCTACACCGGCGGCGTACTCACCCCGGTGAGCGAGGAGGAGAAGGCGGCCTACCTCGCGCCGTTCCCCACCCCCGAGAGCCGCCGCCCGATCCTGGCCTGGGCCCGGTCCATCCCGCTGGACGGCGAGCCCGCCGACGTGGCCGGCCGCATCGCCGACTACGGGAAGTGGCTCACGGCCAGCCACGAGACCCCCAAGCTTCTGCTCACCTTCGACGGCTCGCCCGTCCTGCTCATCACGCCCGAGGTGGCCGAGTGGAGCAGGTCCGCGGTGGCGGCGCTGGAGATCGAGTACGCCGGCGCCGCGGGCCACCACGCCGCAGAAGACCAGCCGGAGCGGATCGCGGCGGCGATCGCCGCCTGGGCCGACCGCAACCGGCTCCGCTGAGTCTCCACGAGCGACCGCGCGCCCCCGGCGGGGGTCGCGTCAGCGCAGGTCGGCGGGATCGACGGCGTACGCCACCGCGCGATACCCGGCGTCGTTGAGGTGCAGATGGTCACCGGAGTCGTAGGCGGGGTCGAGCTGGTCCCCGTCGGAGGACGAGGCGAGGACCCGGTCGAGGTCGACCACCGCGTCGTACTCACCCGACGTGCGGATCCAGGCGTTGACCTCGTCCCGCTTGGCCTCGCTGACCGCGTCGTAGTACTGCGAACCCTTCATCGGCGGCAGCGTCGCGCCGATGACCCGCACACCCCCGGCCCGCGCCTGCCGGATCAGCTCACGGTGCCCGGCGATGACCTGCCGCGCGGAGACGTCGGTGGACGTCCGGCTCATCCCGATGTCGTTGATGCCCTCAAGGACGATGACCGTGCCCACGCCGGGCTGGCCCAGGGCATCGCGCCGGAACCGGGACGTGCCCTTGTCACCGAGCTGCGCCGAGTCGACCGTCACCCGGTTCCCGCCGATCCCCTGGTTCAGTACGGCACGCGGCCGGCCCACGGCGGCCAGTCGCTCGGCCAGCTCGTCGGGATAGCGGTTGTCGGCGCCCGGCGTGGACCCGTAGCCGTCGGTCAGCGAGTCTCCGAAGGCGACCACGCCACGGCGATGCGTACCGCCGATGACGTCAACGCCGCTCAGGTAGTACCAGGACACGGTCGTCTCGGTGAACGCCGCGCCGCCCACGTCGGCCCGGTGGTCGCCGCTCGCGCGGTAGCTGGGCGCGATGGCCTGGGCGTGGTAGGTCGCCGGACCGGTCGGCTCCGCGAGATAGAGCGTGACCGTCAGCGAACCCAAGGCCTCCACGGGCAGCGGCACCAGATCACTCGCGATCTCGGCCCCGGCCGGGACCGTGAAGGCCCTCGCCCCGTTCACGGTGAGATGCCGGAGCGACCCACGCCGGACGGCGGCGCCGTCCGCGGTACGCGCGACCGTGGCCCCCGCGACCTTCAGCGGCGTGGTCCCGTAGACGTTGGACAGCCGCACCCGCGCCGCCACCCCGCCCACGCTGACCCGGACCACCTGGCGGACCGTCTGCTGGGAGAAGCCCTCCCGCGACCAGTTCGGCGTGTAGTTCACGCCCGGCCGCTGCGGCGAGGCGGCCCAGGTGGCGGCCCAGCCGCGAGGGCCGCCCGCCGCGGACTCGGCCAGCGCCGCTCCGGAACCGGCTGTCACCGCGGCGAGCACGAGGGCCAGCGTGGATGCGATTCTTCGGGACAGGACACGCAATGGATGTCTCCTCACGAAAGTCGTACATGTGGGGAAATCATCGCCGCGGCGCCGCCCGCGATCATCGCCCTGCGGGCGCTCGTCCGGCTACCACGTTCAACGCAGATTCCCGCCAGGCACTACGACGTAGGGAGCAGCCCACGGTTGGTGTCAGGCGTCGTCGCCGCAACTGGGCGAACGCACGAACGTGGTCGTGGCGGCGGCGGAGGCGTTGCCGGAGCTGTCCACGGCCCGGACCGCGATCGTGTTGTCCCCCACGGGCACGATGCCGATGGTGTACGCGCCTGCACCGCGCACCCAGCCGTCGTGCGTGCCGTTGACCAGGACCTCGTAGTCGATCGCCGGCTGCGGATCGGCGTTGTCGCTCGACTGGTTCCAGGTCAGATCGACGGTGAAGCAGGCGTACCTGGCCGTCTTCGCCACCAGCCCGGTGGGAGCCGACGGCGCGGCCAGGTCCGTACGCGGAAGCGTGTCGAGCGTCAGGGTGTTCGACGAGGGCGACACGCCTATGGCCCCGCGAACCGCCCGCGCCACGTACGCGTGCGACGACTGCGCGGTGAGCCCCCGCACCGCCAGGCCGATCGTCTCGATCCCGTCGAAGGGCCCGGCGGGGATGGTGGCGACGACCGCGCCCCCGTCGAGAACCTCGTAATAGCTGATGTCCCAGCTGTCGTCGGGCTGTTCGAAGGCGAGCCCGACCCGCGCGGAGGCCACCTCGGTGGCCCGCAGGTTCGCCGGTCCTGGCGGAACCACACCCGGTCCGCGCGTGGTGATCGTGAGGGTACGGCTCGGCGGCGAGGTGTTCCCGGCGTCATCGGCGGCGATCACCTGGAAGGAGTACGTGGCGCCCGGAACCAGCCCGGAAGCGGTGTAGCGCTGCAGCCGCGTGGTCGCGACCAGGGCCCCGTTCTGATAGACCCGGCCGCGAAGGATGCCCACGCTCCCCGACGTGTTCTGCGACCAGTGGAAGGAGATCTGCGTCGCGGAGACGGTGTCGACCCGCAGCGGCTCCGGCGCGGACAGGGCGACGGCCGCCGTGCTCGGAGGGGACGACATCACCGCGGCCACCGCCACGGCGGCGAGGATGGCGGCGAACCTGGACAGGCGCTTGATCATCTCTGGTTTCCCTTCGTGGGCGGCACCTGCCCGTAATACGTCCGCACACCACACGTTGGATTCGCCCCCGCCTGACCCGCGTTGGCGAAGGAGCCTGAACGCACCCGTCCGGGATTTGTGCGTCTGTGCCTCAGCCCTTGGGGTCGGCCAGCGTGACCATCGTGTCGAGCAGCGTCGTGTACACGGGGCTGGGTTCAGCGGATTCCTCCCAGTCCGGCTCTTCCCCGGCCGCCGGGAAGAACAGCCACCACAGGTTGCGCCACGGGTCGAGGAACCGGGCGATGCCGTACCCGCCGTAGAAGGGAGACACCGGGGTGACGACGGTCGCACCGCGTTCGACGGCCCTGCGCATCGTCTCCTCGGGGTCGGCGACGTACACCTGGGTCAGGGCCGGAGTGAACGGCCAGCCGGCCTTACGGTCAGCGACCATGAGCAACGAGTTGCCGATTTTGACTTCGGCGTGGATCAGCGTTCCGTCTCCGGCGTAGAAGTCGGGGGTGCGGGCTTCGGTCCGCTCGGTCGCATCGAAGACGGCGACGAGGAAGTCGATGAACGGCGCGGCTCCGTCAACGACGACGAACCCGTTGACGGTGTTCTCGCCCTGGGGTTCGGGATCTTGCTTGGTCATCTCCATGCGGCGAGGCTAGAGACGATCGCGGCCAGTTTCCTGCCGCAATAGGGCCCAGTGGACACCCTCGCGCGCGGCAGGCTGGCGAAGGCTTGAATAATCGACTATCGTCGATTAACGATGAATGAGAAGCCCTTGGGCCGGGCCGAGGCCGAGGAGTACGCGAGCTGGTTCAAGGCGCTCGCCGACGCCACCCGGATCCAGCTCGTGTCGTTGCTGGCCCGGCGGCGGGAGCCGATGACGGTCGGCGAGATCGTCGAGGCGTCCGGGGTGGGCCAGTCGACGGTCTCCCACCACCTGAAGATCCTGGCCGAGGTGCGCTTCGTGCTGGTGGAGCGTCGGGGCACCGCCGGCCTGTACCGGATCAACGAGAACTGCGTGAGCTGTTTCCCGACCGCGGCCGACGTGGTCATGGGCAAGCCCGTCCCCGAACCACCCATGTGCGAGTGAAGGAGCTGATGATGGCCGACGAGGAGATCGTTCAGCGCTACTCCGGCCTGGCCCGCCAGGCCATGAACGGTGAGCCCGCCCTCGACTGCGGCCCGCGGGCCTTCGCCGACGGCGGCTTCGGCACCGCCGGCTACGACGACCTGGCCGGCCTGCCGGACGGCGCGCTGCTGGCGAGCCTGGGCTGCGGCAACCCGGTCGCGGTCGCCGAGCTGCGCGCCGGGCAGACGGTGCTGGACCTGGGCTCTGGTGGCGGCATCGACGTACTGCTGTCGGCCCGCCGCGTCGGCCCGTACGGCAAGGCGTACGGGCTGGATGCCAGCGCGGACATGGTCGAGCTGTCGCGCGGCAACGCCGAGCAGGCCGGAATGGAGAACGTGGAGTTCCTGCACGGCGGCATCGAGCGGATCCCGTTGCCCGGCCACAGCGTGGACGTGGTCATCTCCAACTGCGTGATCAACCTGTCCGACGACAAGGCCGCGGTGCTGGCCGAGGCCTTCCGGGTGCTGCGCCCCGGCGGCCTGTTCGGGGTGAGCGACGTGGTCGTCGACAACACCGCCGATCCGGTACGGCAGGCGGCGGCCGAGCAGCGGATCGGCTGCGCCGCCGGAGCGCTCGGCATCGGCACCTACCGCGCCCTGCTCGCGGCGGCCGGGTTCGTGCGGGTGGCCATCACGCTCACGGCCGGCCACGGCGACGGCGTGCACTCGGCGATCGTCCAGGCGGTCAAGCCGGCCGTCGGGCCCGGCCTGGAGATCCGGCCGATGCGCGCCGGCGACGCGGCCCAGGTGCTGGCCATCTACCAGGCCGGGCTCGACACCGGCCAGGCGAGCTTCGAGACGGTGGCGCCCTCGTGGGAGGGGTTCGAGGCGGGCAAGCTGCCGCACCCGCGCTTCGTCGCCGTCGACACCGAGACCGGCGAGGTCGTCGGCTGGGTCGCGGCTTCCGCGGTGTCGAGCAGGCCGGTGTACGCCGGCGTGGTCGAGCACAGCGTGTACGTGCACCCGGGCTGCCAGGCCCACGGCATCGGCCGGGCCCTGCTGACCGCGTTCATCGCCGCGGCCGAGGACGCGGGCGTGTGGACGATCCAGTCGGGCGTCTTCCCGGACAACGCCGCCAGCCTGTCGCTGCACCAGGCGCTCGGCTTCCGCGTCGTGGGCACCCGCGAACGCGTCGGCCGCCACCACGGCCTGTGGCGGGACGTGCTGCTGATCGAACGCCGCAGCACCGTGACCGGAACCTGAATCCCGGGTCAGGGAACATCGGCAGGCGCCAGGTGGTTACATCTCTCGTGGCCGGTGTGCCCAGTGTCCCCGGGCCTCACCTTTCGCCTTCGCGGACTACCGTTCGGCTGGAGCCGCGTTGAGCCTTTCGCCGAGAGGCGACACGCACACCGGTACGCACACGTGGAAGGCCCCGGCCGTCGCAGGACGCCGGGGCCTTCGCCATCCCCGCCTCGAACGTCAGCCGATCGAGCCGGCCTCGATCACGGCCAGGTCGCGCACCGCGTAACGGTGATGCTCGGCCTCCTCCTTCAGCACCACCTTGAGACAGCGGCGCACGACGTACTCCTGGTCGGGATACGGGTCCGCCGGTTTGCGACCGCATACCCGGTCGAGTTCGGCCTCGGTGAGCCCGTCGACGACCCGCCGCATCGTGGCCATGCGGGCCAGCCGCGGCGCGAGCACCTCGTCGAGCGTCGGGGTGGCTTCGAGAGTGAGACCGAGCTGCGCCGTCGCGTCGGCCGGCATCCCGCTGTAGGGGAAGCCCAGCGGGTGGTACGGCGCCTCCTCCTCCAGAACGGCATTGCCGAGCCAGGCATCGGCGGCGAACAGCAGGTGCCGCTGGGTCTCGACCAGCGACCACTCGCCGTCGACCCGCTCGTGCAGCTTTGCCTCGGGCAACAGCCTGGCGCGGTCGAGCGTCGCCGTCCACAGCGCCTCGATGGCGTCCCACGCGGCCCGGTAGTCGCCGGGGGACGCGGCGTCACGCGCCAGCACCCGCGCGGGGTTCCGCCGGTCGAGCTCGGCCTCGACGTAGGCGGTCACGTCGACGTCGTTGACGACGAGACGCTCGAAGGCGCCACCGAGGTAGACGTCGCTCCCATAACAGTCGACGATCTTCAGGCCGGTGACCTCGCAGTCGCGGATCTCGAGACCGGCAAGGTCGCACAGGTGGATGCGGGCACCACGGAACTGATCGCTCTGGGTGTACTCAGCGGCCATCGACGCAGTCTTCCGCACCGCGTCCCGCCCGCGCCACTCTTGCCCCCGAGCAGGAGAGGGCTGTTCACCCGCCCGTGCATAAATGTGACAGCGGGCGTCCCGAAATGCCGGCCGGGTGCGCGCCCTGCTGGCCGACCTGTAGCATAGACATTGATCAATATCGATGGTCATCTATAAGGAAGAGCGCATGGAGCTGCTGCAGATCTTGGAGTGCAGCCCGCCGCTGGCGCGCGAGCCGCTGGACGCCGAGCAGGCCGCGGGTGTCGCGCGGGTGTTCAAGGCGCTGGGTGATCCGGTACGGCTACGCATCCTGTCGATCGTGGCCAGCCGCGAGGGCGGCGAGGTGTGCGTGTGCGACATCACCGGCGCCTTCGAGCTGTCCCAGCCGACCATCAGCCACCACCTCAAGGTCCTCAAGGACGTCGGCCTGCTCACCTCCGAGCGGCGCGCCTCCTGGGTCTACTATCGCCTCGTCCCCGAGACGCTGGGCGAGCTGTCGGCGATCCTCGGCGCCCCGGCTGCGGCGTAGCACCATGACGCCTGGACCGAGCCCGGGTGTGATCGCCGGCCTGTCCACGCTGGACCGATTCCTGCCGGTGTGGATCGGCGCCGCGATGGCCGCCGGACTGCTGCTCGGCCGCCTGCTCCCTGGCCTGGACGGCGCCCTGGAAGCAGTGAAGATCGGCGAGATCTCGCTGCCGATCGCGCTGGGTCTGCTGCTGATGATGTACCCGGTGCTGGCCAAGGTCCGCTACGACCGCCTCGGCACCGTCACCGGCGACCGCCGCCTGCTGCTGTCCTCGCTGGTGCTCAACTGGGTACTCGGGCCCGCGCTGATGTTCGCGCTGGCCTGGGCGCTGCTGCCGGACCTGCCCGAATACCGCACCGGCCTGATCATCGTCGGCCTGGCCCGCTGCATCGCCATGGTCCTCATCTGGAACGACCTGGCCTGCGGCGACCGCGAAGCCGCCGCCGTCCTGGTCGCCCTGAACTCGGTCTTCCAGGTGATCGCCTTCGGCGCCCTGGGCTGGTTCTACCTGGAACTGCTGCCCGGCTGGCTCGGCCTGGCGGGCAGCACCCTGGACGTCTCCGCCTGGGACATCGCGCAGTACGTCCTCATCTTCCTCGGCATTCCGCTGGCCGCCGGGTACGCCTCCCGCAAGCTCGGCGAGCGCACCCGAGGCCGCGACTGGTACGAGCGGCGGTTCCTGCCAAAGATCGGCCCCATCGCGCTGTACGGCCTGCTGTTCACCATCGTCATCCTGTTCGCCCTCCAAGGCCACACGATCAGCGAGCGCCCGTGGGACGTGGCCCGGATCGCGCTGCCGCTGCTGGCCTACTTCGCGCTGATGTGGGGCGGCTCGTTCCTGGCCGGCCGGGCGATCGGCCTGCCGTACGAGCGCACCACGACACTCGCCTTCACCGCGGCGGGCAACAACTTCGAGCTGGCCATCGCGGTCGCGGTAGGCGTGTTCGGCGTCACCTCCGGCCAGGCCCTCGCGGGGGTGGTGGGACCGCTCATCGAGGTGCCCGTCCTGGTCGCCCTGGTCTACGTCAGCCTGTGGGGCCGGCGCCTGTTCAGCGAGGAGCTCAACCGTGCCTAGCGTGCTGTTCGTCTGTGTGCACAACGCCGGACGTTCCCAGATGGCCGCCGGATGGCTCCGCGAACTGGCCGGAGACCAGATCGAGGTCCGCTCGGCCGGATCCGCGCCCGCCGACCAGATCAACCCGGTCGCCGTCGAGGCCATGCGCGAGGCCGGCATCGAAATCACCGGCGTCCAGCCCAAAGTCCTCACCACGGACGTGGTCGCGGCGTCCGACGTCGTGATCACCATGGGCTGCGGCGACGCCTGCCCCATCTTCCCCGGCAAACGCTACGAGGACTGGAAACTCTCCGACCCCGCCGGCCAGGGTATCGATGCCGTGCGGGCGATCCGCGACGAGATCAAGAACCGCGTCGAGAAACTCCTGGCCGACCTGCTGCCGGCCTGACGACCACCTCCTCGACCCGCTCCAGGAGCGCGCCGGAGATCCGCCCCCGCCTGATCAGAGCGAGACGAACTCCATGTCGACGGCGCCGCTGGAAGCGGGCGCGACCTCGCCCAGGGGCGCGAACAGGGCGCCGAGTTTGTTCACGGTCTCGGGGATGATGCGGTAGTAGACCCAGGTGCCGCGGCGTTCGCCGTCGATGAGTCCGGCGGTGCGCAGGATCTTCAGGTGGTGGGAGATCGTGGGGGCGGTCAGGTCGAAGACGGGTGTCAGGTCGCATACGCACGCTTCGCCGCCCGCGTGGGAGCCGATCATCGACAGCAGGCGCAGCCGTACCGGATCGGCGACCGCTTTGAGCAGCACTGCCGCCTCGGCCGCGTCGCTCTCGGAGATCGGCTCGCGGGCGATCGGCGCGCAGCAGGCGACGCTTGCGGGGGCGGCCATGGCACGACTCCTTGGTTCGACGTCAATCTAACTATAGGCGGTGGTCAGCCGCAGCAGTTCCCGCCGCTCTCGGCCGAAACAGCGAGGGGGAGCGGAGTGCTGAGCAGGCCGCCGCTGATGCCGGTGGCCAGGCCCACCCGCTGTTCCTGGGCTTCGGCCAGGTTGGAGGAGCACACGCCGGTCTCGGGCAGGTCGAGCTGAACGTCCCGGGCGGCCGCCCAGTCGCCTGCCAGGGCGGCGATGACGGAGCGGACCTGCTCGTAGCCGGTGGCCATGAGGAAGGTCGGGGCGCGGCCGTAGGACTTGACGCCGACGGCGTAGTAGCCGGGTTCGGGGTGGGCGAGTTCGTCGACGCCGTGCGCGGGGACGGTGCCGCAGGAGTGCTGGTTGGGGTCGATCAGCGGGGCGAGCCGCCGGGTGGAGCCCAGGATCGGGTCCAGGTCGAGGCGGAGTTCGCTGGCGATGGTGTGGTCGGGGCGGTAGCCGGTCGCCGCGACGACCCGGTCGGCGACCAGGTTCCGCTCGTGGCCCGACGCGTCACGGCTGATCACCGTGATCTCGTCGCCGTCGCGCTCGACGCGGTGGGTGAAGAAGCCGGTGACGAGCTGGATACGGCCGGAGTCGACGTGGGAGCGCAGGCGGGTGCCGAGTGCGCCGCGGGCCGGGAGGGCGTCGGCGTCGCCGCCACCGTAGGTACGGCTCGCGCCGCCTGCGCGGATGGCCCAGGTGATGCGGGTGCCGGCCGAGAGCTGGGCGAGGGCGAGCAGGGTGGTGGCGGCCGAGTGGCCGGCACCGACGACCAGGATGTGCTTGCCCTCGTAGCGCTCGCGGTCCGCGCCGAGCACGTCGGGCAGGGCGTGGTCGATCCGTTGATCAGTGACGGCCTGCTGCTCGCCGTGGGCGGGCAGGCCGCTGGCGCCCAGGACGTTCGGGGTCTCGTAGGTGCCGGAGGCGTCGATGATCGCGCGGGCCTGGAGCTCTTCGCCGCTTTCCAGGCGGATGAGGAACGGCACGCCGTCGCGGCCGTTGGTGCGGACCCGGTCGTAGCCTTCACGGCTGATCGCCTCGACCTTGGCGCCGAGCCGTACGCGCTCGCCGAAGAGCTTGGCCAGCGGGGCGAGGTAGTCGTCGATGAGTTCGGCGCCGGTGGGCAGCCATTCGTCGTCCGGGGCGCTCCAGCCGTCGGCGCGAAGGAGGCGGCGGGCGGCGGCGTCGATGTTGTACTTCCACGGGCTGAACACCCGCACGTGTCCCCACCGGGCGACGGAGGCGGCGATCCGCTCACCTGCCTCCAGCACCAGGAACGGCTGGCCGCGTTCGGCCAGGTGGGCGGCGGCTGCCAGGCCGACCGGGCCGGCGCCGATGACCACGACCGGCAGACCTGCCGGGTCGGGGCTGTGCACGATCTGCTCGAGTTCGAGCGCGGTGGTGGTGCCGCAGCAGCTGTTGCTCATGGCAGGACTCTCCTCAGGGTGCGAAGGGGGGTTGTTTAGATGATTGTCGAAGCAGTGCCCATAGTGCGCCTCTAATTAGAGGAATGTCAAATTAGCTGGCCGTCGAATCAGCGACGGTGCCGAGGGCCGCGCTCAGAGGCCGATCTGGGCCGGGGCGTGGCGGGCGTGCGCGGCCAGCGGGCCCATGATGTGCGCGGCGTCGGCCGCAACCCCGCGCAGGGTGTTGGAGGCGAACGAACGCTGAAACTCCAGCCCCAGATAGGCCAGGCCCGGCCGGATGAGGGACAGCCCGCCCTGATGCACGGGCAGGCCGTGTTCGTCCAGCGCGCCGAGCGGGGCCAGGTAGTCCAGGTCGGGCAGGTAGCCGGTGGCCAGCAGCAGCACGTCCGCCCGCTCCCGCTGCCCGTCGGCCCACACCACGTGCTCGCCGTCCAGCGCGGTGAACATCGGCCGGCGCACCAGACGGCCGTCCCGTACGGCACTGGCATAGTCGCCGACGTCCATCACCAGCCGCGACCGCACATGGTGGATCAGCCAGGCGGGCGGCAGGTCGTCGAAGCCGCTGGAGACCAGCCGGTGATGCACATCCCGGCCGTCCCGCCGCTGTGGCAGGAAGGTCAGCGGGGCCCGCGAGGCGAGGCTCACCCGCTCCACCGTCCCGGTGAGCTCGTACGCGATCTGCACGGCGGAGTTGCCGCCACCGACCACCACCACCCGCTGCCCGGCCAGATCGTTCGCGTCGCGGTAGTCGGCCGCGTGCAGCACCCGGCCGGCGAAGGTGCCGGCGCCGGGCAGGTCGGGGCGGACCGGACGGGCGAAGGAGCCGGACGCCGCCACCACTGCCGCGGCCTCGATCTCCTCTCCGTTCTCGGTACGCACCACGAATGCACCCGGGCGCCGGTCGCCGGCGTTCTCAACGGCCCGCACCCGGGTGCCGGTACGGATCTCGGCGTCCAGCAGGGCGGCGTAGTGGCGCAGGTAGCCGGCGACCTCGTCGCGATGCGGGTAGCGGTCGGGGTCGCCGTCGAAGTCCAGGCCCGGCATCGCGCTGAAGCGGGCCGGTGAGAACGCGGTGAGGCTGTCGTAATAGCGCGGCCAGGAGCCTTCCGCCGCGTCGGAGGCTTCCAGGATCAACGGGCGCAACCCGGTCTGAAGGGCGGCACGGGCGGCGGCCAGGCCGGACTGACCGCCGCCGACGATCACGACGGGTTCAGGGGTTTGAGTCATGACACCGGAACATATATCGCTAATTTCAGATATGTCAAAGCAGCGATATGATGGTGGGATCTGATCGGACGAGGAGGAGCATGACGCAGCAGAACGCCACACAGGACACCGTGCCGGACACCCCCGGCCCGGAGACGAGCGGCGCGTCCTGCTGCCCGGCCCCCGCTGACGGCGCCGCGCTCGGGCAGGAGGTGGCCGAGCTCAGCCCGGCCGTGCACGCCTTCCTCAAAGCCCTGGCCAGCCCCGTCCGCCAGCGTGTCATGCTGCTGTTCGCCCACGGCGCCGAACTCACCGTCGGCCAGGTCGCCGAGACCACCGGCCTGGCCCAGCCCCGCGCCAGCGAACAACTCGCCGAACTCCGCCGCGGAGGCATCCTCACCTCGCGCAAAGACGGCAAGACCGTGCTCTACCGGGCCGACAAACAGACCAGCACCGCCGCCCTGGCCGAACTCCAGGCCTACCTGCAGCACTGCTGCTGAACAGCCGCTGCAGGTTCTCCCTCATGGCGTTCGGGCGGGCTGCTCGCCCCTCGTGGAAGACGCGCAGGGTGGCGGTGATCTCAGCGCGAGTTAAGGCGCGGCGAAGTGGTACCAAGCGATCGGCGACAACCTGGCGCACGTCTGTTCGGTTACCGGGAAGCCCTGCTCACGCAGCTGGACGGCGCGTCGATGTCGCCAAATGACCGCGTTGAGCGCCGGCCCGAGCGCGCCGAGCTGGTCCTTTGTGCCCTCGCGGTAGCGCTGGCGCAGTTGCCGAAAGCGATCTTGCGGGCTGGCCGGTGCCAGGCCTCCTGCATGTTCAGCTGGACGCCGACCATGCGGCGGCAGCCGCCGTCGTGCAGGACCTGCACGCCAAGCGATCCTGAGGCGGTCTCTGTCCTCAGGTTGGCTTGATCGATAAGGTGTTCGACCATGGGCGTCTTGGTTGACTACTTCACGGCGGACTCCGATGAGTCGGCCGAGCGGGCTCTGTCCAGCGGGCCGGGGTATGTGAAGCTGCCGTATGTCGACTGCAAGGGCTGGATCGACGAACTTGGCGACCTGGTGGCCGAGCTCAGCGGGCGCGACGTCAGCGAGTTCGGCGACAGCGAGGTCGTCGTGGACGACGGTGAGGAATCGGGCGTGGACCGGGTGATGCCGGAGACGGCCGCCGCGCTCGCCGCCATAGAAGATGCTCGGCTGCGTGAGTATGCCGAGGACGAACTGCTCAACGAGTACGAGATCGAACGCATCACCGCCTTGCGGGACCTGGCCCGCGAGGCGGTGCGGCTCAGCCACGGGATGTATCGCTGGATGTGCGTCTGAACGCGGCGAACAGCTCTTCGCGGAGGGCGGGCGGGAGCTTGCGGCCCAGACTCGCCGGGCTTACCAGAGCCTGATCGTCGGTCCATGCGCGCGCCGTGTCGGCGAGGAACTCCAGTGCGGAACGGGCCTCCTGGCGGTGCTTCTCGTCCGGCCAGCTGTCGACCAGCGGCAGCACCGAACTCGCCCGCTCGGCGATCCGGTCGAGGAGCGCGTAGCTGGGCAGACCGGGGAAGCGCTGGGCCCGCAGGTCGATGTGGCGGAAGGAAACGTTGTCGAGCTCGGCGCCGGTGAAGTCGTTGCCGGTGAAGTCATTGTGGCCCCTGCCGAGTACGGCCTGGTCGCGATCGGCCGGGCGGCCCCAGAAGTTCATGTTTCGCACGCGGCCGAGAAAGACGCAATCGACGAACTCGGCCTCGAAAGTGGCCGTATGATCTCGCAGCCGAGATCGGTCGAACACGCACCGCTCAAACCGCACGTTGCCGAAGAAGGTTCGCTCCGCGAGGCGGGTGCGACGGAAGGTGCAGTTGCGGAAGGTGGTCTGCGGCCACATGGCGCCGTCCCACTCTTGTCCGCCGATGCCCGTGCTGGTGCTGCCCATCAACAGCTGTTCGAAGGCGGCACCGGAGAAGTCGCATCCGTCGAACGCGCTGCCATTGGCGATGAAGCAGGGGAACCGCGTCTCGGTGAAGTCCACGTTCACCAGCCGTGCGCGGTCGAAGATCACATCGGTCACACCGGCCGGCAGCTGGAACCGCTGGTCACTGAGCTCTCCGCGAGCGATCCGCGCGCTTCGCCACCCTTCATTGGTCGGCTGGAGGGTGAACCGCTCAGACGTATTCACGTTGGCCGCCTGATAGCAGGAGATTCATGCGCGGAGTCTCGCATTCGACCCCGACAAACCCCCTTCTCGATCACCGTTTACGGCAGGCGGCGAAGGTATCGTCAGGATGAGGGCCTTGTACGAGGCCAGCAAGGAGCGCTTCGAGCCGCCGAACCACGGCCTGATGCCATTCGACCTCGCGAGCCCAGCCCCGCTTGTCGGCGTCCAACCGGGCCCGTAAGCGTGGGGTGTGGTCGGGAGTGGTGACGAAACTTTGGCGCAGGTCAGGTAGAGGTCGCACTCGCCGGCGGACGCAGGCAGTGACCGAGTTCGAGTTCGGTCTTGAGGAAGTTGCCCTTCAACCAGTCCTCCGCCTCCGCTGGAAGGGTTCCGCTGGTTGGGTGGGCTTCAGCTGCCCAACCACTTGGCTGGGTAACGGGTGGGGCCTTAGAACTACCAACAAAATGATCTAGGAATACTGGTGATCGTCTCGAAATTGATCACGGTGTGAAGAAGGGCACTCAGCCGCTGTGGATCGTGCCGGATGAGTTGTGGGCGCGGATCCAGCCGCTGTTGCCGGTGGTGCCCCGCCGGGCTGATCACCCCGGGCGTAGGCGTCTTGACGACCGCAAGGTGCTGTCGGGCATCTTGTTCGTGCTCTACACCGGGATCGCCTGGGAGTTCCTGCCGCAGGAGCTGGGATTCGGTTCGGGGATGACCTGCTGGCGCCGGTTGCGGGACTGGCATGCCGCCGGGGTGTGGCAGAAGCTGCACGAACTGCTGCTGGCGGAGTTGCACGCCGCCGGTCGGCTGGACTGGTCCAAGGCGGTGATCGACAGTTCCCACGTCCGAGCGCTGAAGGGCGGCCCAAAACCGGTCCGAGCCCGGTCGACCGCGCCAAGACGGGCTCCAAGCACCACGTCATCGCCGACGGCAACGGCATCCCCCTGGCCCTCAGCCTGACCGGCGGCAACCGCAACGACGTCACCCAGGTCATGCCGCTGCTGCGGTCGATCCCACCGGTGCGCGGGCGGCGCGGCCGACCCCACCGACGCCCCAAGGTGCTGTACGCCGACCGGGGATACGACCACGACACGTACCGGCGGCTGGTCTGGGCCACCGGCGTCAAGCCGGTCATCGCCCGCCGGGGTACCGAACACGGCTCCGGCCTGGGCGTCCACCGGTGGGTAATCGAGCAGACGATCGCGCTGCTGCACTGGTTCCGCCGCCTGCGCATCCGCTGGGAGATCCGCGACGACATCCACGAGGCCTTCATGGCCCTCGCCGCCGCGATCATCTGCTGGCGACGTCTTGTCCGCTGATCTTCCTGCCAAGGGGGCTAGAGGCCAGTCCTCACTGCCCGATGCCGTGCTCGGAAGTTTGTCCAGGCCAGGATCGCGCCTGCAAGGATGAGGAACGCTGCAAGGCCCCCTGATAGCAACCGGCGAGTTGGGCACCGGGGGTCACTTGGTTGATAGCCATCGCCGAGAAAGGCGCTTCCACAGGTCAGTGAACTGTGGCCGTCCCAGCCCCAAGGGTTGGGGAAGAAGAAGCCGAGCGCAACGCCGCTTACCACCATGACCACGCCGAGCACCCACCAGGCCCTGACCATAGCCAGTCACGTTAGATCAGCCGAAGAGACGACGCCAGTAGGTGATCCCTGCGGCAAGTGGGCGTCGCGACCGGACACGGGTCTAGATCATTTTGTTAGGACCTCTTAGGAAGGCGGGCGAGCGGAGCGAGCACCTCTGGCCAGGGTGGGGTCCAGCCGGTCAACACCCCAACTGGGCAACGGGTGGGGCCTCAGGAAAACGCGCGAGCGCAGCGAGCACCTCGCCCTTGACCAGACGCGCGAGCCACGCGAGCACCATGCTTTTGGACAAGCGCGCGAGCTACGCGAGCACCTCGCTTTTGGCCCTTACTCCCACTCGATGGTGCCCGGGGGCTTGCTGGTCACGTCGACCACCACCCGGTTGACCTCGCGGACCTCGTTCGTGATCCGGGTAGAAATACGCGACAGCACGTCGTAAGGCACCTTGGCCCAGTCCGCGGTCATCGCGTCCTCGGAGGTGACCGGTCGCAGCACCACCGGGTGGCCGTAGGTGCGCCCGTCCCCCTGCACCCCCACCGACCGTACGTCGGCCAGCAGCACCACCGGGCACTGCCAGATCTCCCGATCCAGCCCAGCCCGCGACAGCTCTTCGCGGGCGATCGCGTCGGCCTCGCGCAGAAGGTCCAGCCGCTCCTTGGTCACCGCCCCGATGATCCGGATCCCCAGCCCGGGCCCCGGGAACGGCTGCCGCCACACCATCGCCGACGGCAGTCCGAGCTCTTCGCCCGCCCGCCGTACCTCGTCCTTGAACAGGGTCCGCAGCGGCTCCACGAGCTGGAACTGCAGGTCGTCGGGGAGCCCGCCGACGTTGTGGTGCGACTTGATGTTGGCGGTGCCGGTGCCGCCGCCCGACTCGACCACGTCCGGGTAGAGCGTCCCCTGCACCAGGAAGTCAACGGGACCGTCCGCCATGATGGCCCGCTGCTCGTCCTCGAAGACGCGGATGAACTCGCGGCCGATGATCTTGCGCTTCTCCTCCGGGTCGGTCACGCCGTCCAGCGCCTTCAGGAAGCGGTCGGCGGCGTCCACCACGCGCAGCTTCACCCCGGTGACGGCCACGAAGTCGCGTTCCACCTGCTCGGCCTCGCCCTTGCGCAGCAGGCCGTGGTCAACGAAGACGCAGGTCAGCCGGTCGCCGATGGCGCGCTGCACGATGGCGGCCGCCACGGCGGAGTCGACGCCGCCGGACAGCGCGCAGATGGCGCGGCCCTCGCCGACCTGCTGGCGTACCGCTTCGACGGCGTCTTCGACGATGTTGAGCATGGTCCAGCTCGGACGGCATCCGGCCGCGTCGAGGAAGTGCTTGAGCACCGCCTGCCCGTGCTCGGAGTGGAGGACCTCGGGGTGGAACTGCACGCCGTACAGGCCGCGGAGGGTGTCCTCGAACGCGGCGACGGGGGTCTCGGACGTCGAGGCGGTCACCACGAAGCCGGCGGGCGCGGCGGCCACGCTGTCGCCGTGGGACATCCACACCTTCTGCTTGTCGGGCAGGCCCGCGAAGAGCACGCCCTCCCTGAGCACGTCGAGCGCGGTGCCGCCGTATTCGGCCACGCCCGTGCGGGCGACGTCGCCGCCGAGGGAACGTGCCATCGCCTGGAAGCCATAGCAAATGCCGAACGTCGGCACACCCGTCTCAAACAGCCCATCCGGTACGGCCGGCGCCCCGTCGGCATAGACCGAAGAAGGCCCGCCCGACAGGATGATCGCCTTGGGCTTCTTGGCCAGCATCTCCTCGACAGGCATCGACGAGGGGACGATTTCCGAGTAGACGTGGCATTCGCGCACGCGGCGGGCGATGAGCTGCGCATACTGCGCACCGAAGTCGACCACGAGCACAGTGTCGAACTCAGACACGAGACAGACCCTCCAACAGCGAATGCGGTACACCCAGTGTATCGGCCCCCACACCCCGCCCCGCTGCGGACGGCGCGGCGGTCACTCGTAGCCGGGCAGCGGCGGAAGGGCACCGTCGAGCAGGGCTTCGAGCTGGTCACGCAGCCCCTTGGCGTACTCGGGGTGCGTCAGCAGGAGGAAACGCTCCTCGCGGATCGCCTCGACCACCTGCCTGGCCACGTCCGCGGGGTCGATGCCCCGCTCCATGATGGCGTCGATGATGCCCTGGGCGGCGTAGTCGTCGCGGGTGCGGCCGACGAGGAGGTCGGCGGGCCGTACCCGCTCGGAGGTGTTGATCTGGGTGCGCACCGCGCCGGGGCACAGCGCGGTCACCTTCAGCTTGGAGCCGGTGATCGCGAGGTCCTGGGCGAGGGTCTGCGACGCGGCGAACGCCGCGTACTTGCTGACGGCATAGCCCGCCGTGTACGGCGCGGCGAACAACCCCGCCACCGAGACGGTGTTGACGATGTGGCCTTCGGTGTCCTGTTCGATCATGCGGGGGACGAAGGCCTGGATGCCGTGGAGCACTCCCCAGAGGTTCACGCCCAGGAGCCAGGCGAAGTCCTCGGTGGTGCGGTTCCAGATGTGGCCGCCCTGGAAGACACCGGCGTTGTTGCACAGCACGTGGACGGCGCCGAGTTCGCCGAACGTGCGCGCGGCCAGGTGCTGGACGGCGGCGTCGTCGGAGACGTCGGTGATCTGCGTGAGCACCCTGCCGCGCCCGGCCAGCGCGGCGGTCTCGGCCAGCCCGCCCGGGTCGACGTCGGCGAGCATCAGGCTCATGCCCTCTTCGGCCAGGCGGACGGCGAGGGCGCGACCGATGCCGCTCGCCGCGCCGGTGACCACTGCGACCTTGCCGGAGAGTTCCCGCACGCCAGCCTCCCGAGCGCTCGCTTGGCACCAAGAACGTTATCAGAGCGAATGGCGCACCCAGATGTTCGGTTCGACGTAAACCGCGTGATCGTGGGTGACATCGCAGTGCACCGGAACGAGCGCCCCCGGCACCTCGACCGGGCCTTCGGCGTCGAACGGCAGGCCGGTCCAATCCCGCCACTCGCCGAGTGTGCCGGAGATCGTCATCGAGCGGTGGGCGACCTTCTCCACCGTCGCGCCGGCGCGGACGTGCACGCGCAGCCAGGCGTCGTACGGCAGGCCGTCCTCGCGGGTGCGGAAGGCGTACTCGGTGGCGGGGGTGCGCGGTTCCAGGTGCTTCTGGCTGGGCCTGACCGGCGCGAGCAGTTCGGAGTAGCCCAGGCGCGCGGCCCGCTCGCGCATCGCGGCGACCATGTGACGGGACAGCCCCGCGCCGAGCAGGTCCTTTCTGATCGTGATCTCCAGGGCGGAGACGGCGTCGGGCTTCGTGCCCCTGTCCCTGGTCAGCCAGCCGCGCCTGATGACCGCGTCCCAGCCGTCGTCGGGCAGTTCGCCGTCGCGGGAGTTGAACGGGATCATGCAGCCGCGCGCCACCATCCGGCCGGGCTCGTCGGAGTCGTCGGCGACCAGGATGTACTCGGCGTAGTGGGTGGTGGCGACCGCGTAGAAGAGGTCCGCGATCGGGTCGTTGAACATGAACTCCGGCCAGGCCGTGTCCATGTCCCACAACGACTCGGCGAACTCGGGACGCTCGGCCAGCGTGGTGATCCGGAGGGACATGGCGGACATTCTCACAGTTCGGAGGGCCGTTGCACCGCCTGTTTTTCGGTCTTGAAGATCAAGGTTGTCTGCAGGTGCACGATCTCCGGCCGGACCAGGAACTTCTCCAGGACGAGCCGGTGCAGGCTGGTGGCGTCGGCGACCGCCACGTGCACGAGGAAGTCCTCGGGGCCGGCGACGTTGAACAGCGTGATGGTCTCCGGCAGGCTCAGGACGAACCGGCGCAGCGGGTCGGCGAGCTGGGCGGTGTGCGGGCGTACGCGCAGCGCCAGCAGGGCCTCAAGCGGGCGGCCGAGGCGGGCGATGTCGACGTCGGCGCGGAAGGCGGTGATCACGCCACGGCGGCGCAGCGCGCGTACCCGCTCCAGGGCTGTGGAGGGTGCCACGCCGAGCTTTTCGGCCAGGTCCTTGTTGGGCAGCCGAGCGTCGTTCTGCAACTCGGCCAGAATGGCCAGGTCGATCGAATCGAGTTCGGCTGCATGCCCCGATTGATCCCTCATATTCGGTAAATCTAGCCACACGTCCTGCTGAGCGCGGATATTTCGAGTTATGTGGGATGTTGAGGCTTTTACCAAAGCTGCCGCCGTCACCGTGAGTGAACTCGCCGCCTACGTCGAAGAGAGCCAGCGCGGCCAGGTGCCCGTGGTCCGGCAGCGGCCGCCGGCGGAGATCGCCGGGAAGCTCCGCCTGGCCGAGCTCATCCGGGAGGGCGGGCTGAGCACGGAGACGTACCAGGACTTCCTTCACGCCTTCCTGAGCGAGGGGACACGACTCCACCACCCCGCCTATCTCGCCCATCAGGTCGCCTCTCCCGACTTTCCCGCCGCGCTGGCCGATTTCATCCACGGCGCCACGAACAACCCCATGGCCATCTACGAGATGGGCGCGGCGGCGGCCACGGTGGAGTTCGAGGTGGTCCGGTGGATGCTGGAGAAGGCCGGCTTCCCGCGCGGCGCCGGCGTGCTGACCCACGGAGGCTCACTGGCCAACCTCACCGCCCTGCTGGCCGCCCGCGCGCACGCCGCACCCGAGGCGTGGGCGAGCGGTACCCCCGCCGACCTGGTGATCCTGGCTCCGCCGTCGGCGCACTACTCGGTCTCGCGGGCCGCCTCGATCATGGGCCTGGGCCAGAAGGCGGTGGTGGAGCTCCCGACCGACGAGTTGGGCCGCCTGGCCGTAGGGCGATTCCCCGAAATATCCGGACAACGGCCGATCGCACTGGTGGCGTCCGCCTGCGCCACAAGCACCGGCCTGCACGACGACCTGCGCGCGGTCGGACAATGGTGCCGCGACCGGGACATCTGGTTCCACGTGGACGGCGCCCACGGCGCCTCCGCCCTCCTCAGCCCCGCCCACCGCCACCTGCTCGACGGCGTCGAACTGGCCGACTCCCTCATCTGGGACGCCCACAAAATGCTCCGCACGTCCTCCCTGGCCGCCGCCGTCCTGGTCCGCCGCGAAGGCGCCCTGGACGCCGCCTTCCAGCAGGACGCCAGCTACATCTTCTACGGCGACCAGGGCTTCGACCTGATCGGCAGGACCGTCGAGTGCACCAAGGCCGAGCTCGGCCTCAAGATCTTCCTGAACCTCGCCTGGCGGGGCGAGCGCGGCCTCGGCGACTTCGTGGCCGGCCGCTACGCCACCGCCCACCGCTTCTGGGAGCTGGCTCGCCGCCGACCGGGGTTCGCCCTGCCGTACGAGCCGGAAAGCAACATCGTCTGCTTCCGGTACGGCACGGCCGACCCGGCCGAGATCCGCGAACGCATGATGGCCGACGGCACCTTCTACCTGACCTCAACCATCCTGAACGGCATCCGCCACCTCCGCGTCACCGTCATGAACCCGGCCACCGACGACAGCCACCTGGAACACCTCCTGGACGAGATCACCCGCCTAACCCCACCCAACGCGCAGGACTAAGCGGCAGCCGAAGCGGGGTGAGACCCACGGGAGCGGGACCACAAACCGGAACCGGCGACGGGAAGGGCCACGTGAGGGCGACTCCCCGAAAGACCGTGCGGCCCGGGAAGTGCGGCGCGGTGGAAGCGGGGTGGGCGGGTGGCGGAGGCTGAGACCGTGCGGCCCGGGAGATACGACGTGGTGCGGATGGCGGAGCGGGGCCCGGCAGCGCGGGCTCCGGGTTCCGCGCTGCCGGGAGTTTCAGAGCCAGCCGTCCAACCCCGTCAAGAAGTCCTCGAACAGGTGCCGGTGGATCGTGTGTTCGGCGCCCTTGACCACCCTCACCTCGAATCCCTTCCCCACCAGCTCCTCCTGGAACTCCGGTGACACCAAAAACGACGGATCAGCCACCTGCACCAGCGACGGCACCACCGGCCCAGGCGTGAAGTCCGTACCGGCGAGCCCGCTCAAGGACAGTGCCGTCTGCGGGTCCCAGCCCTTGAGCATCTCGACCTCGACGGACACCTCCTCGACCGAGAAGCCCGGGTGCGTGGCCGCGATCTCCTCGGCCGTCGCGTTGGACGCCTGTGCCATCAGGTCGGTCATCGGGATACCGCCCTCCAGCACGGGCAGCCGGAAGGCGGGGTCGGAGTAGATCGCCCGGCCGGGCATGAGGCGCTCGACGGCGGCGCCGAGCGTGAGGCCGCCGAGCGAGTGGCCGATGGCGAGCGCGGGCCGTAGCGGGGCCGATTCCAGGACGGCGGCGGCCAGCGACTCGGGCGTGTAGTGCTCGGCCCTGGGGCTGGCGCCGTGGCCGGGCAGGTCGACGGCGACGACCCGGTACCCGCGCTCGGCCAGCGCTGGCCCGACTCGCCACCAGCACCGGGAGTCGGCCATGATGCCATGGATCAACAGGGCGACCCGGTCGCCGGTGCCCCATTCGCGCGTGTGCAGCTTCATACTCGCCTCGCCGGATAGTTATACGTATAAGCGCTTGATAGCATCCGACCGATGGACGGGACAAGAGTGTGACCGCAAACCGACCGCCGACCAGCGTGGACGTGGCCAGGGCCGCCGGCGTCTCGCAGGCCACCGTCTCCTACGTGCTCAACGACAACCCCAACGCCCGGGTGAGCGAGGAGACCAGGCAGCGCGTGCGCGACGCCGCCGCCCGGCTCGGGTACGTGCCCGACGCCAGCGCCCGCACCCTGCGCACCGGCCGCAGCGGCATCGTGCTGGTCCCGCTGTCCCCCGCCCGCACGGGCGGGCTCGTCCGCGATCTGCTCGACGACCTCGGCGAGGAGCTCCGGCCGCGCGGCTACACCCTCGTCCAGTACGGCGAGCGCCACCTCAAGGGCGTCCCGGCGGCCAAGGTGTGGGCCGGGCTGCGCCCGACGGCGGTCATCGTCGAGGCCGACCGGCTCACCAAGGCCTCGGTGGACCTGCTGCGCGCCTCGGGCACGCGGACGGTGATCGGCTTCGCCGACGGCCCGTCCCCGCTGGTGCCCGCGGTGGTCATGGACCACGAGGCGGTGGGCGCCTGCGCCGCCCGCCACCTGGCCGAACGCGGACGCGGTCGGCTGGCCGCGATCGTCCCCCGCGAGGAGGGCGTCGACCTCATGGGCATGGGCCGCCTGCGCGGCGTACGCCAGGTGGCGCCTGACGCCGAGCGCATCGACCTGGCCTTCACCGAGGAGGCCGCCCGCGCGGTCGCCACCAGGCACGACCTGCCCGACGGCATCTTCGCCTACAACGACGAGTACGCGCTGCTGCTGATGAGCGCGCTGCAGGACGCCGGCGTGCGGGTCCCGGAGGACGTGGCGATCGTCGGCGCGGACGATCTGCTGCTCGCCTCCCTGGTACGCCCCCGCCTGACGAGCGTCCACTTCGACACCACGGCGACCCCGGCCGGAATGGCCGCCTACATCGACGAACTGGTCCGCGGCGACCGCACCGCGGAGCCCGGGACGGTCATCAGCATCTACGGCCCACGCCTGATCGTCAGATCCAGCTCGTAACAACTTGGCCGCGCGTCTTGTCACGCGGGGACCGGCGACCTACAGTCCAGAGCAATCATCGGTGATACGTATCACCACAGCTGGAAAGGTCCTGGTCGATGACCCATGTTCAGGGCAAAGCCCCCACGGCAGATGAGGATCGCGGATTCCGTCTCGGCCCGCTCTATCTCACGCTCCCCCTCGCCAACGTCGCGGTCATGTTCCTCTGGATCGGAGTGGGCGCGTTCCTGCTGCCCCGCCACGTCCAGCTGATCACGGGAACCAACGACGTGGCCGCGCTCGGGCTGGCCAACTCGATCGGCCCGCTCATGGCCACCATCGCCAACCCCATCTTCGGCCAGATCTCCGACCGGACCCGCTCCCGGTTCGGCCGCCGCTCCCCCTGGATCCTCGGCTGCGTCGCGATCGGCGTCCTCGCGCTGCTGCTGCAGGCCAACGCGGCCAGCGTGCTCATGCTCGGCATCAGCTGGGCCGGCGTGCAGCTCATCATGAACGGCTACCAGGCCGCGATCACCGCGATCCTGCCCGACCGGGTCCCGGCCCGCCGCTACGGCACCTTCTCCGCGTTGTTCGGCCTCGGCACGCCGGTGGCCACGATCGCCGCCGCCCTGATGTTCATGAGCATGCCGCAACTGGCCGACGGCGGCGCGTACTACGTGGTCATGGGGGTTCTGGTCGCCGCGGCCCTGCTCATCGTGCTGGCCAGCCCCGACCGCTCGTCCACGGAACTGCCGCGCCAGCCGTTCAACCTGGGTGAGTTCGTCGCGGCGTTCGTGCGGCCGCTGCGCCACCGGGACTTCCTGTGGGCGTTCGTCGGGCGCTTCGGGATCATGCTCGGCTACATGATGATCTTCACCTTCAACCTCTTCCTGCTTGAGGACTTCATCAAGATCCCGAAGACCGAGGTCGTCGCCAAGATGGGCATGCTCATGCTCGTCGGCCAGGTCGCGACGTTCCTGGCGGTGGTGCTGATCGGCCCGCTGTCGGACAAGGTGGCGAGGTTCCGGATGTTCGCGCTGATCGCCGGCCTGGCCTCGGCGATCACGCTGGGCATCCCGCTGCTCATGCCGTCCTTCGAGGGCATGCTCGTCTACAACGTCCTGCACGGCGTCGCCTTCGGCATCTTCATGGCCGTGGACATGGCCTTGGTGACCAAGGTGCTGCCGAACAAGGAAGAGGTCGGCAAGGACATGGGCGTGCTCAACATCGCCAACGCCGGCCCGCAGATCGCCGCCCCCGCCCTCGCCGCCTTCCTGGTGACCATGGGCGGCTACACCACCCTCTTCCTGGTCGGGATCGTGGTCTCGCTGATCGCCTCGCTGGCCGTACTGAAGATCAAGGGTGTGCGTTAGCGTCGAGTTCATGACCGAACTCGATCCCCGGCTCCGCGCTGTCACCGATCTGATCATGGCCGAGGCCCGCGAGATGGGCGGCAGGCACGAGTACGACGGCCGGATTCAGGACCTCTCCCCCGAGGGCGTCCGGTCCGGCCTGGCCCGCCTGGGCGAGGGCACGCCGCCCGACGACCCCTACGACGCCGAACACCTCGCGGTCTTCGAGACCGGGCTGCGCGTGCAGTTCGGCGAGCTTGAGCTCCATCGCCGCAACCCGCTGCCGCACCTGTCCAACCTCGACCTGGCCTGCTACGACCGCGACTACGCCCCGGAGGCGGAACGCGCCGCCGCCAGGGCCGCTCACCTGGCGGAGTGGCCGGCGGCGGTTCATGGCGCGATCGCCGCGCTCGACCAGGTCAGCGCCCCGGTCGCCACCGCGCTGGCCGGAGCGGTCAAGGGCCTGGCCGCGGGCGTCACCGACGCGGCCGCGCTCGACGCCCACCGGCTGCTGGTCGCGCACGTCGAGCGTGCCGCCGCCGTCGGCGACCCCGACGCCTCGCTGGGTGGACCCGCGCTGGCCCGGCTGATGGGCAGCACCGAGGGCATCGACGTCGACCTGGGACGGCTGGCCGAGCGCGCCGACGCCGAGCGCGACCGCCTCCACACGCTGCTGGCCGAGGCCGTCGCCAAGCTGGGCGGGAACGGCAGCCCGCTGGACGTCGCCCGCGAGCTGGTCAGGCAGCACCCCGGCGCCGACGGCGTCATCGAGGCCGCCAGGATCGGCACCGAGAAGGCCATCGCGTTCACCCGCGAGAAGGACCTCGTGCCCTACCACGACGGCGAGTGCCTGGTCGGCCTCGCGCCCGAGTCGCGCCGCTGGGCGATGGCGATGATGTGCTGGAACTCCCCCGGCGAGCCCGAGGGCCCGAGCTGGTACTACATCACCCCGCCCGACGCCTCGTGGCCGGTCGAGGAGCAGGAGGAGTGGCTGGAGGTGTTCAGCCACACCACGCTGCCCGCGATCAACGTGCACGAGGTCGCGCCCGGCCACTTCTCCCACGGCCGGGCGCTGCGTCATGCGAAGGGCGACGTGCGCAGGCTGCTGCAGTCGATGGCGTTCGCCGAGGGCTGGGCCCACTACGTCGAGGAGGTCTGCGTCGAGGAGGGTTTCGAGGCCGGTGACCCGCGCTTCGAGATCGGCGTCTGGCTGGAGGCTCTGGTACGGGTGACCCGGCTGGCCTGCGCGATCGGCGTGCACACCGGGCAGATGACGGTGGAGGAGGGTGCCCGCCGCTTCGCCGCCGACACCCACCTGTCCGGGCCCGCCGCGCTGTCGGAGGCCCGCCGCGCGTCCTTCGATCCCACCTACGGCCGCTACACGTGGGGCAAGCTGCTCATCCTCGACCTGCGCGAGCAGGCGCGCAAGGAGTGGGGCCCGGCCTTCACGCTGCAGCGCTTCCACAAGGCCATGCTCGACCTCGGTTCGCCGCCGCTGGGGCTGCTCAAGACGATCCTGTGACGGCCCACTCTCCGGGGGCGAGCACTTGCACGCCGTCCACGTCCGCGAACGCCCCGGCCAGCGTCGCCCGCCCCTGCGAGAAGTGCGCCCAGTGCTCGAAGTGCAGCGGCACCACGTGCTTCGCGCCCAGGATGCGGGCGGCCTCGGCGGCGTCGCGGCTGCCGAGGGTGAGGTCGGCGTCGGGGATGAGCGGGGTGCGCGCGGCTCCGGCGAACAGCACCGCCACGTCCACCTCGCCGATCCGCCCGGCGATCTCTCGTACGACGTCGAGTGAGGCGTTGTCGCCGCTGACGTAGACGGTGGGCAGGCCGTCGCCCCTGAGTACGAACCCGGTGACCTCGCCGACCAGGTGCTCGGTGCCGTCGGGCCCGTGCTGGGCGGGCACGCCGGTGATCGTCAGCGGCCCCAGCTCCACCTCGCTCCAGTTGGGCAGCGCCTGGGCGGCGATCCGCGTGGCGGCGCTCGGCGTGGACAGCACGAGCGGCGCCGACGCGAGCAGCTCGCGTCCGGAGGTGTCGAGATTGTCGGGATGCTGATCGTGGGAGAGCAGGACGGCGTCGATCGCGCCGATCTCCGCGACCGCCACGCCGGGACCGTCTGTCTTGGTCAGCCCGCTACCGACGGGATAGTGGCCGGGCGGGTCGAAGGTCGGATCGGTCAGCAGGCGCAGCCCGCCGATCTCCAGAATGGCGGTCGGGCCGCCCACGTATTGGATCCGCATACCGCGTTACGACATGCCGGGCCGCCTGGATATTCCGTACAGGCGCAGCGCGGCCGGGGCGGTGGCGGGCACCGCGGGAGCGCGCGGCGCGACGGGCTCCAGCCGCGTGTACGGCGCGCCCAAAGGCGGCCTGGCGTCCGGCTCACCGGCGTTCGGCCAGAGCGCGATCGCCCGCTCGGCCTGGGCGGTGATGGTCAGCGACGGGTTGACGCCCGGGTTGGCGGAGATGGCGGAGCCGTCGATCACGTGCAGCCCCTCGTGGCCGTACAGGCGGTGGTAGGCGTCGATCACACCGTGCTCGGCCGAGGTGCCGATCGCGCAGCCGCCCAGGAAGTGCGCGGTGGCCGGGATGTCGAACAGGTCCAGCCAGGAGCCGCCGGGCAGGCCGCCGATCTCCTCGGCCGCGTGGCGTACCGCGTCGTGGCCCGCGGGGATCCACGTGGGGTTCGGCTCGCCGTGTCCCGGCGCGGCGCGCAGCCCCCAGCGGGTGCGGGTCACCGAGATCGAGTTGTCCTTGGCCTGCATGACCAGGGCGATGAGGCTCCGCTCCGACCAGCGCCGCAGGTTGAGCAGGCGCAGCGCCTTGAGCGGCTGCGCGGCCAGCTCACGGCCGAAGACCCGCCACCGGTTCTGGCCGCCGTCCACGAGCAGCGTGCGCAGCAGCGCCATGGCGTTGGAACCGTTGCCGTAGCGCACCGGCTCGATGTGCGTCTCGGCGTCGGGGTGGATCGAGGAGGTGATGGCCACGCCGCCGTTGAGCTTCTCGCCGTGCGCGGCCAGGCGTTCGAAGCCGAGCAGCGCCTCGGAGTTCGTCCTGGTCAGCACACCGAGCCGGGCGGAGATCCGGGGCAGCGCGCCGTTGTCGCGCAGCTTGTGAAGCAACCGCTGGGTGCCATAGGTACCGGCCGCGAAGATCACCTGCCGGGCGGTGAAGGTACGGCGGAGCCGTACGGAACCCGTCTTGCGGACCTCCACCACGTAACCGCCGGAGGGGCGCGGACGGACGGAGGTGACCGTGCACTCCGGGTAGACCCGGGCCCCGGCCTTCTCGGCGAGGTGGAGGTAGTTCTCGGTGAGCATGTTCTTGGCGCCGTGGCGGCAGCCGGTCATGCACTCGCCGCACTCCACGCAGCCGTTGCGCGCGGGGCCGGCGCCGCCGAAATAGGGGTCGACGCCGTCCTCGCCGAAGTAGACGCCGACGGGGGCGAGATGGAAGGTGTCGGCCACGCCCATCCGGGCGGCGACCTTCTTCATGATCTCGTCGGCGCGGGTCGTGGTCGGATTGACGACGACGCCGAGCATCCGCTTGGCCTGGTCGTAGTGGGGCGCGAGCTCGGCCTTCCAGTCGGTGATGCCGGCCCACTGCGCGTCGGCGAAGAAAGGGCCGAGCGGCTCGTAGAGGGTGTTGGCGTAGACCAGCGAACCGCCGCCCACCCCCGCCCCGGCCAGCACCATCACGCGGTTGCCCCGGTCGCCGCCGAGTACGTGGATGCGCTGGATGCCCTTGAGCCCGAGCCACGGCGCCCACAGGAAGTCGCGTACCCGCCAGGAGGTCTTGGGCAGCGTGGCAGCGGTGAAGCGGCGGCCCGCCTCCAGCACGCCGACCGTGTAGCCCTTCTCGGTGAGCCGCAGCGCCGAGACGCTGCCGCCGAAGCCGGAGCCGATGACCAGGACGTCGAAGTCGCTCATTTGAGCCGCAGCCTCCGCATGGTCTTGAGCGCGGTGGCCATGATCTCGGCCCAGGTGTCGTTGCCGAGGCCGAAGGGCGCCTCGAAACCCAGCAGCGTGCTCTGGGAGGCCACGGTCTGCGCCTCGGTGTAGCGCAGCAGGCCCTCGGCGCCGTGCCTGCGGCCGAGGCCGGAGGTCTTCATGCCGCCCATGGGCGCGTCGTAGGAGGCGTACGCGGAGGCGTAGCCCTCGTTGATGTTGACCGTGCCGGCCTTCAGCCGGGCGGCGACCGATCGGCCCCTGGCCAGGTCGCGGGTCCAGACGGACGCGTTGAGCCCGTAGACGGTGTCGTTGGCCAGGGCCACGGCGTGCTCGTCACTCGTGAACGGGTAGAGGGCGACGACGGGGCCGAAGGTCTCGTTGGCGCACAGCTCCATCTTCTCGCTGACGCCGGTGAGGATGGTCGGCTCGTAGAAGAACGGGCCCAGGTCGGGACGGGCCCTGCCGCCGGCCAGGAGGGTCGCGCCCTTGACGATCGCGTCGTCCACGTGCGCGCTGACCGTGTCGAGCTGGCGGCGGGAGGTGAGCGAGCCCATCTGGACCGACCAGTCGAAGCCGGCGCCGAGCTTGAGGTTCTTGGTCTGCTTGGCGAAGCGCCCGGCGAAGTCGTCGAAGCGCGACTCGTGCACGTAGAGGCGTTCGATCGACAGGCAGAGCTGGCCCGCGTTGGTGAAGCAGGCGCGGACCGCGCCGTGCGCGGCCACGTCGAGGTCGGCGTCGTCGAGCACGATCATGGGGTTCTTGCCGCCGAGCTCCAGCGAGCAGCCGATGAGCCGCTTGGCCGCCTCCTCGGCGATCTTGCGGCCACCGCGGGTGGAGCCGGTGAACGCCACGTAGTCGGCGCCGTCGAGCAACGCGTCGCCGATGTCGGCCGGCTCGCCGAGCACGATCTGCCAGATCTCGCGCGGCATGCCGAGCTCGGCCAGCAGGTCGACGGTCCACAGCGTGGACAGCGCGGTCTGGGTGTCGGGCTTGTGGACGAGCGCGTTGCCGGCCAGCAGCGCCGGGACGGCATCGGTCACGCCCAGCGAGAGCGGGTAGTTCCACGGGGTGATCAGGGCGACGACGCCCTTGGGCTGGCGCAGCTCGGTGACCTGGGTGGCCACGGGGAAGATGCCCTTGCGGCTCTTGGGCGCCAGCAGGCGGGCGGCGCGGCGGGCGTAGTGCAGCGCGCAGCCGGCCACGTCGAGGACCTCCTCGAACGCGTGCTTCCTGGCCTTGCCCGTCTCGTTCTGGACGATGTCGAGGATCTCGTCGCGGCGGTTGAGTATCTCGTCGTGCAGGCGCAGGAACGGGCGGGCGCGCTCGGCGACCGGCAGCGCGGCCCACGCCGTCTGCGCCTGCCTCGCCTTCTCGTAGGCGGCGCGTACGTGGTCGCCGTCGGAGATGGGAAGTTCGGCGATCTGCTCGCCGGTGAAAGGGGCGGTGATCTGCCGGGTCACATGCATGACCGAATGATATTCCGGATAGCTACTGGCCGGTAGTTTTGTCGTCCATCCCCATATGAGGCCAGAATTCGAATCATGCCGTCTTTCTCGCCGCTCAGACCAGGGGACCCAGAAGGGTTGGGACCGTACCGGTTGCTGGGCCGGTTGGGCGAGGGCGGGCAGGGTGTCGTCTACCTCGCCAACGACCCGGCCGGCACGCACGTGGCCGTCAAGTGGTTACGCTCCGAGCTGGCCGGCGACTCCGTCAGCATCGAGCGGTTCATGCGCGAGGTGCAGGTCGCCGAGCAGGTCGCCCCCTTCTGCACCGCCACGGTCCTGGCCAAGGGCGTCGAGAACGAGCGGCCCTACATCGTCAGCGAGTTCATCGACGGGCCGTCGCTGCACCGGATCGTCCAGGAGCAGGGACCGCGCGCCGGGTCGGCGCTGCACCGCCTGGCCATCGGCACCGCCACCGCGCTTGCCGCCATCCACCAGGCCGGGATCGTCCACCGCGACTTCAAACCGGCCAACGTCATCATCGGCTCGGACGGGCCGCGGGTGATCGACTTCGGCATCGCCCGCGCGTTGAACGCCACCTCGACCCTGACCAGCATGGCGGTGGGGACGCCGTCGTACATGCCGCCCGAGCAGTTCATGGGGCAGCCCGTCGGGCCTTCCGCCGACCTGTTCGCGTGGGGCGCGACGATGGTCTACGCCGCCACGGGCCGGCCGCCGTTCGGCAACGACACGATGCCTGCGGTCATCAACCGGGTGCTCAACCAGCCGCCCGACCTCGGGGCGCTGGACGGGGCGCTGCGTGAGGTGGTGGGCGCCTGCCTGCAGAAAGACCCCGCGCTGCGGCCCACCGCCGAGCAGGTCATGATGCGGCTGCTGCAACATCCGGTGCCGTCGGCCGGGGGCATGCTGGCGCAGGGCGCGGCGGCGGCCACCATCCACCCCCAGCAGCCGCCCTACCCGACGGGTCCAGGAAGCCAGGGTCACGGCAGCCAGGTTTCCGGAAGCCAGGGGCCTTTCGCCACCGGGCCGGGAAGTCCTGGACAGAGCTGGGCGGCGCCGAGCCAGTCGGCGCCGGGCCAGGCCGCCCAGAACTTGGGCGCCCCGGGCATGGGCGGACCGCCGCACTGGGGGGCGGCGCCGACCAACGAGTCCAGGCGGAAGCGGCGGGCGCCGCTGCTCATCGGGATCTCCATCGGCGTGGCGCTCCTGCTTCTGGGGGGCGTGGCGCTGGCCGTACCGTGGAGTCAGGGCGGGACGACCGCGTCCTCGCCGTCACCGACGCCGAGCGCCAAGAAGCGCCCGAGCACCAAGAGCACGCCCCCCGCCGAGATCAAGCGGGCGAAGCTGCCCGGCGCCAGCCTCTACCTGTACGAGAGCACCACCGACCCGATCACGCTGACCTCCTACGAGATCTACGACAAGGGCGCCAAGAACTGGGTCGACTACGCCAGGGACGGCCTCGACGGCAGATTCCAGAAGTACGGCGACAACGAGGAGACCCTGCTGTCGCCCGACGGCACGATGATGGCCAGCCGGGGCCAGAACTACACCTCCGACGGCTACGACTACATCGTGATCACCGACCGGGCCGGCGGTGGCAGGACCACGGTCAAGACCGTGCGCCGCCCCGAGATCAGCAGCATCGCGAGCTGGTCGAAGGACAGCAAGCGGATCCTGCTCAACCTCGAGAAGAAGATCGGCGGCGACTGGATCTACCTCGGCTTCGCGATCGTCGACGTGGCGAGCGGCAAGGCCCGCATGAGCAAGGTCAGCGACACGCAGGTCCGCGAGTCCGGCTACGGATGGGACGCCCAGGAGAAGGGCGTGATCGCCGTCTACGGCAAGGACGCCGGGCTGCGCCTCTTCGGCCCTTCGGGCAAGGCCGTGCGCGACTTCGCCGGGGTGGGCGAGCTGCCCTCGGGCACGCAGGACGTCTTCTCCCCCGACGGCGGCACGTTCGTCACCAACTGCCCGGGCGGCGACGACGGTGACCACTGCCTGTGGAACGCGGACACCGGCAAGCAGGTACGCAGGTTCACCTCCGCCTGCGACAAGGTGCTCGGCTGGTACGACAACACGAACCTGTTCTGCTGGGAGCAGGACGACGCGCCGCGCGACGAGATCCAGGTGGTCGGCTTCGACGGCAAACTCAGCCGCAAGCTGCTGGACGTCTCCGACGACGTGGAGTTCAGCCCGAGTTTCACCATCAATCCGACACGAGGCTCCTGAACCGCTTCGCCCGGTCATCCGTCATGGAGGACATGAAGACGCTGATCCGCACGGCACTGACCGTCGCCGCCCTGGCGACGGCCACCGCCGCCTGCACCTCCACCGCCCAGACGCCGGAGCCGGCGCCGCTGGATCTGAGCAAGGACGTGCGCCTGGTCGCCTACTCCAGCTGCGACGACATGCTCGCCGGGCTGCGCCAGAAGGCGGCGGAGAACGTCGGCCCGTGGGGGTTCGGCCCGGGGATCCAGCCGTTCGGCGCGCGCGAGATGATGCAGTCGGACACCGCCATGACCGCCAAGGCCACGCCCGAGCACTCCACGACGAACGTGCACGAGGCCGGCGTGGACGAGCCCGACCTGGTCAAGACCGACGGCAACCGCGTCTTCACGGTCACGAACGGCAAGCTGCGCGTGATCGACACCGCGACCAAGAAGGTGACCGCCGAGCTCGAACTGGTCAAGCAGGACCAGCCGGGCGGCTTCATGAGCGGCGACCTGCTCATCTCCGGCGACCGCGTGCTGGTGATCTACCGCGGCGGCATGGCGATGCTGGAAAAGAGCTTCGCCCCCCAGATGCAGACCGCGTACATCCTGGTCGACCTGTCCGGCAAGCCCAAGGTGCTCAGCACCGTACGCCCCCAGGGTGAGCACGTGGACGCCCGCATGGTCGGCTCGACGGTCCGCATCGTGACCCGCAGCCAGCCGGACATCAAGTTCCCGCAGCCGAAGGACCGCATCGGCGAGGAACAGCTCAAGAAGATCAACCAAGAGGTCGTACGGCAGGCCCCCGTCGAAGCCTGGCTGCCCAAGATCGAGATCACCGACGAGAACGGCACGGTCAAGAAGGACTCGGTGGCCTGCGAGCGGGTCAGCCACCCGGCCGACTACACCGGCACCTCGCTGCTGACCGTGCACAGCCTCGACCTGGCCCAGGGCGTGACGGCCGCCGGGACCGACCCGATCAGCCTGGCCGCCGACGGCGACACCGTCTACGGCACCGGCCAGTCGCTGTACGTGGCGAGCAACCCGCGCTGGTGGTGGCCGAGCGGACCGGTGATGCTGGAGGACACCCCGGTCGAGCCGCCACCCACCCCGGCCGCCTCCCCGGACACCGCCTCGACCGCCCAGGCGCCCGCCGAGGAGCCCTCCCCGACCGAGCCCACCCCCACCGCCACTCCCAGCGCCACCCCCAGCGACGCGCCGCCCGTAGACCCCACCGTGTCGGCCCGGCCCACCCCGGTGATCCCGCCCGAGGAGACCGAACTCCACCGCTTCGACGTCGGCCAGGCCGGCGCGCCCAGGTACGTCTCCTCCGGCAAGGTGCCCGGCCGCCTGCTGAACCAGTACTCGCTGTCGGAGTTCGAGGGCAACCTGCGCGTGGCCACCACGCAGTCCGACCAGAAGACCAGCTCCAGCAGCGTCTACGTGCTCAAGGCCGACACCCTGGCCAAGGTCGGCGAGGTCGGCGGCCTGGGCAAGGGCGAGCGCATCTACTCGGTGCGCTTCATCGGCCCGGTCGGCTACGTGGTCACCTTCCGCCAGGTCGACCCGCTCTACACCCTGGACCTGCGCGACCCGGCCGCCCCGCGCGTGACGGGCGAGCTGAAGATCACCGGCTACTCCGCCTACCTGCACCCGGCGGGCGACGGCCGGCTCATCGGCGTCGGCCAGGAGGCCAGCGACAAGGGCCGCACGCTGGGCACCCAGTTGTCGTTGTTCGACGTCAGCGACCCGGCGAGCCCGCGCCGCCTGTCGCAGATGTTCCAGAAGGACTCCGGCTCCGAGGCCGAGTGGGACCCGCACGCCTTCCTGTACTGGCCCAAGACCGGCCTGACGGTGATCCCGCTGTCCGGCTACAAGGACAACACCACCGGCGCCATGGTGATGAAGGTGGACCAGAGCGGCGTCAGCAAGCTCGGCATGGTCAAGCACCCGAAGCAGACGCAGAAGGAGTACTCCTACCAGCCCGGCATCCAGCGGGCGATGGTGATCGGCGACGAGCTCTGGACCGTCTCCTACGAAGGCGTCCAGGTCAACGACGCCGCCACGCTCGCCGAGAAGGCGTGGATCCCGGTGACGTAAACGGATCTGGACAGTCCCCAACTAATGGTGAAAAATCCACTGACACCGTGATGTTGGGGGTGCGGATGCCTTTCGTGGGACGAGAGCGAGAACTCGACCAGGTGTCGGCCGTTCTCGCCCGCCCACCCGCGGTCGTCCTGATCGACGGCGAGGCGGGCGTGGGCAAGACGCGCCTGCTCCACGAACTGTCCAGCCCCCTGCTGGTCGGCAACTGCCACCCCATGCGCTTCCCGTTCGGCCCGATCGTGGAAGCCCTGCGCGACGCCGAACTCCCGCCCGGCCTCAACCCGGTCACCGGGGCGTTACGCCCCCTGTTACCGGAGTTCTCCCACCTCCTGCCGCTCGACCCGCCTCCTGTCCAGGACCCGCAGGTCGAGCGGCATCGTTTGTTCCGGGCTGTGCTGTCGCTGATCGAGGCGCTCCAGCCGATCACGCTGGTCGTCGAGGACGTGCACTGGATCGATCCCGACAGCCGCGAACTGCTGGCCTTCCTCACCCGCTGCCTGCCCGCCGAGGCCAACCTCCTGCTGACCTTCCGCCCGGAGGACGCCACCTTCCCCGTCGCCGCGTTCCGCTCGCACCTGCCGCCGCACATCCGGCACTCCCAGCTGTCCCTCGCGCCGCTGGACGCCGAGGAGACCGCGCTGCTGGCCAAGCATCTGCTGCCCGACCCGCCGGATCTGTGGCCGCTGACGCTCGGGGTGCCGTTCGCGATCGAGGAACTGGCCCGCATGCTGGCCGAAGGCCGGAGCTCCGGGACACCGCCGGCGTTGCGCGACGCCGTACTGCTGAAGATCGAGGCGCTGCCGGTCGCGGCGCGGCGCATCGTGCAGGCGGCCGCGGTGCTCGACGAGCCGGCGAGCGAGCGGTCGCTCGCCGCCATCGCCGGCCTCCCGCCCGAGCAGAGCGAGCGCGGACTCGCCGAGGCGGTACGGCGCGGCCTGCTCCACCAGCCCGCCCCCGGCCGGTACGGCCTGCGCCAGCCCCTGACCAGACAGGCGGTCTACGACTCGATCACCCCAGGCATCCGGCGCAGGCTGCACCGCAGGGTGGAGGCGCCGGCCGAGGCGAAGGGCGCCGTGTCGCCGCGCGAGGAGCAGGTGATCGGCCTGGCCGCCCAGGGGCTGACCAACCGGGAGATCGCCGAGAGCCTCTTCCTGTCGCCCAGGACCGTCGAGGTGCACGTGGCCAACGCGCTGCGCAAACTCGGCCTGACCTCGCGCAGGCAACTGCCGGGAAGCAGCGGCTAGCCCCGCCGCACGGCGTGCGGCGGGGCTAGGGTCATGCCTTTCTAGTGCGTGAACGCCTGCAGTTCGGCGGCCCTGATCTGGCCGGCCAGCGGGCTGGCGGTGGTGCAGTCGGTGGCGGAGTTGGGGTCCTGGTCCTGCTCACCGGCGTAGACCGGGTTGCCGGTGCACTGGCTGGACACCGTACGCAGGATGAGGTGGGTGGCCTTCGACGACCGCACCCGGAACGACTCGATCAGCAGGTCGGCGCCGCGCGGGCGGGGCCTGGCCGTCTGGAACGCGTCGGACGGGCTGGTGTAGACCTTGCGGAAGCTCGCCGGGTTGGCGCAGTCGGCCCCGGTGGAGGCGTCGCACGCCAGGATCTCGAACGAGCGCAGCGCCGAGAAGCGGTTCTGCGTGCCCGGGTCGGCCGGGTCGCCGATGTTCGGCCGGAGCATGGCGCTGACCTGGACCCGGCCCACGCGCACCGGCTCGGTCCCGGCCAGGTCGACGATGACGTTCTTGCCGGCCACGGGGCCGGTCAGCGAGGCCCAGTTCGTGGCCTCCGTCTCGTCGATGAGCTTGGCCTGGTTGACGCCGTCGCCGGAAGCCGTCGCGCCCGCCGCGGCGGAGGCGTGGTTACGGCTGAGCGGCAACGGCAGCGGCAGCTTCAGACCGGGCAGTACCGGCAGCGAGAAGCGCTTGTGGCCGAAGCCCGGCGCGACCGCCACGAAGTCGTACTTGCCGGGCACGATCTGGAAGGTCTCATCGATCGCGGTGGCCGGGTCGGTGTCGGCCACCGGAACCACGCGGCCCTCGTAGTCGCCCACGTACAGGCGGACCGCCGCGTCCTTCGCCTCGCCGACCGGCTTCAGTGTGAACGTGGCGTTCTTGGCGTGCGGGGAGACGAAGCTGGGCACCGGGTCGGGGTCGGCGGTGCCGTTGCTGGTGGCGCCGTCACCGAGGCCGTGCTCGGCGAAGGCGTTCCACATGATGTCCTGGTTCTTGCCGTCGAAGCGCAGCCGGTCGGCGGCCAGCATCGCGTCGCGCATGTCGACGTAGCTGAGCGTGCCGACGGCCGTGAGCAGGAACGCGTCGAAGTGGAGCTGGATCCAGCGGCGGTTGCCCGGGCACTTGTCGATGGCCCTGCGGCCTTCGGCGCAGTCGCGCTGGACGCGGGTGGAGGCGTCGCCGTACCTCTTGAGGAAGGCCTTGCGGACGTCGAACTGGGTCGAGGACCAGATCTCGCCGTCGGCGTGAACCTGCTGGCCGACCAGGTCGTAGGCGATGTTGCTGTAGTTCAGGTCCGACTTGGACATGTCGTAGTTGCGGATGCCGCGCTCGGCGTCGCCGGTGGCGTAACCGCCGGTGACGTACGGGGTGTTGCCGCGCGGGCGGAAGCCGTTCTCGTAGAGGTACTCCATCGCGAACAGGTCGGACATGCTCTCGCCCATCGCACCCGCCTGCGCGCCGCTGAGGCCGGCGTTGGGGCCGGCGACCATGCGGTTGGAGATGGCGTGCGTGTACTCGTGCCCGATGACCGACATGTCGTAGTCACCGTCGACACACGGCGAGTAGAAGGAGCCGGCGATCGGCTGCCACATGTACATGTTCGTGATCGGCGCGACCCCGTCGGGACCGGTGATCTGGTTGGCGTTGTCGCGCACGCTCAGGACCTTCGCGCCCGCCTGGGCGTTGCCCTGCTCGGGGTCGCCGCCGAGGCCGCCGCGGTCGCCGTTGCTGACCTGCATGTTCCACGCGGTCTCGGTGAAGCCGAGCCGGTAGGACCAGTCGTGCATGCGGTTGTGCATCACGCTCAGGTTCGAGATCGCCGCCTCGAGGTCGGCCTCGCCCGGCTGGTCGAGCACGGCCGGGTTGCACGACGCCTTGTACCAGGCGTTCGTCCACGGGTAGACGTACTTGCGGCTCGGCGTCAGGACGTTGCTGCGGGTGCCGACCGTGAACGGGTCGCCGCTGGCGCGGTTCTCGAACGTGCGGGCCGCGTTGCCGAGGCTGGTGTTCGTGGGCGTGTCCGTCGCGTGGTCCACGTCCCACGCCTTGCCGGTGGCCGGGTCGCCGCCGACCACGAGGGCGCAGCCGGGACCGGGGGTGGCGCACCAGCGCTGGCGGTTGTCGGTCGAGGAGTAGTCGGACGGCGGGTTGGCCGGGAACACCGACCACTCCGGGTCGAACTGGTCGGCCAGGTTCTCGCGCAGCAGGATCGTGCCGCTGACGGCGTCGACGTGGGTCGTGTACCCGACGTCCTTGCCGATGAGCACGACCTGGAACGCCCTGTGCACGTTCTCGCCCGCGGGCACCGCCACCGCGGTGACCTGCTTGGTCGTCGCCGAGGCCAGGTCGATCTCGGCGTCCTGGGCCGCGATCTCCAGCGCCCGCTGCTCGGTGATCGCGGCCGCGGGAGGCACGGCCGTGGAGCGTGACAGCGAGGAGGAGGCGTAGACGGCCTTGCCGCCCTGGACGCCGACCACGACCATCCCGTCCGCTCCGGCGGGCAGGTCGCCGAACTTCTGCCGCAGCATGACGGCGAAGCCGGAGCCGATGGGGTTGATCGCCACCTTCTCCAGCGAGCCGAGAGCCTCGCCGAAGAGCTGCGGGTTGGCCGCCAGATAGGCGCGGGCCGCCTGCTCCGGATCGGACGAGAGCCCCTCGGCCAGCGGCGTGTCGGCCGTGACCACGGAGGCGGTGCCAAGAGCGTTCCAGCGGACGGTCTCCTTGCCGCTTCTCCTGGCCTGTGCGGGCGGGCTGACCTCGCCCTTCCTGTTGTCGATGTCCGGCTTGCCGTGGTCGTCGCCGTGTACGGCGGGCGTCGCCGGCGGGGCCTGCTGGGCCTGTTCACCGGAGGCGACGCCCGCGCCGGATAAGGCAAGGGCGCCGGCGAGTAAGGCGAGTACCGGGATGCGTCGTCGCATGAAGGTCCTCCTGATCGGGATCAACAGCCAACATCGATCACGATCAGGGGCGACGCCTATACGTAGGACCTACGTAATGCGAATACTTACTCACCCACCACGCCGTCGGCCAGCTCCCGAACGACGTCCAGATGCCCCGCGTGCCGCGCGTACTCCTGCAGCACGTGGAAAAGAATCCAGCTCAGCGCCGGAGGCGGCACGCCCTCCCGGAACCGGGGTCCGGGCGGCGCCTGCCGTACCAGGTCGGCGGACGATACGGCGCGCCGGGTGTGCTCGCCCTGTTCGAGGAGGAAGGCGCGCAGGCTCTCCAGGGTGTCCTCCGGCGCCAGCGCCCAGCGGCCGTCCTCGTGGTCGCCCCACGGGTCCTCGACCGGCTCGCCGCAGAAGCCCCACCGGATCCAGCGCCGCTCCATGTACGCCAGATGCTTGACCATCTCCAGCGGCGACCACCCAGAAGGCAGGCGGCTGCCGCGCAGCTCCTCCTGGGGCAGGCCGTCGAGCTTGCGCAGCACCACCTCGCGGTACCAGTCGAGGTAGGCCAGGAAGAGCTCGCGCGGGTCGGACAGCCGCTGGGACGGTTCGCTCATGACCGCTCCGGGACCGGGACGATCTCCGGCGCGCCCAGCCGGATGGCGTCGGCCGCCTGGTCGGAGTCCTGCTCCTGCGACAGCCGCTCGGCCTCGACCCGCTTGGTGTAGTACTCCACCTCGCGCTTGACCTGCTCGTCGTCCCAGCCGAGCGGCCCGGCGAGCAGCTCGGCCGCCTCGTGCGCGACGGCCAGGCCGCGGTGGAAGGTCTCGATCGAGATGTGGGTACGCCTGGTCAGCACGTCGTTGAGATGCCTGGCGCCCTCGTGGGTGGCGGCGTAGACGATCTCGGCGCGCAGGTAGTCGTCGGCGCCGTTGAGCGGGCCGCCCAGCGACGGGTCGGCTTCGATCAGGGCCAGGACCTCGTGGATGAGCGAGCCGTACCGCTGGAGCAGGTGCTCGATCCTGGCCACGTGCAGGCCGGACTCGGCGGCCAGGCGCTGGCGGCCGTTCCAGAGCGCCTGGTAGCCCTCGGCGCCCACGAGCGGGATGCGGTCGGTGCACGAGCGCGGCACCCGCTGGTCGAGGCCGTGCGCCACGGCGTCGACGGCGTCCTTGGCCATCACCCGGTAGGTCGTGTACTTGCCCCCGGCGATCATCACCAGTCCCGGCACCGGGTGGGCGACGACGTGCTCGCGCGACAGTTTGGAGGTCTCCTCCGACTCGCCCGACAGCAGCGGGCGCAGCCCCGCGTAGACGCCCTCCACGTCGTCGCGCGTCAGCGGCACCGACAGCACCGCGTTGACGTGGTCGAGCAGGTAGTCGATGTCCACGCGGGAGGCGGCCGGGTGCGCCTTGTCGAGCGTCCACTCGGTGTCGGTGGTGCCGATGATCCAGTGGCGGCCCCACGGGATGACGAAGAGCACCGACTTCTCCGTGCGCAGGATGATGCCGGTGCGCGAGTGGATGCGATCCCTGGGGACGACCAGGTGGATGCCCTTGGAGGCGCGTACGTGGATCTGGCCGCGTCCGCCGACGAGTTCCTGGATGTCGTCGGTCCAGACGCCGGTGGCGTTGACCACCTGCTGGGCGCGTACGTCCAGCTCGGCCCCGCTCTCCAGGTCGCGTACCCGGACCCCGGTGACGCGCTCGCCCTCCCGCAGGAAGCCGACCACCTGGGCGCGCTGGGCCACGTGCGCGCCGTAGGAGGCGGCCGTGCGCAGCAGCGTCATCACGTAGCGCGCGTCGTCGACCTGCGCGTCCCAGTACTGCACGGCGCCGGTGAACGAGGACTTCTTCAGCGCCGGCGCCAGGCGCAGCGCGCGGCTGCGCGACAGGTGCCGGTGGCCCGGTACGCCCCTGTTCTGGCCGGAGGCGAGGCCGAGCGTGTCGTACAGGGCCACGCCGGCGCCCACGTAGGGCCGTTCCCACCCGAAGTGCGTCATCGGGAACAGGAACGGCACCGGCCGTACCAGGTGCGGCGCGATCCGCTGCAGCAGCAGCGCCCGCTCTTGCAGTGCCTCGCGGACCAGTTCGAAGTTGAGCTGCTCCAGGTAGCGCAGGCCGCCGTGGATCAGCTTCGACGAGCGCGAGGAGGTGCCGGAGGCGAAGTCCCTGGCCTCCACCACGCCGACCCGCAGCCCGCGTGTGATCGCGTCGAGCGCCACGCCGGCGCCCACGACCCCGCCGCCGACCACGACGAGATCGAGCTCGCGCTCCCCCATGGCCGCAAGCGCCGCCGTCCGGTCATCCGGCCCGAGTGCGCCCTTACCCGACATCTGTCCCCCTGCCGCTCGTCCTCGCCGTCGGCTGTCCCTCCCCGACCCTATTCCCCCTTTTCGACATTCCCTCCTTCTCCGTGCTGTACGGCGCCGCCTCGTTCGTGACCTGGTTCCTCCAGGCTTGTCGGCCATGACCACCACCACCTTCACCGCCGACGACGGAACCACCCTGGCCCGCCACGAGCTCGGCCGCGGCGAGCCGCTGGTCTGCCTGCCGGGCGGGCCCATGTCCGCCTCCGGCTATCTCGGCGACCTGGGCGGACTGTCGGAGGAGCGGCGCCTGGTCATGCTCGATCTGCGCGGCACCGGCGGCTCCGCCGTACCGGAGGACACCTCCACCTACCGTTGTGACCGGCTCGTCCCCGACGTGGAGGCCCTGCGCCGCGACCTCGGCCTGGAGCGGCTCGACCTGCTCGCGCACTCCGCCGGCGCCAACCTCGCGGTCCTCTACACCGCCAGCCACCCCGAGCGCGTCCGGTCGCTGACGCTGGTCACGCCCAGCGTGTACGCGGTCGGATTGATGCCGTCGGGGGCGCGGCGGCGCGAGTTCGCCATGCTCAGGAGGGACGAGCCCTGGTTCGCCGGCGCCTATGCCGCGCTGGTGAACATCACCGAAGGCCGCGGCGGGCCCGGCGACTGGCCGGCCATCGCGCCGTTCTCCTGGGGACGCTGGGACGAGGCCGCCCGTGCCCGCGTCGCCGCCGAGGACGCGCTGCGCAACGACGAGGCCGCGCGCGTCTACGGCCAGGACGCCTTCGACCCGCCGTCCACGCGGGCCGCCCTGGGCGACTTCGAGGGGCCGGTGCGCCTATTGGCCGGTGAGTACGACATGGGAGCCATGCCCGAGGTCGTGCGGGAGCTGGCCAGGTTGTTCCCGCGCGGGGTCATGGCCGTCCAGCCAGGCGCCGGGCATTTCCCCTGGCTGGACGACCCTCAGGAGTTCCTCCGGTTCATGCGGGAGTCGTGAGCACCCTCAGCAGGTGCGTCACCTCGCGGGCCACCGCCTCGCGGCCGGCCTTGAGGTACTTGCGGGAGTCGACCACCTTCTCGTCGCCGGCCAGGTAGTCGCGGACCGCGCCGGTGAACGCCTTGTTGAGGTGCGTGGCTATGTTGATCTTCTTCATGCCCTGCCGTACCGCCGCGCTCAGGGTCTCGTCGGGCACGCCCGACGAGCCGTGCAGCACCAGCGGGACCGGCACCGCCGCGCGCAGCTCGGCGATCAGGCCCAGGTCGAGGACGGCGTCCTTCGTGGTCATGGCGTGCGAGCTGCCGACCGCGACGGCCAGGGCGTCCACGCCGGTACGGGCCACGTAGTCGACCGCCTCGTGCGGCTTGGTGCGCGCGCCGGGCGCGTGCACGCCGTCCTTGCCACCGACCTCGCCGAGCTCGGCCTCCACCCAGACACCCCGCTCATGGCAGTACGCCGCCACCTCGGCCGTGACCCGCACGTTCTCCTCGTCGGGCAGCGCCGAGGCGTCGAACATCACCGACCCGATCCCCAGCTCCACCGCCTCCTCCACCAGGTCACGCCGCGTGGCATGGTCCAGGTGAACGGCCACCGGCACCTTGGCCAGCTCGGCCACGGCCAGCGAGGCGCGGGCGATGGGCGCGAGGGCGCCGTGGTAGCGGACGCAGTTCTCGCTGATCTGCAGGACCACCGGCAGGCCCAGGGCCTCGGCGCCGGCCACGATGGCGGTGGCGTGCTCCAGCTGGATCACGTTGAACGCGCCGACGCCGGCGGGGGAGCTGGCAATGATGTCGCCGATTCCGGCGAGGGGCATGACGGGCTCCTTCAGATCGGGATGTCCCGGCAGGAACCGGGGCCGTTTGCTGGGGCGGGTGTGGGTTAGGAAATGTCGATTTTTGGGTGGATGTCGGTGTAGACGTTGTGGTCGAAGTCGCCTGCTACCGGGGCGGCGACCGCGGCGGCGCCGAGGGCAGCGGCTCGGCGCAGTCGTTCCGGCCAGGCGGCCGCCTCGACCAAACCCAGTGCCAGCCCGGCCACGAGCGCGTCGCCCGCGCCCGTCGGGTTCCCCGCCACCGTGTACGGCATGCGGGCCCGGAAGTCCCCCTCCGGCGTGACGGCCAGCAGCCCGTCCTTGCCCATGGAGACGACCACCGACTCGGCGCCACGGGAGCGCAGGGCCTGGGCGCCTTCGGCCGGGGTGCCGCCGGGTACCGCCCTGGCCAGCTCCTCGTGGTTGGGCTTGACGATCGTGGGCCGTCCGGTGGGGGCGTGGCGCAGCGGCTCACCGTCGGCGTCGACGATGGCGGGCACGCCGTGGCGGGCGGCGATCAGGGCCAGCGTGGCATAGAAGTCGGCAGGCACACCTCGGGGCAGACTCCCCGAGATCACGACCGCATCGGCCGCTTTGACCCGCGCTTCATACGACATCACGAAATTTCGCAGCTCGTCGGGTGTCACCTCGGGCCCCGGCTCGTTGAACAACGCTGTCCGGCCCGCGGCGGGCACCGCCGTACCCGCAAAACCTCCCGCACCCGACAGACCACCCGCACTCGACGGATCTCCCCCGCCCGACGGATCTCCCCCGCCCGACGGATCTTCCGCGGCAGGCGGATCGTCGGGGTGGGCGGAGATGACCAGTGTGGCGCGGGACTCGCCCGCGATCGGCGTGAAGGCGTGCGCGAGCCCGGCGGAGTCCAGGTCGGACAGGACGGCCTGGCCGGTCGGGCCGCCCGCGAGGCCCACCGCCAGCACGTCGTGACCGAGGGCGGCCAGCACGCGGGCCACGTTGACGCCCTTGCCACCCGCCCGCCGGTGAACCGCCGAGACGCGGTTGACGCCGTCCCAGTCCACGGCCCCGACCCGGTAGGTGGTGTCCAGGGCGGCGTTGAGGGTGACAGTGACGATCATCAGGGCTCCGTGATCCAGATTCCGCGCCGCATCACGCCCTCCACCTCAAGGTCGGAGGAGAGCACCACCAGGTCGGCGAACTTGCCCGCGGCGATCGTGCCGAGCCGGTCCGACAGTCCGAGCACGCGTGCCGGGGTCGCCGAGGTCACGCTCACCGCCTCGGGCAACGTGAGCCCGGCCATCCGCACCGCGCGCCGGAAGGCGACGTCCATGGTGAGCGTGCTGCCCGCGATCGTGCCGTCGGTGGCCAGCCTGGCCACGCCACCGGCCACGTTCACGTCCATGTTGCCGAGCTTGTAGACGCCGTCGGACAGGCCGGTGGCCATCATGGCGTCGGTGATGAGCGCGGTACGGCCCGGCCCCGCGACGTCGAACGCCAGCTTGATCATCGCCGGGTGCACGTGCACCCCGTCGTTGATCAGCTCGACGGTCACCCGCTCGTCCTCCAGCAGCGCGGCGATCGGCCCGGGGGCGCGGTGGCCCAGCGCGGGCATCGCGTTGTACAGGTGGGTGGCGACGCTGCCGCCCGCCTCGATCCCGGCCTGCGTCTGCTCGAACGTCGCATCGCTGTGCCCGATGGCGGCGATCACGCCGGAGCCGACGGCCTCGCGGATGGTGTCGAGCGCGCCGGGCAGTTCCGCGGCGATGGTGACCATGCGCACATGCCCGCGCCCGGCCTTCACCAGCCCGGCGAACTCCCCCGGCGACGGATCGCGCAGCGCGGCCGGGTCATGCGCGCCGCAGCGGTCCTTGGAGATGTAGGGACCCTCGAAGTGGATCCCGGCCAGCAGCCCGTCGTCACACAGGTCGGCCAGCGAGGCGGCCGCGGCGGCGAGACCGGTCACAGGCCCGCTGACCAGGCTCGCCACCATCGTGGTGGTGCCGTGCTTCCCGTGCAGGGCGATCGCGTCGCGCGCGGTCTCCTGGTCGCCGGTCGGGAAGGAGCCGCCCGCACCGCCGTGGTTGTGGATGTCCACGAACCCGGGCACGACGTGGCGTCCGCCAAGACTGTGACCGTCACGCGGAGCCGGACCCTGGCCGACGTGCGTGACCCGGCCGTCCTCGATGGTCAGCCACCCGTCGTGAACCCCCTCGGGGCTCACGATGCGGGCGTCGGAGAGAGTGACGGATGCTGTGATGCTCATGAAGAAAGGATCACAGATCGCGTGAGGTGCAGGGGCTCGTCCGGGTTGAGCCCACGGGCGAAGGCGCGCGCGACGGCCACGCGCTGGGCGCGGACGAGTTCGGCCATCGGGTCCAGCTCGGACTCGAAGAACCCGCCCCCGGTGGCCTCGACCTGCTCACGCAGCCCTTCCGGGGCGGCGCCGAGCATCCAGGTGACCCGGCCGGGCCCGGCGATGCTGATCGGGCCGTGGCGGTACTCCATGGCCGGGTACGCCTCGGTCCACGACCGCGACGCCTCGCGCATCTTCAGCGCCGCCTCCTGAGCCAGGCCCACCGACCAGCCGGAGCCGAGGAAGCTGAACTGCTCGGCCTCGACCAGTTGATCGGGCAGCGGCGCGGCGACCGCCTCCGCGACGTCGGCGATCGCCTTCGTGAGGTCCTCGCCGAGGCTCGCGCGGAGCATGGCGAGCTGGGTGGTGGCGAAGCGGGTCTGCACGACGGACTTCTCGTCGGCGTAGTCGAGCACGATCACCTGCTCGGCCGCGCTCATGATCGGGGTGTTCGGGTCGGCGGTGATCGCCGTGGTCCTGGTGTCGCCGAGCTTGCCGAGCAGCTCAAGCACCTCGGTGGTGGTGCCGGAGCGGGTGAGGGCGAGCACGCGGTCGTAGCGGCGTCCCGTGGGCGCCTCGGAGGCGGCGAACGCGTCCGTCTCGCCCAGCCCGGCCCGCTCGCGCAGCGTGGCGTAGGCCATCGCGATGAACCAGGAGGTCCCGCAGCCGACGACGGCGACGCGCTCTCCCGGTCGCGGCAGCGCGTCGACGGGAACGTTCTCGACGGCACGGCGCCAGCAGTCGGGCTGAGATGCGATCTCTGCCTCGGTGTGGGTGGTCACCACTTACCTCCCCAGAGTTGATTGTTTCTGCGTTTTTTATACCAGAATGGAGCAGGAAACTGCACTGTTCGCTCTGACCTCCCTGGTTGTGCCACGCTTGCTCCTGACGGATCACCCAGGAGGCAAATCGTGTCCAGGTATGACAGATGGAACGCGATTCTCGAATTGCTCGCCCAGGAGGGCCGTCTCTCCGTAGAGGAAGCCGCCCAGGCGCTCGAGGTCTCCACCGCCACCATCCGCCGCGACTTCGACCAGCTCGCCCAGCAGCAGATGCTCATGCGCACGCGGGGCGGGGCCGTAGCCCAGAGCGTCAGCTACGACCTGCCGCTGCGCTACAAGACCGCCCGGCACGCCGACGAGAAGCACCGCATAGCCGCGGCCGCCGCCGAACTCGTCAACCCCGGCGCCGTCATCGGCCTCAACGGCGGCACCACCACCTCGGAACTGGCCCGCACGCTGGCCACTCGTTCGACGCTGGAGTCGGGCTTCACCATCGTCACCAACGCGCTGAACATCGCCTCGGAACTGACCGTCCGCCAGCACGTCAAGATCGTGGTGACCGGCGGAGTGGCCCGCCAGCAGTCCTACGAACTCATCGGCCCGCTGGCCGGAGGCGTCCTCGACCAGGTCACCCTCGACGCGGCGTTCCTCGGCGTGGACGCGCTCGACGCCGAACTCGGCGCCTCTGCCCACCACGAGGGCGAGGCCAGCGTCAACCACCTGCTCGCCAGCCGCGCCGCCCAGGTGGTGGTGGTCGCCGACTCATCCAAGATCGGCAAACGCGCCTTCGCCCGCATCTGCCCCCTGTCCGAGATCGACACCCTCGTCACCGACGAACAACTCTCCGACGCGCTCTTCGACCAACTCTCCGAAGCGGGCGTCAAGGTGATCCGCGCCTGACGCTTGGTTCACGCCTCGCCCTCTCTTCGAGCGCCTATCCGTTACGGCAAGCCGCCCCACCGCCACCCGCCGTCGTGCGCGCGCCCCGATCGTGGGGATCGCTTCTCACGTCGGACGTGGTCCCCACCGCAACGGCCCACGTCGTCCCCCTGAGACCCGAATTCTTGGCCCCCGAAACCGGCCCACCCTTGCCCGGCGGCGTCTGTGGCGTGCACCCCAGCCGGGTTCTCACCGGCTTGTGACCAGCTCCTCCTCCGAGACGATGACCTCGGGGAACTCGGGCAGGCCTTGCGAGCGCACGCACTCCGTGAACGCCTTCACCCCGTCGTGAGCGGGCGGGGCGACGGCGGGGGGCCGGGGCGCGGCCACGGTGGTGGCGATCACGGCCGCGGTCACGGCCACGACTTTCAGGGTGGATCCCAGCATGGTGTCCTCCGGTTCGGTTGCGCTGGCACCAGGCAACCGGAGCGGCGGTTGCGGGGCGGGAACCTCCGCGGTTACCCGGCTGTAACCGGATGCGGGGCATTCTGGGGCATCATGCGGGTGCTGATGGTCGAGGACCACGAGGAACTGGCCCTGACGGTCGCCGCCGGGCTGCGGCGCGAGGGCATGGCCGTGGACGTGGTCTTCGACGGCCACGCGGCGCTGGAACGCGCGGCGGCCAACGCCTATGACGTGGTGGTCCTGGATCGCGACCTGCCCGGCGTACACGGCGACGAGGTTTGCAGGACGCTCGCGGACGGCGGCTCGCCCGCGCGGGTGCTCATGCTCACCGCGGCGGGAACGATCTCCGACCGCGTCACCGGCCTGGGCATCGGCGCCGACGACTACCTGCCGAAGCCGTTCGCCTTCGCCGAGCTGGTCGCCCGGGTACGCGCGCTTGCCAGGCGGGCGTGGCCCGCGTTGCCGCCAGTGCTGGTTCGCGGTGGGCTCAGGCTGGATCCGTCCACGCGGGTCGCCACTCGCGACGGACGCCGGCTGACGCTGAGCCCGAAGGAGTTCGCGGTGCTGGAGCTGCTGCTGGCCGCGCAGGGCGCGGTCGTCTCGGCGGAGCAGTTGCTGGAGCGCGGCTGGGACGAGTTCGCCGACCCGTTCACGCAGACGGTGAAGGTGACGATCAGCCGCCTGCGCCGCAAACTCGGCGACCCTCCGCTGATCGAAACCATCCCCCAGGCCGGATACCGCATATGAGGACCGTGCGATTCCGCCTGACCGCGCTCTACAGCGGCCTGTTCGTCCTGGCCGGGGCGCTTCTGGTCGGGCTCACCTATCTCCTGGTCGAGCACTCTCCCTTCCCCAGCCCACCGGCCGCCCCCGTCCTGCCGGTCGGCGGGGTCTCGGCGGCCGTGACCGTCCGGGAACCGGCGCTGGGCGTCCTCCGGGAACCGGTCATGTCCAAGCGCCTGCTGGTCAACTCGCTGATCGCGCTGGGCGCCATGGCCGTGGCCTCCCTCTGGCTGGGGTGGCTGGTCGCCGGGCGGGCGTTGCGGCCGCTGGGGGTGATGACCGCGACGGTACGCCGCATCACCGCCGACCGGCTGGACCGCCGCCTGTCGGCGACCGGACCAGACGACGAGCTCAGGGAGCTGGCCGACACCTTCGACGAGCTTCTCGACCGGCTCGACGCGGCTTTCACCGCGCAGCGCCGCTTCGTGGCCAACGCCTCGCACGAGCTGCGCACGCCGCTGACCCTTCAGCGCGCGATGGCCGAGGTGGCGCTGGCCGATCCGGACGCCGACGTGGTGGCGCTGCGGGCCGTACTGGAAAGGCTGCTGGCCGCGGGACGGCACCAGGAGCGGCTCATCGAGGCGCTCCTGACACTGGCCCGCGGCCAGCAGGGCCTTGGGCGGCGGGAGCCGCTCGACCTGGCCGCCGTCGCGGAGCCGTTCCTGGGCCATCCGGGCGTCCGCGCGACCCTGGCTCCCGCGCCGGTCTCCGGTGACCGCGCCCTCCTGGAACGCCTGGTCGCGAACCTGGTCGGCAACGCCGTGACGTACACCGGGCCGGGTGGCCGGATCACGGTGGAGACCGGCGCGAACGGCGCCGCTGCCACCCTCCGCGTCACGAACTCCGGCGCGGTGATCCCGTCCGAGCAGGTTCCGATGCTGGTGCAGCCGTTCCGGCGGCTGGAGCCGGGGCGGCGGGCCTCGGGCGACGGCCTCGGTCTCGGCCTGTCGATCGTGGCCGCCATCGTCGAGGCCCACCAGGGCACGCTCGACCTCAGCGCGCCGCCCGAGGGCGGCCTGAGCGTGCGCGTCACCCTGCCACTTCGTCCTTGAGGCGTTCGTGCGCCTCGTCCCAACCGGCGGGGGCGGCGGCCGTCCAGAACTCGAACGTCGATGCCGCCATGCCGCTCTTGTACGCCTGGACGATGCCGCGATGTGGTTGCGCCCCGGCGAACGCGCCGAGCGCCGCGCGGTCCGTCCACGCCGACAACGTCCAGAAGGTCTTCCTGAACGGCGCCGCCTTCAACGTGGCCCCCACCGCCCCCGCGCTACGCCGGGCCTGCAACAGCATCCGCATCGCCTGGAGCAGGAACCCGGGCACCTGGGCCAGGCTCTTCAGCTCGAACCGGGAGGCCATCACCTGCACGTCGCCCGTGTGACCGGCAGCGGGTCCCGGCACCCAAGGAGTCATCATGATTAGATAGTAGCACTATCCAATAAACTGTCAACGGCCGATCAGGCGCTCCACGAGCACGTCGACCAGCTCGTGCGCCTCCTGCTCGGAGAAGAGTTCGGGCAGCGTCAGCCGTTCCATGATCAGCCAGTTGAGCGCGAGCATCAGCGTCACCACCGTCATGGAGTCGCCCGGCAGGCCGGAGGCCACGTGATTGGCGATGTTCTGATCCACGTCGGCGCGGATGCGCTTGGTGACGACCTCGCGCAGTTCGGGGCGGCGCGTGGACTCCAGGCGCAGTTCGAGCAGCGCCAGGAAGCCGGTGTTGAAGGCCATGACCCGGTCGACCAGCTCGTGCATGAGCCGGGCGAAGTGCGCGCGATCCTGGCCCCCCACGTCGGCCAGGGCCATGGTCTCGTCGTCGGGCAGCAGCCGCTCGTAGATGCGCCCGCCGGCCTGGGTCAGCAGGTCGTCGCGGCTGCTGAAGTAGTTGGACGCGGTGCCCGTCGGCACCTCGGCCGCCGCGTCGACCGCGCGGAACGTCAGCCCGCGCGCCCCCTCCTTGGCCAGCACCTCGATGGCGGCGTCGACCAACGCCTGCCGCCGCTCCGGATTCTTCCGCACTTGACACCACTCCATCTGTAGTACTACGTTGAAACCACTTCAAACAGAGTACTACACACGGAGTTAAAGATGCGAAAGCTTGTCTACTACGTCGGCGTCTCCATCGACGGCTACATCGCCGGCCCCGCCAACCAGTGGGACTTCTACCCGCTCTCCGACCAGATGTCGGCCTGGATCAACGCCCGCTACCCCGAGACCCTGCCCACGCACGTACGCGCCCACGTCGGCCTCGAAGGCACACCCAACCAGCGCTTCGACACCCTCGTGATGGGCCGCGGCACCTACGACCCCGCCCTGGAGATCAATGTCACCAGCCCGTACGCCCACCTGCGCCAGTACGTCGTCTCCACCACCCTGGGAAAGATCGACGACCCCACCGTCGAGCTGGTCACCGAGGACCCCATCGGGCTGGTCAGGCGCCTCAAGGCCGAGGACACCGGAATGGACGTCTGGCTGGCCGGCGGCGGCAAGATCGCGGCCAGCGTGCTCCCGGAGATCGACGAGCTGATCATCAAGAGCTACCCGGTCGTGGCCGGCGACGGCGTGGCCGCCTTCTCCGGCGGCTTCGACCCGACGCTGTTCACGCCCACCCATCGCGAGAGCTTCGACAACGGGGCCCAGGTCACCTGGTTCACCCGTGGCTAGCCGTACACGGAAAAGGACCCGCACCCCGAGGGGGCGGGTCCTTCGTGTCGCGGACGTCAGCGCTGCACCGGCGCGACCACGACCTCCACGCGCTGGAACTCCTTGATGTCGGAGTAGCCGGTGGAGGCCATCGTGCGCTTCAGCGCGCCCATGAGGTTCATCGAGCCGTCGGCCACGCTGGAGGGACCGTGGAGGATCTGCTCCAACGTGCCCACCGTGCCGAACTCCACCCGCCGCCCGCGCGGCAGGTCGGGGTGGTGGGCCTCCGAGCCCCAGTGGAACCCGTGGCCCGGCGCCTCGGCCGCCCTGGCCAGCGGCGAACCCACCATGACCGCGTCGGCGCCGCAGGCGATCGCCTTGGCGATGTCACCGGAGGTGCCCATGCCGCCGTCGGCGATCACGTGCACGTACCGGCCGCCGGACTCGTCCATGTAGTCGCGGCGGGCGGCGGCCACGTCGGAGATGGCCGTGGCCATCGGCACCGCCACGCCCAGCACGTTGCGGGTGGTGTGGGAGGCGCCGCCGCCGAAGCCGACCAGCACGCCGGCCGCGCCGGTCCGCATGAGGTGCAGCGCCGCCGTGTGGGTGGCGCAGCCGCCGACGATCACCGGGACGTCGAGCTCGTAGATGAACTGCTTGAGGTTGAGCGGCTCGGCCTTGCCCGAGACGTGCTCGGCCGAGACGGTGGTGCCGCGGATGACGAAGATGTCGACGCCCGCGTCGATGACCGTCTTGTGGTACTGCACGGTGCGCTGCGGCGACAGGCGCACGGCGGCGGTGACGCCCGAGGCGCGGATCTCCTCGATACGCCGGCCGATCAGCTCTTCCTTGATCGGCGCCGCGTAGATCTCCTGGAGCCGCTTGGTGGCCGCGGCCGAGTCGAGCGCGGCGCACTCCTCCAGCAGCGGCGACGGGTCCTCGTAACGAGTCCAGAGCCCTTCGAGGTCGAGCGGCGCCAGGCCGCCGAGGCGGCCGATCTCGATCGCGGTCGCCGGCGAGACGACACTGTCCATGGGCGCGACCACGACAGGCAGCTCGAACCGGTAAGCGTCGATCTGCCAGGCGATCGAGACCTCTTCCGGGTCACGGGTACGCCGCGAGGGCACGAGGCCGATCTCGTCGAGCGCGTACGCCCGGCGGCCCGTCTTGCCCCGGCCGATCTCCACCTGAGTCATGTTTTACCTTCTGTGGTAGTTGGGAGCCTCAACGGTCATCTGGATGTCGTGCGGGTGGCTCTCCTTGAGGCCCGCCGCGGTGATCGGCATGAGCTCGCAGTCGGAGTGCATCTGCGCGATCGTGCGGCATCCTGAGTACCACATACCCTGGCGCAAACCGCCCACCAGCTGGTGGGCCACCGCCGAGACCGGGCCGCGGTAGGGCACCTGGCCCTCGATGCCCTCGGGGATGTACTTGTCCTCGCCGCCCACGTCCGCCTGCGCGTAGCGGTCCTTGCTGAAGGACATGCCGCCGCGCTCGCGGTTGCGGACCGCGCCGAGGGAACCCATGCCGCGGTAGGACTTGAACTGCTTGCCATTGATGAAGATCAGCTCGCCCGGGGACTCCTCGCACCCGGCCAGGAGCGAACCCAGCATGACCGCGTCGGCACCCGCCGCGATGGCCTTGCTGATGTCGCCCGAGTACTGCAGGCCGCCGTCGCCGATCACCGGAACCCCCGCGGGACCACAGGCAAGCGAGGCCTGATGGATCGCGGTGACCTGCGGCGCGCCCACCCCGGCCACGACGCGGGTGGTGCAGATCGAGCCGGGGCCCACGCCCACCTTGACCGCGTCGGCGCCCGCGTCGACGAGCATCTGCGCGCCCGCCCTGGTGGCGATGTTGCCGCCGATCACGTCGACCTTGCTGTTGGCCTTGACCGTGGCGATCATGTCGGCCAGCCCCTTGGAGTGGCCGTGGGCCACGTCCACCACGACGACGTCGACTCCGGCCTCGATCAGCGCCTTGACCCGCAGCTCTGCGTCGGGGCCCACGCCCACGGCCGCGCCCACGACCAGGCGGCCGCCCGCGTCCTTGGTAGCCAGCGGGTACTGCTCGCTCTTGGTGAAGTCCTTGACCGTGATGAGCCCGCGCAACCGGCCGTCGCCGTCGATCAGCGGCAGCTTCTCGATCTTGTTGTTGCGCAGGAGCGAGAAGGCGTCGTCACGCGACACGCCCACCGGCGCGGTCACCAGCGGCATCGGCGTCATGACCTCGCGCACCGGGCGGCTCTGGTCGGTCTCGAAGCGCATGTCACGGTTGGTGACGATGCCGACGAGGATGCCGTCGCGGTCGGTCACGGGCACGCCCGAGATCCGGTACGTCGCGCACAGCCTCTCGACGTCGGCCAGTGTGTCGTCCGGAGTACAGGTGACCGGATTCGTCACCATCCCGGCCTCCGACCGCTTGACCAGGTCGACCTGCTGGGCCTGCTCCTCGATCGACAGGTTGCGGTGCAGGATGCCGATGCCGCCCTGCCGGGCCATGGCCACCGCCATGCGCGCTTCTGTCACCGTGTCCATGGCCGCGGAGACCAGCGGGATGGCGAGCGTGATGTTGCGCGACAGCTGTGTGACGGTCTCCGCTTCCCCCGGTTGGAGATCCGAATATCCCGGCACGAGCAGCACGTCATCGAAGGTCAACCCCGTTTGGGTGAATTTGGACATGCTGCGGCCCCCTCCTGCCTATGCGCTGATGCGACAAGTTTAGGGCCTGCCTGCAAACGGAACCGCGCGGGTCCGCAAGATGGGGGTGAGAATGCGCCGGGGGGACGATGACCCCCACGGACCGCCGTCTCCCCGGCGCCCCCGGAGAGGCACAAAAGTGCCGGAGGAACCGGCCGGTCGGTGATCCGCCCGGTTCCTCCGGCCACCGGCATCTGGTCGGACGCGCTCTACGCCACCGAACCCCCCTCCGCGTCCTGATGGCCGCGTCGCCCGACCCTTGATGCCGACGCTGGGTTAAGCCTGCGTTACTCATGGGCACACCGCAATGTGAAAACGTGCAATTGCACGAAGTTGCACCCCCGCCGAAGGAGTCAGAGCAACACCCGGACAGAGGTCCGGTGCCGGGTTATCCTCGCCGCACGCCCGTGTCCCCCCTACGGAGCCCCCCACATGCGTAACGAGCCCACCACCGTTTCCGATCCACTCGAGACGCTGGGCCTCGACCCGGCACAGACCGCGCTGTACACCGCGGTCCTACGCCTGCACCGCGCCACGCTGGCCGAGCTCGCCGAGGCCATGGACGGCCCCGCCGACAGGGTCGGCAGGCAGCTTGAGGACCTCGTCCGGCTGGGCGTGGTGGACGAGCGGTCCGGCGAGTACCTCGCCCGGCACCCGGCCGCCGCCCTCGGCCGGCTGATCGCCGAACGACTGGACCGGCTGGCCGAGGAGAGCCGGCGCATCGACTCCGCCCTGGGCTCGATCCGCGGCCTCATCCACGACTACGACGCCGGCCGCCACTACCAGAGCGGCCCCTTCCCGGTCGAACTGGTCAGCGGGGCCGACGTGCTCTACGAGAGCGTGGTCGGCATGGCCGTACAGGCTCCTCCGCTGGAGTTGCTGATCGCCATCCCCGACGAACGCACCATGACCGACTTCGTCCACAAGTTCGCCGACCCCTGGATCGACGCCCAGCGACGCCGCCTGCTCAGCATGCGCGCGGTGATCCCGGTGACCACCCTGGCCCTGCCAGGCGTCCGCGACCAGCTCACGCGCCTGCTGGAGTCCGGCGGAAGGGTCCGCACGCTCGACCGGGTGCCCAGCTGGTTCATGACCGCGGGCCCCGAAGCCGCCGGCCTGCCCGCGCTGTGGGGCGGCGGCCTGCCCGACCACGCCTACAACTTCTACCTCGTCCGCGCGCCCATCGTGGTCGGCGTCCTGCGCTCGCTCTTCGAGGAACTGTGGAGCCGCTCCGTACCCCTGCCGTGGGGGCGGCGGGGCGACGGCATGGTCCAGGTGCTGCGGCTGGCCGCGCAGGGCATGTGCGACGACTCGATCGCCCGCCACCTCGGCGTCTCGGTCCGCACCGTCCGCGCCCGCTTCGCCGACGCGATGGCCGAACTGGGGGCACAGTCCCGCTTCCACGCCGGCGTCGAAGCCTCCCGCCGCGGCTGGCTCGGCTAACCCCACCTTTCCGGTACGGCCCCGCCCCTCACCCCCGGTATCACCCGCGCCACCGTCCCGGACCCCGGCCGGCACACCTCAGCGCACCCACGCGGCGAAGCAGCGGCCCCGGGCACCCGCGCGGTGAGCTCAGAGGCACCGGCAAGCGGCCGAGCACAACCCACCCGAGCGCAGCCCACTCCGGCCGACCAACCCGAGGCGGCCACCTCGAAGCGCCGTCCGACAAGCAGCCCGGGCACAGCCCGATCCGAGCAGCCGACCCGAGCCGGCCGGCCCAAGGCGGCGGGCCCCGAACCCGGAGGGCCGAACCAGCGGACCTCAGCGTGGTCGGGAAGGTGGACCCGGGGCCTGGCCAGGGCTTTGGCAGGGAGTTTGCCGGTATTTCGGGAGCTGTGGTCCCGGGGTGAATGCGGCACAAGGGGTCGGTGCGGTGCTTATTAGTGCCCAGGCTGCGTTAGGTCACTATGGTGGAAAGGTGCTGGAAGACGTCCCCCGCGACCCGTTCGCGGACGATCCGAACGATCCTTCCTCGGCCATGGGCGAATTCGACGACCCGGAGCCGCTGACGGCGGCCGAGCGCGACGAGGCCATCACCGACCTCGCCGACGTGGAAGTCTTTCGCTCGCTGCTGGAGCCTCAGGGCGTCCTCGGACTGGTCCTCGACTGCCCGGAATGCGGCGAACAGCACTTCTTCGACTGGGAACTGCTCCGCGGCAACCTCCGCCAGATGATCGACAAGGGCCGCCCGCAGGTACACGAGCCCGCCTTCCACCCCGACCCCGCCGACTACGTGACCTGGGAGTACGCGAGGGGCTACGTCGACGGCGTCATGGACACCGAAGAGCGCCGCTGATCGTCGAGGTCTTGCCGCAACGCCGCCAGCAGCCGTAGCGCCGGATCCGTCGCGTCAGGCTGATACCCGAGCGCCAGAGCATCCAGAAACGCGTCCGTCTGCTCCTCAGCCGTCAACCCTTGAAGCTCCCACTCCCCGCCCACCGCCCTGCCAGGCTGCCGTTCCCCGGCCGCCGACTCCACGGAATCCGCCAGAGCACAAGACACCCGCTCCCCGACCGCCGCGGATGCCCCCTTGTCGGCCACCGCCCCACAGGGCTCGGCCCCCGGCAAGACGGACTCCTCCGGCCCAGAAGACCTGCCGGCCGCAGCGGAATCCGCAGCCGCCGAACCCCCACGTACCGACAAGCCTTCGGGCACAGGACCATCCGAGAGCTTGGGAGAAGGTCCGTCAGCCGTCACACGGGCCGAGCCGCCGGATGACGGATCGGCCGGGACGTGGGGCGACGGGCCGGTTGAGCTCGGGGGCGTCCGGTCGCCGTACGCGACCGCGCCCTCCACGTGTTCCTCCGGCGTCAAGCCGACTCCAGCTCGGCCATCTGCCGCAACCTGGCCAGCGCCCGATGCTGGGCGACGCGGACCGCTCCTGGTGACATGCCGAGTACATTACCGGTCTCTTCGGCCGACAGTCCTGACACCACCCGCAGCAGCAGGAGTTCGCGCTGGTTGGCGGGCAGCCGGGCCAGCAGCCTGCGCGCGTGCTCGACCTCGATGTAGCGGACCACGGTCTCTTCCGGTCCCGGGCCCTCGTCGGGCCCGTCAGGAAGATCCTGCGTGGGTACGGCGGAGCGCACCGAACTCCGCAACGCGTCGGCCACCTTGTGCGAGGCGATGCCGAAGACGAAGGAGGCGAAGGGCCGGCCCATGTCCCGGTAGCGCGGCAGTGCGGACAGCACCGCGATGCAGACCTCCTGGGCCACGTCATCTGCAATGTGATATTGCCCGGAAACCCGGCCCAGCCGGGCGCGGCAATAGCGCACCACCATCGGCCGCAACTCGCCGAGCAGGGATTCGATCGCAGAACGATCGCCCGCAACGGCGAGGCTCGTCAGTTCTCTTAGGTCGGAGTCATCCGTCCGTGCCGGAAGTCTCGACGCGAGCCTTACCCCAATTTTGGCGTCGGCGACGCTTCCCTCGCTCACGTTAGGCATGATGCCCGCCCTGGTCCGGCCTGTCGTCATGGCGAACGGCTACGGATTGGTCACATTGAAGAGACGATAACTACCCGTAATCGGACGACCACACTAAGCCTTTCTATGGAGTCGGAATATTTCACCAGATTCCCCGAAATGCGCGAAAATTGTCACGGGCGCGAGACGCTTTACTCCATAGGTTGGTTTACCGCAATAACCCAACTTTCCACATCTGGACATCCACCGGCCGCCGCCCCTACGCATGAGATCGCCCACCGGGCCTCATGCGCTACATACGCCTCATGCCCATAAAAACTCGCACAAAGGCATAAACCACCCAGGCGGGCACGATGCGCGCGTAACGGCGCCCGGCCCCGCATCACCGGAGGAGCGTCACCCTGGACGGAGCCCGGCCCTGTGCGGCGGGTGGGGGTAGGACGGCTGGGCCGTAACGGAAGGACCGCAGAACGCACCCCAGCCCCGCCAGGGGCGTCCCCAGCACAGACGCCCACCCCGAGAACCCGCCCCTCAGCCCGAACGACCGCTCCCACCGCCGACGCACCCCCTCAAAGCGGACCGCAAGAAAACGGACCCAAGCCCTGAAAGACAGCACGCACAGAGGACCGCACGCACGGGAAACGGAACGCACGAAGACAGCCCGCACACACGGGAAACGGCCCCCACGGACGCGAAACGGCCCGCACCGGCGAGCGGTGCGGGCCGTGGCGACCTCAGCGGGCCTTGGCGGCCTCGGGAGGTGACGATCCAGGAGAAACGATCAGTGGCCGTGGCCGTGACCGTGCCCGCCGGCGGCGGCGGGGGCCTCCTCCTCGGGCTTCTCGACCACCAGGGCCTCCGTCGTGAGCAGCATGCCGGCGATGGACGCCGCATTCTGCACCGCCGAGCGGGTGACCTTGACGGGGTCGATGACGCCCTGGTCGATCAGGTTGCCGTACTCGCCGGTCGCGGCGTTGAGGCCGTGGCCGGCGGCCAGCTCCGCCACCTTGTGGGTGACGACGTAGCCCTCGAGGCCGGCGTTCTCGGCGATCCAGCGGGTCGGCTCGACCAGCGCGCGGCGGACGACGCCCACGCCAGTGGCCTCGTCGCCGGTGAGGCCGAGGTCGTCCAGCTCCTTGCCGACGTGGATCAGCGCGGTGCCGCCGCCGGAGACGATGCCCTCCTCGATCGCGGCGCGCGTCGCGGAGATCGCGTCCTCGAGACGGTGCTTCTTCTCCTTGAGCTCGACCTCGGTGGCGGCGCCGACACGCAGCACGCACACACCGCCGGCCAGCTTGGCCAGGCGCTCCTGCAGCTTCTCGCGGTCCCAGTCTGAGTCGGACTGCTCGATGGCGAGCTTGATCTCCTTGACCCGGTCCTCGATCGCCTGCGCGTCGCCGGCGCCGTCCACGATGGTGGTGGCGTCCTTGGTGACGACGATGCGGCGGGCCGTGCCGAGCACCTCGAGACCGACGTGCTCCAGCTTGAGCCCGACCTCCTCGGCGACGACCTGGCCGCCGGTGAGGATGGCCATGTCCTGGAGCATCGCCTTGCGACGGTCACCGAAGCCCGGGGCCTTGACGGCCACGGAGGTGAACGTGCCGCGGATCTTGTTGGTGACCAGGACGGCCAGGGCCTCGCCCTCGACGTCCTCGGCGACCACGAACAGCGGCTTCTTGGTCTGCGCGACCTGCTCCAGCAGCGGCAGGAAGTCCGCGATGGAGGCGATCTTGCTCTGGGTGAGCAGCACGTAGGCGTCCTCCAGGACGGCCTCCATGCGCTCGGGGTCGGTCACCATGTACTGCGACAGGTAGCCCTTGTCGAACTGCATGCCCTCGGTGAACTCGAGCTCCATGCCCATGGCGTTGGACTCTTCGACCGTGAGGACGCCGTCCTTGCCCACCTTGTCGAACGCCTCGGCGATGAGATCGCCGATCTTGGCGTCCTGGGCGGAGATCGTCGCGACGTTGGCGATCTCCTTCTTGTCGCCGACCTCGCGGGCGCTGGCGATCAGCTTGTCGCTGATGGCCTTGGCGGCCTTGTCGATCCCGCGCTTCAGCGACAGCGGCGAGGCGCCGGCGGCGACGTTGCGCAGACCTTCGCGGACCATGGCCTGGGCCAGGACGGTCGCGGTGGTGGTGCCGTCACCCGCGATGTCGTTGGTCTTGGTGGCCACTTCCTTGGCGAGCTGGGCGCCGAGGTTCTCGTAGCGGTCTTCCAGCTCGACCTCGCGAGCGATGGTCACGCCGTCGTTCGTGATCGTCGGAGCACCGAACTTCTTGTCGATGACGACGTTACGGCCACGCGGGCCGAGGGTTACCTTCACGGCGTCCGCGAGGGCGTTGACGCCGCGCTCAAGAGCGCGCCGCGCGTCCTCGTCGAACTCCAGGATCTTCGCCATTTGGTTGAAAGTCCTCTCCTAGCGTCGAAAGCCCCGGTCGCCTCTGCTGAGAGCTGCGTCCGGGGCCCGACACATACCGGCTTACTTCTCGATGATCGCGAGAACGTCGCGGGCGGAGAGCACGAGGTACTCCTCGCCGCCGTACTTGACCTCAGTGCCGCCGTACTTGCTGTAGAGGACGATGTCGCCCTCGGAGACGTCAAGCGGAATCCGCTTGTCGCCGTCCTCGTCCCAGTTGCCCGGGCCCACCGCGAGGACCTTGCCCTCTTGCGGCTTCTCCTTGGCGGTGTCTGGGATGACCAGGCCGGAAGCGGTGGTCTGCTCGGCCTCAAGCGGCTGGACCACAATGCGGTCGCCGAGCGGCTTAACGGGAACCTTAGTGGCGGTCGTCACGATCGGACCTCCCCTTCAGATTTGAATGATCTAGAAGAGGCGACCAGCGGGGCCTGCCGTCGCGGGTGGTAGACCTGCCTCGTCGCACGTTGGCACTCTCAAGGGGAGAGTGCCAACACGAAACATATGCAAGAGGGGCTTGACAGTCAACACGAACCGGCTCAGCGCGCGTAAGAGCCTTCCCGCAGCTCGGAGACGATACCCGGCCTGCTGGGGGCCCATCCGAGCGCCGCACGGGTTCGCGCAGAGCTGACACGCTGGCTGAGCGCGAGCGCTTCGGCGAACGGCAGGCCCACGACCCCCGCCGCCTCCGCCACCGGCCATGACAGCACGTCCACGCCCTCGCCGACCCCCACCGACCACGCCGCGGCGGAGGCCACCCGCGCCAGCGGCACGTGCTCCTCGGCGATCCCGTGGTAGACCGCGCCGGGCCGCCCCTTCTCCACCGCCGTCGCGATCAGCTCGGCCAGGTCGTCCACGTGCACGAACGACGATCCTTCCCCGCCCTCGCCCACGTGCACCCCGCTCCCGCGCTCGGCCGCCCAGCCGCGCAACATCGCCGGGATCCCGCCGCCGCGCCCGTGCACCAGCCCCGGCCGTACCACCACGCCGCCCGCGCCGAGCACCAGATCCTCCACCTTCGGCCGGTACCCCACGATCGGGATCGGGTCGGCCGCGCTCTCCTCGTGCCCGTCCTCGGTCGCGCCGAGGACCCACACGCCGCTCACGTACACCACCGGCCTGCCCGCGCCGAGCAGCGCCCCGATCACCTGAAGGTCGGTCCCCTCGTCGCCGGTGAGCTGCGCCGCGTGCACGACCGCGTCGACGTCCGGCGTCACGGCCGCGGTGATCGACGCCGCGTCGGACAGGTCCCCATACCTCTCCTCCGGTACGGCGGGCAGCCGCCTGCCCCCGTCGGCGGCCGGCCGTACCAGGGCCACGACCTCGTGACCGCGCCCGGCGAGCTCCTCGACGAGCGCGCCCCCGACGTACCCCGTCGCGCCCAGCACCAGAACCTTCATCGCTCTTCCACCCCAAACACTTCGACATCGAAACTTTCGACGTGGTGGACAGTAGCCCGGACCCTCGAACATTTCAACCTCGAAATTTTTGATAGTGTGCGCACCATGCGAGACGCAGTGGACGCGATCACGAAGCAGTGGGCCGCCACCCGCCCCGACGTGGACGTGAGCCCGATGGGCGTGGTGGGCCGCCTGTCCCGTGCCTCGCGCCTGCTGGAGCGGGGCATCAAGGAGTTCTTCGCCGAGCACGGGCTGGAGCCGTGGGAGTTCGACATGCTCGCCACATTGCTGCGCGGCAACCCGGAGCACACCATGTGCATGAAGGACCTGGCCGCCTCCGCCCTGGTCAGCCCCGGCGCCCTGACCAACCGCATGGACCGCCTGGTGGAGCGCGGCCTGGTACGGCGCTGGCCGCTGGAGAGCAACCGCCGCATGGTCCTGGTGGCGCTGACCGAGGAGGGCGAACGCCTGGCCGGCGACCTCCTGGCCCTCCACGTCGCCAACGAGGCGAGGCTCCTGTCCGCCCTCACCCCCGCCGACCAGAAGACCCTGGCCGAAACCCTCCGCAAACTCCTGGTCTCCCTGGGCGACACGGAGCTCTGAATGCGGGAACATCTCCCTTACAGGGAAGTGCAGCAGAATGTGGTTCGATGACCACGAACGGCGACGACACCGACGTTACAGTGAGTGATGTGACCGCCACGATGGACCGTACGAGAGACGTACTCGCGAACTGGCCCTACCCGCCGGACGGCGGCTGGACGTCCGACGATCTCGACCTGCTGCCGCAGGATGGGCCCAACGGCGAGCTGGACCTCTTCAAGCGCGTCGAACTCATTGACGGAGCCCTCATCCTCATGTCCCCCCAACGCAACTTCCACGAGTATGTGATCTCCAACCTTCGAGGCATGCTCAAAGCGCAGGCTCCCGCACATCTGCGGCCGAGCACACAGATGACCATCCGCATCGACAGGTGGCAGCGCCCAGACCCTGATGTGCTCGTCGTCGACGCCGACGCCTCAAGAGACATGGCCCGCACCGCCTTCCACGCCAAGCAAGTACACCTCGTCGTCGAGGTCGTCTCGCCCGAGTCCGAGCATCGCGACATCCACGTCAAGCCGAAGATCTACGCCAGCGCCGGGATCCGGCACTTCTGGATCATCGAGGAAGAGCGCGGCCAGCCGGTCGTGCACGTCTACGAACTCGACGAAGCGACGAGCTTCTACTCAGGCATCGGCATCTTCCGCGACAAGCTTGAGCTCCAGTTCCCCTTCCCCATCAGCATCACCATCGCCGACCTGCTGGACTGACCGCGTGCACTAACGTCGGATGACGTGGACCTCGACGCCTTTCTCGATCTGCTGACGCCCCGCGGCCGCAAAGCTCTGGACGAGGCGGTCGAGCTGAGCGGGAGCGATCCGGTCAAGGCGGCCACGCGGCTCAGGAAGACCTACGACAGCGCGCTCACCTCGGCCGCCCTCACCCAGGCCGGGCTCAGGGCGCGGGCGGTGGCGAAGTTCGGGGACGACGCCCGGCTCATGTACTTCACGCCGCACGGGCTGGAGCAGTCCACCCGGGCCGAGGTAGCGGCGCATCGGGCGCGGCGGCTGACTTCGATGACCCACGGGCCCGCGCGGGTGGTGGACGCCTGCTGCGGGATCGGCGGGGACGCGCTGGAGCTCGCGCGGGCCGGACATCACGTGGACGCCGTCGAGCTCGATCCGCTCACCGCCGCCGTCGCGCGGGCCAACGCGGAGGCGCTGGGGGTCGCGGAGCGGGTACGCGTGCGGGTGGGGGACGCGGCGGAGGTGGCCCCGGAGGAGTACGACGCGTTGTTCGCCGATCCGGCCCGCCGTACCGCCAGGGGGAGGACGTTCGACCCGCAGGCCTACTCGCCGCCCTGGCCGGTGGTCATGGATCTGGCGGGGCGGGCCCGGGGGTCGTGTCTGAAGGTGGCGCCGGGGATTCCGTACGAGTACATACCGGAGGCGGCCGAGGCCGAGTGGGTTTCGTACAAGGGGGAGGTCAAGGAGGCGGCGCTCTGGACTCCCGGGCAGGCGGGACGCAGGGCGACGCTGCTGCCGGGCGGGCAGACGCTCACGCCCACGGGCGTGCATGCCGCGGTGGGTGAACTCGGGCGGTACGTCTACGAGCCGGACGGGGCGGCGATCCGGGCCCATCTGGTGGGCGAGGTGGCCGAGATGGTGGGCGGGCGGCTGGCGGATCCGATGATCGCCTATATCACCGGGGACGAGCCGGTGGACACGCCCTGGGCGGCCAGGTACGAGGTGGACGAGGCGCTGCCGTTCTCGCTGAAGCGGCTGCGGGCGGCACTCCGGGCCCGCGAAATAGGAAATGTCACCATCAAGAAGCGCGGCTCCGCCGTGGACATCGAACGATTGCGGCGAGACCTGAGACTTTCCGGTGACAAGTCCGGAGTAATCATCCTCACGCGGATTATGAACCAACCTTTTGTTCTCATCTGCCTGGGGCTCCCACCTGCATAAATGACAAAACAGGATCTTTTCCAGTCACCCCGACGGACCTTGATCCAAAGGCTAAGGTGGACGCGCGGGAGTTCTCCCCCCTATAGCGGATTACCGCGTTCTCCTTCAGTCATTGCATACCGGACCTATCCCACCGCTGCGCGGCACTCCGTCGGCGAGTGAAGGAGCTTTCGGTGGATCATTCCAATCACACCACCCTTTTGCAGGCAGGCGGCCAGACCGCCATATCCGACAGGATGCGGGAACTACTCGCGCGCGCCGCCCAGGACCACGTCTACGAGCAGCGCACCCAAGGGGCCGTACTCGACGAGATCCGCCAGCGGCTCGAAGGCATGGAGTGGCTGCTGCGCGAGGTGCGCGAGCGCGAGCTCGGCGGGCTGAGCGGCACGCTCGAGTCCGTGAGCGGCCGCCTCGACGACATCTCCGCCAAGCCGCCGACCTGGGCCGAAGGGCTCGCCCAGCACGTGGAGGCGGTACGCGACCACGTCGACGCCGTCGGCGAGCAGATCGGCAACGTCGACGCCCGCGTCGAGAACGTCAGCCAGCGCGTCAGCCCCGTCATCGAGCTGCCCAGCCTGTGGGCGGACGTCGGCACGGTCGGCGAGAGCGTCGACGAGGCGCTCAAGCGGCTGCAGACGGTGCTCGACGGCACCGAGGGCATCGCCAAGCGGCTCGGCGACTTCGCCGGGAAGCTCGGCCAGCTCAACGCCAGCATGGAGGCGGCGGCCAACCGCTTCACCAGGCTCGACAAGTCCATCGGCGAGCTCACGGGCCGCACCGAGCGGGTCGAGGGCGGCATGGCCGACCTGTCCGGCACCCTCACCGCCCGCATCGGCGCGGTCGGCGAGGAGCTCAAGGGCGCCGTCGAGCAGGTCGGCGCGAGGGTCGAGACGGCGGAGGAGCGCCTGTCCGGCCGCCTCGACGGCCTCGACAGCCGGGTCGACCGGGTCGACGGCCGCCTCATCGCCGTCGACGGCCGGCTCACCAGCGTCGACGGCCGCATCGAGACCGCCGACGAGTGCCTGGCCGACATCGACACCCGCCTCGACGGCATCGACGGCAGGGTCGGCGGCGTCGACAGCCGTCTCGTCGGCCTCGACAAGCGCGTCGGCGAGCTCGACACCCACATCGGCGACCTCGACAACCACATGGGCAAGCGCATCGGCGACCTCGACGGCCGGGTCGAGGCCCGCTTCGAGACGCTCGACGGGCGGGTCACCATCGTCGACGAGTGGCTGGCCACCGCCGACCAGCACCGCTCCGACACCGCCACGCGCACCGAAGGCCGCTTCAACAAGCTCGACAACGCCTTCGAATCCCTCGACGAGCGCCTCGGCGAGGTCGAGGAGCACGTGGTCGCCCGCTTCGACGGCGTCGACACGCAGCTCACCCGCGGCACCGAGCAACTGGAGGGCGTCGACGACCGGGTCGAGGCGGTCAACCAGCGCGTCGGCCAGCTCCCCGCGACGCTGGCGATCGCCGAGCGGGTGGGCGAACTGCTCGACTCGCAGACGACCGAGCAGGTCAAGCGCTTCGACGCCATCGACGAACGCCTGGCCACCGCCGCCGCCGAACTCTCGGCCACGATCGAGGCCCGCCCGGACCGCGACGAGCTGACCCAGTCCGTCACCGACGCCTCCACCGACCTCACCAAGCGCCTCGGCGCCCTGGAGGAGACCATGCTCGCCCTCGCCGAGGCGCTCCTCCGCCCCACCCGATCCAAGGACTGATCGCTCTTTTCAAACCTCAAAAGCTCCCGGAGCCGTTACGGCAGAGCCCACCTACCCGCCCCGCCATACCCCTGACCGTCCGTCGAGCGATGGTCGTGAGGGCTCACGGGGTGCTCGCCGTAACAACTCCGCTCTTGACCGGGTTCCGTGCGCCGCGCTGGCCGCCGTCCAGCGCGGCGCCGAACCCCACCGCCCAACACCCCACCGCGCGGCGCCGGAAAAACCCGGGGACCGCCACACCGAAACCCCGGACCCGGCATCACACCTGAAACCCCGGGGGACCGTCACACCCGAAACCCCCGGGCCCGGCATCACACCTGAGGCCCCCGGGACCGTCACACCCGAAACCCCCGGGCCTGGCATCACACCTAAAGCCCCGGAGGGAATCGGCGCCTGAAACCCAGCAACGCGGCACGCCTGGGAACCCGGAACCTCACAACACGCGGAGGCCCGGGGCGCGCAGGTGGTGGGAAGCGGTGTGTGGAGTGGGGGTCGCCTTACACGTGGACGGTCGTGATGGGCAGTGACGAGTCGGCGGGGATGTCCAGCGCCGACGGGGTGATCCCGGCCGCCACCAGGTCAGAACCCAGCGCGGCGACCATGGCCCCGTTGTCGGTGCAGAGCCCGGGGCGGGGCACGCGCAGCCGTACACCCGCCTTGTCGCAACGCTCCTGGGCCAGCGCGCGCAGCCGTGAGTTGGCCGCGACGCCGCCGCCGATGAGCAGGTCCTTCACGTCGTACTTCTTGCACGCCTGAAGGGCCTTGCGGGTCAGCACGTCCACCACGGCCTCCTGGAAGGAGGCGGCGACGTCGGGCACGTGGATCGACTCCTGGGCCTCGACCCAGCGGGCCACGGCGGTCTTCAGGCCGGAGAAGGAGAAGTCGAGGGTGCCGTCGTCCATCTTGCCGCGGGGGAAGCCGATCGCGGTGGCGGAGCCTTCGCGGGCGGCGCGGTCGATGTGGGGGCCGCCGGGGAAGGGCAGGCCGAGGACCCGGGCGACCTTGTCGAAGGCCTCACCGGCGGCGTCGTCGACGGTGGAGCCGAGGGAGATCACGTCCTGGGCCACGTCGGGGACCAGGAGAAGCGACGAGTGACCGCCGGACACCAGCATGGCGATGCAGGGTTTGGGCAGCGGCCCGTGTTCGAGCTGGTCGACGGCGACGTGGGCGGCCAGGTGGTTGACGCCGTAGAGGGGGACGCCCAGGCCCAGCGAGTAGGACTTGGCGGCGGCCACGCCCACCAGCAGCGCCCCGGCCAGCCCCGGACCGGCGGTGACCGCGATCGCGTCGATGTCGGAGAACGTCAGGCCCGCCTCGGCCAGCGCCCCCTCCACGACCGGCGTCATCGCCTCCAGGTGCGCCCGCGAGGCCACCTCCGGCACCACGCCGCCGAACCTGGCGTGCTCGTGCATGCTGGACGCGATCGTGTTGGCCAGCAGCGTGTGCCCGCGTACGATCCCCACCCCGGTCTCGTCGCACGAGGTCTCGATGCCGAGCACCAGGGGTTCGTGCTTGTCAGCCATCCAGCTTCCTTCTCATCATGACCGCGTCGGTGCCGTCGTCGTAGTAGCGCCGGCGCAGGCCGATCTCCTCGAAACCGAACCGTTCGTAGACCGCCTTGGCCCGCGGGTTGTCGGACCTGACCTCCAGGAAGATCTCCCTGGCCCCGCGCCGGCGCGCCTCGCCGAGCAGTTCGGTCAGCATCGCGCCGCCGATGCCGCGGCTCTGGTGGTCCTGTAGTACCGCGATGGTCTGCACGTCGGCCTGGTCGCCGGCCGCGGCGAGCCCCGCGTAGCCGACGATCTCGCCGTCGTCGCGCAAAGCGACGACATAGTGCCGGGTACGCGGCTGGTCGGCCAGCTCGCCGCGCATCATCCCCTCGCTCCACGCGTCCAGCGGGAACGTCGCGCGCTCGATGGCCATGACCGCGGGCAGGTCCGCGTCGGTCATCTGCCGCAGTCTCACGCCCGCTCCCTGGTCCGCCTGGGCTCCCTGTCGGTCACCTTCTTGGGCGCCTTGGGCTCGACCGCGTCGGGCCGCCGCAGGTAGATGGGGCGCGGCTCGTCGAGCGGCTGCCCCGCCGCGATGCGCTCGGCCGCCAGCGCGGCCACGAACCCCGCCAAGGGGTACGGCGGCGCCACCGCCGCCCCCAGCACCTCCGGGTAGAGGTCGGCCCCGGCGACCGGCAGCCCGTCGCGCGGGATGTCGGCCGGCTTGTCCACGAACGGCCCCTCGGCCCGCGTGCGCGCGTCGTCGTAGCGGGCCCAGAACAGTTCCTTGCGTCGCGCGTCGGTCACCACGAGGAAGGGCTCGTCCCTGCGGGTGCCGTAGGCGAGGGCGTCGAGCGTGCAGACGCCGTAGACCTCGGCCAGCCCGAGCGCGGTGCCGAGCCCCTGGGCGGTCATCAGCCCGACCCGCAGCCCGGTGTAGGGGCCGGGGCCGGTGCCGGCGACGATGGCGGTCACGTCGCGCAGCCGTACCCGAGCCTCGGCCAGCACCTTCTCGATGGTGGGCACGAGCAGCTCGCCGTGGCGGCGCGCGTCGACCGTGGTGGACTCGGCGAGCACGCGGTCACCGTCGTGGAGAGCGGCGGTGACGGCGGGTGTCGCGGTATCGAAAGCCAGGACCAGCACGAACAATGAGCCTACCGGCCCCGCGTCATGACCATCCTGTCCGTTCGCGAAGCCAGTCGACGGCGACCTCGCCCTGCGCCGCCTGGAAGGCTCTGACGGTGGGGATGCCGGGTGGCGGCGGCTGGCGGCTCTGCCGTACGAAATAGCCGGCCAGTGCGGCGATGACGCAGGTCAGGGCCGGGTCGGGGTCGGCGAGCAGCTCACCGGGGCGGGGGCCGCCCTGCATGGCGACGGACGGCAGCATGGCCAGCCGGTCGAACCAGGCGGCGCCCAGGCAGGCGTAGGGCCAGTCGACGACGTAGACGCGTTCGTCGGTGAGCAGGACGTTGTCGGCGCGCAGGTCGGCGTGGACGAGCGTGTCGCCGGCGGCGGCGCGCTCCCAGCCGGACTCCAGCTCGGCCAGGGCGCCGAGGTTGCCGGCGATCCACGGGTCGAGCCCGTCGTGGTCCTCTTCGAGCAGCCGGCGCCAGCCGCGGAACATCTGGCCGAAGAGCTCGGCGATGGGCGGCGCGTCGATGGGCGCGGGGGTGAGCGAGGCGGCGAGTTCGTCGGCGGCGGCCAGGACGCGGTCGAGCTCGTCGCGCCGCCACGGCATCGCCGGCGGGCGGCCGTCGACGTCCTCGAAGAGCAGCACCACCCAGCCGTCCTGCTCGAAGGAGGTGAGCATGCGCGGCGCGGGGACGCTGGGCGGCAGCGCGGCGGCCACGCGGGCCTCGTCGCGGTAGAGGGCGGTGGCGCGGTCGTTGACGCCGGGGCCGACCGCCTTCACGAAGGCGCGGCGGCCGGTGTCGAGCAGCAGCCGCGCGGCGGTGGCGGGCGAGAAGCCGCCGGTCTGGGTGACGGCCTCGGTCACGTGCCCGCCGAGCAGGTCCTCGACCCGGGCGCGCACCGGCGCGGCCACGTCCGACCAGGGAACTCTTACTCCGGAGGCATCAGGCGGGGGAGGCATAGACGATGACGTTATCGTCGTACTCGCCCTTGGCGTAATCGAATTTTCCGCCGCAGGTGACCAGCTTGAGCCCGTCCTCGACGTAGACGCGCTTGGCCGGGAAGTCGTTCTTGTGCACCTGCTCGACCGAGTCGACCTTGTACTCCACGGTCTTGCCGTCGCTGCGCTCCACGCGGACGAGCTGGCCCTTGCGCAGGTGCCGCAGCTTGTAGAAGACGGCCGGCGCGGTCTTGGTGTCCACGTGGCCGACGATGACGGAGGCGCCCTTCTCCCCCGGGACGGCGCTCTTCTCGTACCAGCCGGCCAGCTTGGGTTTCTCGTACGGCGGCAGCTCGACCTCGCCGTCCTTCGTCAGCCCGAGCTTCATCAGCGGGGCGTCCACGTCGATCGAGGGGATGCCGATGCTCTCCGGGACGACGGCCTCGGCCTTCTTCTCCACGGTCTTGCCGAACGCCACCAGCACCAGGCCGGTGATCGCGCCCGCCAGCACGATCCGTCCCGCACGGGCCATGCTCAGGCCCGGCGGCGCTTGAGGATCAGTACGGCGCCGCCCGCCAGGGCCAGGCCGATGATCACGCCTACGGGGCCGATCGGCATCGAGGAGTCGTCACCGGCGTCCTGGCCGAACGTGCCGCCGCCGCCCGCCCTGGGCGCCTTGGTGGGCACGCCGGTGGGCGTGTCGTCGGTGGCCCTGACCACGCGCAGCGTGGCCTTGCCGGTGTGGCTGGTGCCGTCGCACTTGACGTCGACGGTGTAGTTGCCGCGTTTGACGGTGCCGGAGACCGACGCCTGCCCGCGTACCCAGGGGACGGGCGCGGGGGTGGCCGTGGCGTTGGCCGGGGTGGCCGACGGTGTGGCGGGCGGCACCGGGTTGAGCGTGACGCCGGACAGGAACGCGTTGGAGGAGGCGGTGCCGACGTGCGCGGGGCCGCCGGTGGGCACCGGGCAGTTGGCCAGGATCCAGACCTTGGAGGTCTCGCCCGCGGTGACGCGGTCGGGGTTGAGCTGGACGTCGATGGGCGCCCGGGTGGCGCTCGCGGTGGCCTGTGGTGAGGTGGTCGCGGTCGTCGTGGGGCTCGTGAGGCTCGCCGAGGGCGTCGCCGTGGGATCGGTCGAGGCGTCGGCTGTGCAGCCGACGACTCCGATCATGACGATGGCACCTGCGTACGCGACTTGCCTGACCCTGAGCACGGCCGCACCCCACTCCGCCGACTTCCCTCAGCATCCACCAGAATTGCGGATACCGCCCCACCTGATACCCAGAAAATCTAGGTAAATCCATGACCAATGATCATGATTTACGCCAATGTCGATACTCGTCAAGGGTGCCAGGGTTGCCGGGGCCTGAGGAGCGTTTTACTCTTCTACGCGATCAGACGGCGTGTCGGCCCAGCGCTCGCCGACCCCGCGCAGGGTGACCAGGCGGACGTCGTCGCCGCCCTCCCGGTCGATGTGGATCTCCAGGCGGTCCTCCGACAGGCCCTCCACCAGGCCCTCGCCCCACTCGACGACCGTGACCGACTCCTCCAGCGAGGCGTCCAGGTCGAGGTCGTCGACCTCCAGATCCCCACCCAGCCGGTACGCGTCCGCGTGCACGAGCGGCGGACCCTCGCACAGCGACGGATGCACGCGGGCGATGACGAACGTGGGCGAGGTGATCGGGCCGCGGACCTTCAGACCTTCGGCGATTCCCTGGACCATCGTGGTCTTCCCGGCGCCCAGCGGGCCGGACAGCACCAGCAGGTCTCCCGCGCGCAGCCGGGTCGCCAGCCGCGTGCCGTACGCGCGCATGTCCTCGGCGGTGGCGAGCCTTTCCACTAGATCTCCTTGATCAGATCGCGCAGCGCCTCGTTGACCACGGCCGGGCGCTCCAACTGGATGAGGTGCGAGGTGTCGGGCACCTCGGTGAAGCTCGCCCTGGGCAGGGCCTCGGCCATCGCCCTGCCGTGCTCGGGCGGGGTGAGCCAGTCCTTGTCGCCCACGAGGATCGCGGTCGGCACCGGGTCGAGCACGTGCAGCGCCGAGAGCTTGTCGTGGTCCATGAGCGCCGGGTAGAAGTTCGCGAACACCTCGGTCGGGGTGGCGCGGATCATCGACTCGGCGAAGTCGACCAGGGTCGGGCTGACGTTCTTGGAGTCGCCGAAGCCGACGAAGCGAGTGATCAGGAAGGCGATGTCGCTGCCGGCGTGGCGGGTCTTGTCCACCAGGGAGCCCCGCTTGCCGAGCAGGGAGATCGTGCCCGGTGCGATCTTGTGGACCGCCTTGGAGACCATCGCGGGCAGGCCCAGCGTCAGCTCGGCCAGCTTTCCGGCACTCGTGGCCATGAGCGAGACGGCGCGGATCTTGTCGCCGAAGAGCTCGGGGTGGCGGTCGGCCAGCGCCATGATGGTCATGCCGCCCATCGAGTGGCCCACCAGCACGCACGGGCCAGGCACGAAGCGCTCCAGCACCTCGGCCAGGTCATCGCCGAGCCGGTCGATCGTGCTGTCCTCGGGGGCGGCGCGCTGCGAGCGGCCGTGGGAGCGCTGGTCCCACAGCACCAGGCGGTAGTCCTCGCGCAGGTCGCGGCGCTGGTAGTGCCAGGACTCCAGGTTGAGGCAGTAGCCGTGACACAGCACGATCGTCAGCGGCGCGTCCTCGGGGCCGTCGATCTGCACGTGCAGGTCGATGCCGTCGGAGGTGGTGTGGGTGCGCTCCCTGCCGCGTAGCTCGCCGAAGGGCTCGCTGGCCTCGGAGTCGGGGCGCAGCCTGATCCGGCCCACCGCCAGGCGCTTGGCCAGGGCCAGCCCCGCGACGCCCGCCGAAGCGGCGCCGACGATCGCGCCGGCGATCCCAACCTTCCGCCGTGTTGTCGTCGTCATGTCCCCTCATAAACTCTCGGCACGCGTGCGCCGATCTTCGTCACGATCTCATGCGTGATCGTGCCGAGGTTATCCGCCCATTCCTGCAAGGTGGCCTCGCCGTCCTTGCCAGGACCGAACAGGACGACCTCGTCCCCTGCGTCGATGACGTCGTCATCGACGTCGATCATGAACTGATCCATGCACACCCGGCCGGCGATCGCCCTGCGGCGGCCTCCTGCCAGCACCTCGACCCGCCCCGTCGCGTGTCTGAGGATCCCGTCGGCGTACCCGAGGGGAACCAGGCCAAGCGTTGTCTCGCGATCTGTGACATAAAGGTGCCCATAGGACACTCCGGAATTCTCCGGCATGCGCTTGACCAGGGCGAGCCTGGCCACGAGGGTCATCGCCTGGCGCAGACCGAAATCACCCAGCTCGGGGATCGGGCTCAGGCCGTAGAGGGCGATGCCCGGCCGTACCAGATCGAAGCGGGCGCGCGGCACGTTGACCAGCGCGGCGGAGTTGGCGATGTGCCTGATCACGTGGGACCCGCTGAGGCCGGCCTGGTCGGCCATCTTGAGCGCCTGGTCGAAGGCGTCGAGCTGCGCCTCGATCGAGGGGTGGCCGGGGATGTCGGCACAGGCGAAGTGGGACCACAGGCCCACGACCTCGACGGCGCCCTCGGCCTGCAGCGCCGCCGCGGTGGCCAGCAACTCGGGCCAGGCGGCGAGTGGCGCGCCGCCCCTGCTCATGCCCGTGTCGGCCTCCAGGTGCACCTTCGCGGTGACGCCGGTGGCGCGCGCCGCGGTGGCGATCTCCCCCAGCAGCCCCGTCTCCGCCGCCGACAGCTCGACGTCCGCGCGCAACGCCTCCTCGTACGGCCCGCCCCGCGTCAGCAGCCACGACGTGACCGGAGCGGTGATCCCCGCGGCCCGCAACGCCAGCCCCTCGCTCAGCGTGGCGGTGCCCAACCGGCTCACCCCCGCGTCGAGCAGGGTCCGCGACACCCGCACCAGCCCGTGCCCGTAGGCGTCCGCCTTGACCACGCCCATCAACGCGGCGCCGTCGGCGCGCTCGGTGAGCACGGCGACGTTGTGCCTGATGGCGGACAGATCGATGCGGGCCTCGGCCGGAGATGTCATCTTTCCAGTGTGTCAGCTGGACTCGATGCTTGAGCGAGGTTCGATAGCAGCCCGCTTGCAGCCGGGGGCGGCTACGACAGCGACCTGATCGCCGCCGGGATCGCGGCGGCCACGTCCGCGGTGACCAGCGGCGCCCCGTCGGCGGCCAGCCGTCCGGCCAGCCCGTGCAGGTACGCCCCGCACGACCCGGCGTCGTAGCAGCTCAGCCCCTGGGCCAGCAGCGCCCCCGCGACCCCGGCCAGCACGTCGCCGGTGCCGCCCGTGGCCAGCCGCGCGGTGCCCGTACGGTTGACCCGCACCGGCCTGTCCTGCTCGGCCACCAGCGTCGTTGAGCCCTTGAGCAGCACCGTCACGCCGAGGTCGGCCGCCGCCCTGCGGGCGTGCTCCAGCCTGCCCGCCTCGACCCGCTCGCGCGGGACCCGCATCAGCCGCGCCAGTTCCCCGGCGTGCGGCGTGATCAGCACGGGCGCGCTGCGGCGCAGCAGCGTGGCGTCGCGCGAGACCAGCGTGAGCGCGTCGGCGTCCACCAGCACGGGCACGTCGCTGGCCAGCACCCTCCTGGCCAGCTCGTGGGCGAAGTCGCCGGTGCCGAGCCCGGGGCCGAGCACCCAGGCCTGCACGCGGCCGACGCCGTCGAGCGAGGGCTCGCGCAGTTCGGTGATGACCGCCTCTGGCCAGTGGGAGCGCACCTGCGCCACCGGCGCGGCGGTGCCGGCGTAGCGCACCATGCCGGCCCCGGCGTGCAGCGCCCCGCCGACGGCCAGCACCGCGGCCCCGGTGTACTCCTCGCTGCCCGCGGCCACGCCCACCACGCCTCTCCGGTACTTGTCGGACTCCGCGCCCGGCTCCGGCAGCAGATCGGCGACGTCCCCGTCGGTGAGCGCCGCGACGTCCGGATCCGGCAGGTACGCGCCCAGCCCGATGTCGACCAGTTCCAGCCGCCCGGTGTGACCGGCGCCGGGGTCGATCAGCAGCCCGGTCTTGCAGGCGCCCATCGTGACCGTCACCTGCGCGCGTACCGCGGGCCCCGGCACCCGTCCCGTGCTCGCGTCGACCCCGGACGGCACGTCCACGGCGACCACCAGCCCCGGCCCCTGGTTCACCCGCGCCACGGCCCGCGCGTACGGCTCCCGCAGCGCCCCCGCCACCCCGATCCCGACCAGCCCGTCGACGACCAGGTCCGCCCGGTCCACGGCCTCGATGCCGCGCACCCGCCCGCCGGCCTGCCGCAGGGCCGCCAGCCCGGCCTCGTGCACCCTGCTGCCCGCCAGGACCGCCTCGACCTGGGCGCCGCGCCGCGCCAGCCGTACGCCGGCATAGAGGGCGTCACCGCCGTTGTCGCCGCTGCCGACGAGCAGGACCACCCGCGCCCCGTAGACGCGCCCGAGCATCGCGGCGCAGCAGGCGGCCAGCCCGGCGGCGGCGCGCTCCATCAGCGTCCCGTCGGGCAGGCGCGCCATGAGCGCCTGCTCGGCGGCCCTGATCTGATCGGCGGTGTAGGCGGTAAGCATGATCAGAAGCTATCCCTCCGCGATCACGTAGGCCATCGCCACACCCGCGTCGTGCGAGAGCGAGAGGTGCCAGCGCTTGACGCCCAGGCCGTAGGCGACGTCGGCGGCCTTGCCGCGCACGCGGAGCTCGGGCCGGCCGTTCTCGTCGCAGACGACCTCGGCCTCCAGGTGACCGAGGCCGGGCGGCGCGCCGAGCGCCTTGGCGACGGCCTCCTTGGCGGCGAAGCGCGCGGCCAGGGAGTGGACGGCCCGGCCTTCCTGCTCGTCCTCGGTGAACAGCCTGCCGCGCAGCCCCGGGGTGCGCTCCAAGGCCGCCGCGAACCGCTTGACGTCGACCACGTCCACGCCGATGCCCAGGATCATGTCCCCAGGCTAGGGCAGGCGGGTCGCGAGGCCGTCGAGGATGCGGTCCACGCCGTAGCGGAAGTCCCGGTCGCGCATCGCCGCGGGGCCGCCGCCGCTCTTCAGGATGTGCTCGTCGAGCGCCTGGAGCCGGGGCAGCTCCCGGTTGGTCTCCGCGGCAGCGGCGCGGATCTGGGCTTCCAGCTCCTCCTCGGTCTGGCCGAGCCTGGACAGCATCGACAGCAGCGCCGCCTCGGAGGTCGACATGCCGATGACGTAGGAGATGAGCGTGCTCATGGCCTGGCTGGCCTCGTCGAGCTCGAATCCGGCCAGGGTGAAGATGGCCAGCATGCGGTCGGTCTGGCGCATCAGGTTGGGGCCGAGCTCGGCCAGGCCGACCTGGCCCAGGACCGAGGCCACCCACGGGTGGCGCAGGATCATCGAGCGCAGGCTGCCGGCGCACTCGGTCGCCGCCGCCCGCCAGTCGCCTTCCGCCTCGGGCACGCGCAGTTCGCCGTACACCTCGTCGACGACGAGCTCGATGAGCTCGTCCTTGTTGGCGACGTGGCGGTACAGGGAGGTGGCACCCGCGTTGAGCCGGGTGCCGAGCGTGCGCATGCTGAGGTTGTCCATGCCCTCTTCGTCGAGGAGCTTCACGGCCTCGGCGACGATGCGCTCACGGCTGAGGGCGGGTTGCTGCTGCTGGCGGCGCGGACGGGTCCACACCGAGGGAATGGGCTGCTTCTGGGCGGGCATGCGAAGCTCCTCTCACGTGCCCGCCAGCATAGCGCACGACGTACGCGAAATGCGAACATTCCGGATGCCCGCGCACGTCGTTCACGTCAGAAGCCGCCCCGATGCCAGGGCCCCCAGATGGCGAACGACACGCCCTGGGTCGACTGGATGTTGACGTAGAGGGTCCGCCCGCCGGGGCCGAAGGTCGAACCGGCGAACTCCGCACCCGGGTCGCCGGCCACGGGCGCCAGCCGGGCGAAGTCGAAGATCTCACCGCGCCTGGTCAGGCCGCGCAGGAAGTTGTCGCCGCCGCCGTCCTCGCACAGCACCAGCGTGCCGCGCGGGCTGACGGTGACGTTGTCGGGCAGGTCCAGGACGGTCGAGCCGGGCGACTCGTAGGCGAGCCTCAGCCGCCCGCTCCACGTCTCGTAGGCCCAGACCTGCCCGCGGCCCTTTCCGAACCCGGACGGCGGCGTGTCGCCGGTGGCGCCACCCTGGGTGGAGACGAAGTAGACGGTGCCGTGGTGGTGGACGGCGCCCTCCAGCCTGGAGAAGATCGCCGCGCCCTGGTCGAGCCCCTGCCGGCTCACCGCCCGTATCGCCGTGTCGTTGTCCGGCCTGCCGGTGAACCGCGGGTCGGGCTCGGCGATCTCCACCCATCGAGTCCGGTAGACGGCGCCGGCGGGCTGGCCCGCCGACAGATCCTTCCCGTCCTCATCCCGTACGGCCAGCATCTCCAGCCGCCCGCCGTCCAGGATGCGCCCGGCCTTGAGCGGATGCCTCGGCGGAAGGTAGCGGTAGAAGCCGGACGGGAAGCCGAAGTTGTCCTCGGTGAGGTACAGGGCCCCGCTGACCGGGTCGAAGGCCGCGGACTCGTGCGCGAATCGCCCCGCCGACCGGATCGGCACCGGCCGCGCGACACCGGTGATCGGCACCTCGAACACGTAACCGTGCTTCTGGGTGAGCTTGGAGTTGTCGCCGCCGGAGAAGTCGTTGCCCACGTCGGGGCCGTTGACCGTCTCCTCGCAGGTCACCCAGGCGCCCCACGGCATCGGGCCGCCCGAGCAGTTCATCATGGTGCCGTTGAGCGAGGGCCCACTGGCCAGCACCTCCCCGTACGGGGTCACCCGCAGGGTCGCGGTGCCACCGCCGGCGGCCGGGTCGTAGGCCTTGGCCGGATCGCCGAACGCGCCGACGGGCCCGTTGACCTCGTGGTTGCGGACCAGGATCGTGCTGCCGCGCGGGCCGCGGAAGGCGGCCATGCCGTCGTGCCTGCCCGGCACCCCGCTGCCGTCGGAGAACGTCTCGCCCGCCGCGTTGAACGAGCGGTAGCGGAAGCCGTCCGGCAGGAAGAGCCGCACCTGGCCGTCCCGGGCGTCGGGCACCGGCCTGAGCGGGCCGTACCCGGGCACCGGCCGTACGCCGCCCCGGGCGCCGGCCTCGGCGACTCCGGCGAACGGCCCGGCGACACCCGCCGCGACGGCTCCCGCTCCGGTGAGAAAGCGACGTCGATCCATGGTGCTGACCTTCCGTGACGTTGTTCACCGGATGTTAAGGTGCGCGGAAGATCGTGGCCTATGTCAGACCTCGCCAAGGCAGTACATCATTCCCCGCGCCAAGCTCCGGTAATCCCCGTGTTTTGTCCACAGGCTGTGGAGTGATTCGCGGGCACCCCTGGGGACCCGGTTTGTACGCCGTCGCTACGCTGCCAACGTGAACAACGGCTACGTGGAACTGAGCAGGGAGCAGTGGAGCGATCTCCGCAGAAACACGCCCTTGACTCTCACCGCAGACGAGCTGGAAGCCCTTCGCGGCGTCGATGATCCCATCGACCTCGCCGAGGTCACCGACATCTACCTCCCCCTCACCCGGCTGCTCAACCTGCACTACACCGGGTCCCAGGAGCGCAGCAACGTGCTGAGCTCCTTCCTCGGCAAACCGGGGCCGCGCGTGCCGTACGTGCTGGGGATCGCCGGAAGCGTCGCGGTCGGCAAGTCGACGACGGCGCGGCTGCTGCACACGCTGCTGGCCCGCTGGCCGGAGCACCCCAACGTCGGGCTGCTGACCACCGACAGTTTCCTCTACCCCAACAAAGTCCTCGAAGCCAAGGGCATCATGCACCGCAAGGGCTTCCCGGAGAGCTACGACCGGCGGGCGCTGGTGCGGTTCGTGGCCGAGGTGAAGGCGGGCATGGGCGAGGTACGCGCCCCCGTCTACAGCCACCTTGAGTACGACATCGTCCCCGGGGCCCACCAGATCGTGAAAAACCCCGATATCTTGATCATCGAGGGGCTGAACGTCCTGCAGCCCGCTCCCCCGACCTCGCTGGCGGTCAACGACTACTTCGACTACTCCATCTACGTGGACGCGAAGGTCGAGGACATCAGGTCCTGGTACGTCGACCGCTTCCACAAACTGCGCAGAACCGCCTTCGAAGACCCCAAGTCCTACTTCAAGTACATCGCCGAACTCTCCTACGAAGAGGCCACCGACTTCGCCGTCAACGTCTGGCGCGACATCAACGAGCGGAACCTGGTGGAGAACATCGCCCCCACCCGCGGCCGCGCCGACCTGGTCCTGCAGAAGGGCGCCGACCACTCGATCAGGCGGGTACGGCTGCGCCGTACGTGAGATCCCCGCCCCCGCTCTCCCCCAGCACGTAGACGGCGAAGCGGCCCTGGCAGCCCTGGTCGTCGATGTCGGCGAACCAGCAGTCCTCGCCGTCGACGTGGCAGATGCGTATTGACATGGCCACAGCCTGAAGGGACCCGTTCAACAGAACGTCAACGTCGAATCTACGACAATGGCCCCGTGCTACATCTTCGATTGATCTGCCCTCCCGGCCGCACGGACGAAGTGCTGACGGTGCTGGAGGAGTGTCCGGGCATCACCAACATCGTGGTGCTGCCCGGCGCCGCCCGCGAACCCGCCGGTGACCTCGTCTTCTGCGACACCGCGCGGGAGTCGGCCAACGAGACCCTGTCCAAGCTCAAGTGGCTGGAGGACGAGGGGTCGATCGCGATCGAGCACATCGACCTGGCCCTGTCGAAGGTCGCCACGGAGGCGATCGAGGAGGCGCCGGGCGACCCCGACGACGCCGTGGTGTGGGAGGAACTGGCCCACCGGGTGCACAACGACTCCCGCATCACCTGGGCGTACGTGGCCTTCCTGGCCATCGCCACGCAGCTCGCGGGCATCGGCGCCCTGCAGAACTCGCCCATCCTCATCGTCGGCGCGATGGTGCTCGGGCCGGAGTTCGGGGCGGTCGCGGCGATCTGCTTCGGGCTCCTGCGCCGGCGATGGCGCCTGGTGATCGAGGCGCTGCGGACGTTGTTCATCGGCTTCACCATCGCGATCGCGATCACCTTCGCCTGCGCGCTGGTCTCCCACTGGCTCGGCTGGATCGACATCGAGAACCTCAAGATCAACGACGAGGTGAAGTTCATCGTGAAGCCGGACCGCTGGTCGTTCATCGTCGCGCTGCTGGCCGGAGTCGCGGGCGTGCTGTCGATCACCTCGGGCAAGTCCTCGGCGCTGATCGGCGTCTTCATCTCGGTCACCACCATCCCCGCCGCCGGGTACCTGGCCGTGGCGCTCGCGGTGGGTGACTGGGCGGAGGTGGCGGGGCCGGTCTGGCAGCTCGCGGTCAACATCTTCGGCATGGTCCTCGCCGGGACCGTCACCCTCCTGATCCAGCGCAGAGTCTGGCCTCAAGTAGGACGCCCCTCCTCCCATTGAAGGAGGCCACCCGGCGGCCACGGAGGGTAGTGTCCGGATCATGCACATCCTCGCTACCGAGGGGCTGACCAAACGCTTCCCGACCGTCACCGCGCTCGACCGGCTCACGGTGGACGTCGGAACCGGCGTCACCGGCCTGGTCGGCGCCAACGGCGCGGGCAAGTCGACACTGATCAAGATCCTCCTGGGCCTGCTGCCGCCCACCGCGGGCGGCGCCAAGGTGCTCGATCTCGACGTGACCACGCAGGGCACGCAGATTCGCCGCCTCGTCGGCTACATGCCCGAGCACGACTGCCTGCCGCCCGACGTGTCGGCCACCGAGTTCGTCGTCCACCTCGCCCAGATGTCCGGGCTGCCGCGCACGGCCGCCCGCGAACGCGCCGCCGACGTCCTGCGCCACGTGGGACTGGCCGAAGAGCGCTACCGTGCCATGGGCGGCTACTCCACCGGCATGAAGCAGCGGGTCAAGCTGGCGCAGGCGCTCGTACACGATCCCAAAATGATCTTCCTCGACGAGCCCACCAACGGCCTCGACCCGCGCGGGCGCGACGAGATGCTCGCGCTGATCCGCCGCATCGGCACCGAGTTCGGTATCAGCGTCCTGGTCACCAGCCACCTGCTCGGCGAGCTGGAGCGCATCTGCGACCACGTGATCGTCATCGACGCCGGCCGCCTGCTGCGCTCCTCCGCCATCACCGAGTTCACCCAGGCCACGCAGAGCCTCACCGTCGAGGTCGAGGAGGGCGTCCAGCCCTTGGCGGAACGGCTGGCGGAGCACGGCCAGCAGGTCACCCAGCACGGCCGCCTGCTGCTGGTCAAGGTGAGCGGCCCGGAGACGTTCGACGCCATCCGCGACGCCGTGGTCGACCTCGACCTGTGCCTCATCCGGATGGAGCAGGGCCGCCACCGCATCGAGGACGTCTTCAGGGAGGAGGCCGCGGATGTCGTCTGAGATCTATGACATCGGCTACCGCCACTACGACGGGCCGCGACTGGGCCCCGGCTACGCGACGCGGGCGCTGACGCTGCACAGCCTGCGCGGCATCTTCGGCCTCGGCCGTACGGCCCGCAGCAAGATCATGCCGTTCCTGCTCGCCATCATCATGCTGCTGCCCGCGGTCGTGAGCATCGCCATGATGGCCCTGCTCCAGCAGCGCGGCATGGCCTACAGCGCGTTCGCGGTGATCATGCAGGCGGTGATCGCCATCTTCCTGGCCGCGCAGGCGCCCACCGTGGTCGCCCCCGACCTGCGCTACCGCGTGCTGCCGCTCTACCTCTCGCGGCCGGTCGCGGTCGCGCAGTACGTCAGCGCCAAGGTCATCTCGATGACGGTCGCGCTGTTCATGCTGGTGGCGGTGCCGCTCACGCTCATCTACGCCGGCGAGCTGCTCATCGACCTGCCGGGGCCGCCGCAGACCAAGGAGTACCTGGGCGCGATGGCCATGGCGCTGCTGCTGGCGGTGCTGCTGACCGCGTTCGGCCTGGCGCTGGCCTCGCTCACGCCCCGGCGCGGGCTCGGCGTGGCCTCGGTCATCGCCGTCTACCTGCTGTCACTGGCCGCCGTACCGGTCATCTACAGCACGCTGTTGTCGCTGAACGAGGAGGCCGCGGCCAAGTGGGCGTGGCTGCTCAACCCGTTCTGGCTGGTGGACGCGGTCCAGGTGTGGTTGTTCGGCACCACGCCCAACTCCGAGGGCGGATACCCTCCGGGCCCCGCGCCCGCGCTGATCACGCTCGCGCTGATCGCCTTCGCCCTCGGCGTGCTGGCCCTGCGCTACCGGAAGGCGGCGGCCCAATGAAACTCGAGCTCTCCCAGGTCTCGCGCTGGTACGGCAACGTGGTGGCGGTCAACGACGTCACCATGACGATCGGGCCCGGCGTGACCGGCCTGCTCGGGCCCAACGGCGCGGGCAAGTCGACGCTCCTGCACCTGATGGCCGGGTTCCTGGGCCCGTCGGGAGGCAGCGTCACGCTCGACGGCACCAAGGTGTGGAAGAACCACCACATCTACCGCAACATCGGTCTGGTGCCCGAGCGCGAGGGCGTCTACGGCTTCCTCACCGGCTGGCAGTTCGTGCTGTCGGCCGCCAAGCTCCACGGCCTGTCCGACCCCGTGAGCGCCGCCCAGAAAGCGCTGGCCACGGTCGAGATGGAAGGGCCGAAGGACCGCCGCGTCGAGACCTACTCCAAGGGCATGCGCCAGCGCGTCAAGGTCGCCGCCGCGCTCGTCCACGACCCCGAGGTGCTGCTGCTCGACGAGCCGTTCAACGGGATGGACCCGCGCCAGCGCATGCACCTGATGGACCTCATCCGCGCCATGGGCACCGCCGGAAAGACCATCCTGTTCAGCTCGCACATCCTCGAAGAGGTCGAGCGGGTCGCCCAGCACATCGAGGTGCTGGTCGCCGGTCGCCACGCGGCCTCCGGCGACTTCCGGCAGATCCGCCGCCTGATGACCGACCGCCCGCACCTGTTCCGCATCAAGTCCAGCGACGACAGGAAGCTGGCCGCCGCGCTCATCGTGGACGCCTCCTCCGGCGGCGTCACGCTCGGCCCCGACGGCCTGGAGGTGCAGGCGGTGGAGTTCCGCCGCTTCGCCTGGCTGCTGCCGCGCGTCGCCCGCGCCGAGGGCATCAACCTGCACCAGGTCTCCCCCGTCGACGAGGACCTGGAGAGCGTCTTCTCCTACCTGATCAACCGGAGCACCTGATGAACACCGTGGTTGCCGGGATCACCTACCGCGCGCTGCTCGGCAGGCGGCGCATCCTGCTGCTGCTCCTGCTGCCGCTCGCGCTCATCGGGCTGGCCGTCCTGCTGCGCCTGACCGGCGGCGCCGACCAGCGCTCGGCCATCCTGCTCATGCAGAACTTCGCGATCGCCACCATGCTGCCGCTGCTCGGCCTGATCGCCGGCACCGGCGTCATCGCGCCCGAGATCGACGACGGCACCATCATCCATCTGATGTCCAAGCCGATCTCCCGGCCGGTGATCGCCCAGACGAAGTTCCTCGTGGCCGCCTCCATGCTGGCCGTCTTCGCCGCCGTCCCCACCTACCTCGCCGCCTGGCTGCTGGTGCGCAACGAGGACGGCATCGCCTTCGGATTCGCCCTGGGCTCCCTGTTCGGCGGCATCGCGTACGCGGCGCTCTTCCTGCTGCTGGGCGTCCTGACCCGCCACGCGGTCACGATCGGCATCATCTACGCGCTGATCTGGGAAGGCATGGTGGGCAGCTTCGTCAAGGGCGCCCAGAACTTCTCCATCCAGCAGTGGGCCCAGGCCATCGCCGACCAGATCTCCACCTCGGCGTTCATCGACCAGACCGCGGTGACGATCGGCTGGGCCATACCGGCGATCGCGATCGTCACGGTCGGCGCGGTCGTCTGGGCGGGGCTGCGGCTGCGCGCCTTCTCCCTCACCGGGGACGAGTGAGACACTCCCCTGCATGGGGACGGAGATCATCGTCGCGTTGATCGGCCTGGCCGGCGGTCTGCTGACCGCCGGCCTCGGCTTTTACCAATGGCGCAAGAGCCACCAGGCCGCGACCGCCCCGGGCCCGCCCCCGCCGGGCAAACTCTCCCGCTCCGAGGAGAAGGCGCTCGGCCGCCGCCGCAGCGGCCTGCTCGACCGGCTGACCGACGACATGCGCCACATCAACCTCCTCAACCACCCCAAACCCCTCAACATCGAGAGCCTGTACGTGCAGCTGCGCGTCCACGACCAGCAGCCGCTGCGCTTCATGCACCACGAGGAACTCCAGGAACTACGCGGCCGCGCCCCAGGCGACCTCGTCAGACTCACCAGAGCCCGCAAGAAGGACCAGCAGGCCGAGATCCTCACCCCGGAAGAGGCCTTCACCCGTTTCCGCCGCATGGTCGTCCTGGGCGACCCCGGCGCGGGCAAGACCACGATGCTGCGCTACCTGGGTTTCAAGGCCGCCACCGACGAGATCCTGCCCGTCTTCGTCGAACTGCGCCGCCTGGTACGCGCCGAAGGCGGCCTCCTGGACTACGTCAGCACCCGCTGGGCCGAGCGCTACGGCGAACTCCAGGCCGCCGACCTCATCGACCACGCCCTCACCACCGGCAGCGCGGTCCTGCTGATCGACGGCCTCGACGAGGTCCTGGGCGGCGAGAGCGCCGACGAGGCCGACGCCACCTACCAGCGCGTCATCCAGGAGATCGACCGCCTGGCCGCCCGCTACCCCGGCGCCCGCATCGCCGTCACCTGCCGCCGCGCGGGCTGGCGCGGCCAGTTGCCCGCCTTCAGAACGCTGGAGGTGCTCGACTTCGACGACTCCCAGATCGAGGAGTTCGTCGGCAACTGGTTCCAGGACGACCACGACAAGCGCGACAAGCTCACCGCCGCGTTACGCCGCAGCAGCCGCATCCAGACCCTGAGCGCCAACCCCCTGCTGCTCTCCCTCATCGCCATCGTCTTCGAGTCCGACCTCGAACTGCCCGAACGCCGCTCCAAGCTCTACGCCCGCACCATCGAGGTCCTGCTGACGGAGTGGGACAGCAAGCGCGACATCAAGCGCTTCCCCCGCTTCACCGCCGACCGCAAACGCGACCTCCTGGAAGAGATCGCCTGGCACTACCAGCGCGCCGGCCTGGCCTACTTCGCCAAGGACGAGCTGCTCGGCGTGATCGCCGGCTTCCTGCCCACCGTCGACCTCGACCCCGCCGACGCCCCCGCCATCCTCGGCGAGATCTGCGAGCACTACGGGATGCTCAAGGAGCAGGCGCAGGAGGTGTACGGCTTCCTGCACCTGACCATCCAGGAGTACTTCGCCGCCGAGGTCGCCGCCAGGATCGGCGCCCCGGCCATCGCGGAGATCGCCAAGGTCCGCCACGACCCGTGGTGGGAGGAGGTCATCCTGCTGCTCGCCGGCCGGCTCCACGACGCGACACCGCTGCTGCTGGCCGTGCTCGGCCACGACCAGGACACCGCCGCCATCGAGGGGCCGGTGGCCCGCGACGACGACATGTTCCACAACGACCTGCTGCTGGCCGGACGCTGCCTGGTCAGCACGCCGCGGATCAAGGCCGCGTGGCTGCGGGGCCGGATCGTCGAGGAGATAGGCGAGCTCATGCTGGCCGCGCCGGACGAGTCGGCGACCGAGCTGTTCAAGGAGATCGGGGCGACGAGGATCTCCCAGATCGAACCCCGCCTGAAGGACCTCGACCCCAGCCACCGCAAGGCCGTCGCCAAAACCCTGGGCCTGGCCGACCTCAGCACACCCCCCGACTTCCTCAAGGACTGGACAGAGGTCCCGCACGAACCGGCGCTCATCGTGGAGTGGCTGGAACGCCTGACCCCGCACGCCACCCATCCCGACAGCGAGAAGCCGCTGGAGCTTCTCGTCGACAAGGCACGTGAGCTGGAGGTCCACGCCGCCGTCCCGGTGTTGTGGAAGCTCCACGACCTGGGCAGGGAGGACTCCCGGGCCGACCACGCGCTCAACGACTGCCGCCACGCGCTGCTCGAACTGGGCGAGATCACCGAGGACGAACTGTGGGAGGCGCTCTCACTTGGCTGGCGGGACTTCGGCCTCGTCAGCCTGCTCCTGCGGGTCAGCGACCAAGACCGCTGGCTGTGCGCGCTCCTCGACCCGCGTACGGACCCGTGGCACCTCCGGCGCTTCACCACCAACCTGCGGGGGGACCTGCCCAAGGCGCTCGTCGGGTCCGTGGCCGGTCATCTGCGCGACGAGAGCATCGCCTGGCCGACCCGCTGGCTGCTGACCGAACTGCTCGACGGCGGGCCCGAACTCCTCGACGTGCTCGCCGACGAGCGTGCCCACCCCATGGTCAGGGTGGGCGCCGCGGCCACGCTCGCCGACCACGGCCACCACGAAGGGGTTCCGCTGCTGCTGGCGATGGTGCCCCGCGGAATCGATGGAACGCCCAGATCCGCCTATCCCGGCCACCGGGTCGCCGTTCTCCAGCACGAGACCGCGCTACGGGAACGCGTATACACCTGCCTGGCCAAAACCGGCGACCCGGCCGCGATCCAGGCGCTGGTCTCCCGCTTCGATCAGCTCGCCGCGGAGTCACCGCCCACACCCGACGATCCGCGAGTCCCCGACGAGTGCAACGACCTGGTGGACGCCCTCACGGAAACCGCCCCCGAACTGATCAGCAGGCGGCTGGTCACCCTGATCGAAGGCCTTCCTCGCATCACCGGCGAGCTGTACTACCGCAGCGTGGTGAGCAACCTCGCGATCGCTCTGCCCGCCTCGCTCACCGCCGAGATGCTCCGCCGCGTCCGGGCGGTGAACCTCCCCCGCTGGGCCATCGACGACACGCGAGTGTTGACCACCCGGATCGGCGAGGTGGGCGAGGACTGGAGACCGTGCACGAGCTCCTGAAGGTCATCGAAGAGCCCGGCCTCGCCTGGGACCCCGACGCCGCGACGGAGGCGCTGGCCGAGGTGAGCAGACGCGCCCAGGTGCGCGTCTATCCCGACGGGCGCGTGGAATGAGAAAGGGGGCACGGCACCGCCGTACCCCCTTGAAAACCTCTACGAGCAGGACGTGCGCACCACATCGGCCAGGCGGCCCGCGACCTGCGAGGCCTGGTCCTCCGATGAGGCCTCGACCATGACCCGGATCATCGGCTCCGTGCCGCTCGGCCGGATGAGCACCCGGCCGGTCTCGCCCAGTTCCGCCTCCGCCGCGGCCACGGCGGCGACCAGTTCCGGCACCGACGCCTTGCCCTTGTCGACGTCCTTGACGTTGATGAGGATCTGCGGCAGCGCCGTCATCGCCGAGGACAGTTCGCGCAACGTCTTGCCGGTCCGCGCGACCACCGACAGCAGGTGGAGCGAGGTCAGCAGGCCGTCGCCGGTGGTGGCGTGGTCGAGCATGATGACGTGGCCCGACTGCTCACCGCCGAGGTTGTAGCCGTTGGCCTTCATGCGTTCGAGAACGTAGCGGTCGCCCACCGCGGTCTCGATCACGTTGATCCCGGCCTCACGCATGGCCAGCTTGAAGCCGAGGTTCGACATCACGGTCGCGACCACGGTGTCGTGGGCCAGCGTGCCCTCGTCGTGCATCGCCCTGGCCAGCACCGCCATGATGCGGTCGCCGTCGACGATCGCGCCGGTGTGGTCGACCGCGAGGCAGCGGTCGGCGTCGCCGTCGTAGGCGACCCCGAGGTCGGCGCCGCGCGAGATGACCACCTGCTGGAGCTTGTCCAGGTGGGTCGAGCCGTAGCCGTTGTTGATGTTGAGCCCGTCGGGCCTGGCGCCGATCGCCTCCACCCGGGCGCCCGCGCGTACGAGCGCTTCCGGCGCCACCATGTGCGCCGCGCCGTGCGCGCAGTCGACCACCACGTTCAGCCCGTCAAGGCTGCCCTGGACGGTGGTCAGCAGGTGGGAGATGTAGCGGTCGGCCTCGCCGTAGGCGTCTCTGACCCGGCCGACGGCCGAGCCGACGGGCCTGTTCCACGCCTCACCGAGCCGCCGCTGGATCTCGTCCTCGACCGCGTCGGACAGCTTGAAGCCGCCCTTGGCCAGGAACTTGATGCCGTTGTCCGGCGCCGGGTTGTGCGAAGCCGACAGCATGACGCCGATGTCGGCGCCGAGCGCGGCCGTGAGGTGGGCGACGGCCGGGGTGGGCAGCACGCCGAGGCGCAGCACATCCACTCCGGACGACGCGAGGCCGGCGACCACCGCGGCCTCCAGGAATTCACCTGAAGCCCGGGGGTCCCGGCCTACGACCGCGACAGGCCTCTTGTGGCCGGTCGCGGCGAACGCGCCTGCATCGCCGAGGACGTGAGCCGCCGCGACCGAAAGGTCCATGGCGAGCTCGGCCGTGAGGTCGCGACCCGCGACCCCACGTACCCCGTCGGTGCCGAAAAGGCGCCCCACTTAGCGCTTGCTGTACTGCGGAGCCTTGCGGGCCTTCTTGAGGCCGTACTTCTTCCGCTCCGTGGCGCGGGCGTCACGGGTGAGGAAGCCGGCCTTCTTCAGCGGCGGACGGTTGTTCTCGACGTCCAGGACCGCCAGCGCGCGGGACAGGCCCATGCGCAGGGCACCGGCCTGGCCGGTCACGCCGCCACCGTCGATGCGGGCGATGACGTCGAAGGCCTCCTCGGCACCGAGCACCACGAAGGGCTCGTTGACGATCTGCTGGTGGACCTTGTTGGGGAAGTAGGCATCCAGCGAACGACCGTTGATCGTCCACTTGCCGGTGCCGGGGACGATGCGCACGCGGGCGATCGCCTCCTTGCGGCGGCCGGTGCCGTACGAGTTGCCCGTGGTGACGGGCTTACGCACGGGGGCGTCGGCGCTGGCGGCGGATTCGGTGGTGTACTCGGACGGGAACTCCTCGGTGGAGAAGTCCTCCTGCTCGGCCTCGACGACGGCCGTCTCGACACCGGTGGGCTCAGCCACGGTTCTCCTCTAAATCTTTCGAACTACTACTGGGCGATCTGGGTGATCTCGAACGGCACGGGCTGCTGGGCCTGGTGCGGGTGCTCGGAACCCGCGTAGACCTTGAGCTTCTTCGCCATCTTCCGGCCGAGGGAGTTCTTGGGGAGCATGCCCTTGACGGCCTTCTCGACCGCCCTGTCGGGGCGCTTCTCCATGAGCTCGCCGTAGGTCACGGAACGCAGACCGCCCGGGTAGCCCGAGTGGCGGTAAGCCTTCTTCTGCTCAAGCTTGTTACCGCTCAGCGCGATCTTCTCCGCGTTGATGACGATGACGAAGTCACCGGTGTCGACGTGGTTGGCGAAGATCGGCTTGTGCTTGCCGCGGAGCAGGGTCGCGACGTGGCTGGCCAGCCGGCCCAGCACGACATCGGTCGCGTCGATGACGTACCACTGACGTTCGACGTCAGCGGGCTTCGGTGAGTACGTGCGCACGGTCGTTAGCCTTATCTTGCTCGGCGTCTTCTTACCGCTGCCGGAATCGGTCAGCGCCTTTGTCGGTCGGTGCGGGCGCACGACAGCCCGGACCTTCCGTCTCCCTGCCTCAGCAGGCTTCATGGGAGATGACGCCGGACGCGCCGCGCATCGGTCGCTCTGGACCTATGCACACAACGATTGACTAGGCTACCTCACTTCAAGAGCTACCGGTAACCAGCGCCGAGTCTACCCGACACAGAACGGTTCTATTTCGTTTCCCGGCAATCCCTTCTTTACCACCACCGCTCATCCCTATCGTTGGCTCCGGCATGTGGCAGAGCATTCACACCCGGCTGACCCAGCGGACTTTCCGGCGCCGGAACCACCTGGGGGTGCTGGCGTGCCTCTCTGCCGCGGTCTTCGCCGGTGTGCTGATCGGCCGCCTGACCGACGCCGAGCCGCCGGCCGAGCAGCTCTACCTCAACGAAAGCGTGCCGCCCGCGGCGGCGACAGCCGTACCGACGCCAAAGAAGCAGCCGTTCGCGGCCCCGATCCCGCGCGAGACCACCCCGTCGCAGCCGCACGGCCGCGCGACCGCCAAGCCGCTGCCCTCGCCGTCGAGCGAGATCTCCGGTTTCTTCCCGCAGGACCACCCCACGCAGATCCTCGGCGATCCGGTGGTACGGCTGGAGCCCGAGTTCGCCCGTCGCGTGGTCGTGCTCACCAACAGCGCCAGGGTCAAGAAGGGCTGCCGGCCGCTGCGGGTCGACACGCGCCTGACCCGATCGGCCCGCGCCCACTCGATGGAGATGGCCACCGAGGGCAAGCTCGACCACGTCTCGCCCGACGGTTCCTCACCTTGGGAGCGGATGGAGCGCGCGGGCTACCGCCAGGGCGCCGCCGAGAACATCGGCAGCGGCTACACCACCCCCGGCGAGGCGGTCAGCGGGTGGCTGACCAACCGTTCCCACCGCGGCAACATCCTCAACTGCGACATCGTGGCCATCGGCGTTGGAGTCGCCAACGGGCCGACCGGCCTGTGGTGGACCCAGGACTTCGGCTACCGCTGACGCGGTAATCTCCCGGCATGGGTTTCCCCAAAAAGCGATCGACCGGCGGCGAAGACGAGGCCTCGGCCACGACCGAGACCACACGGCAGAGCACCATGTGGAGCCCCTATGACGAGGGACCGCGCTCCCGGGGGCCGCTGTGGTTCGCCCTGGGCGGGCTGGCCGTGCTCGGACTGCTCGCCGGCGGCCTCGTCATCATGTGGAACACCGAGACTCCCGGCCAGGCCGAGACGGCGCGCCGTACCTCCGCGCCGCTGCCGTCGGCGCCGCCCGGCGAGTTCGGCTTCGCCGGCGAGCGCAAGACCGACCCGGAACCGCTGTCGGTCAAGGAGCTCTTCCCCCAGAAGAAGTTCACGGTGGACGGGCGCTCCTACGAGATGACCATCACCAAGCACGACAAGAAGTGCGGTGACGCCGCCAACGGCGACAAGCTCGCGAAGGCCCTGAAGTCCGGCAAGTGCAACCAGGTGGTCCGCGCCAGCTTCCGCGACAAGGCCGGCAAGGTCATCGGCACCGTCGGCGTCGCGAACCTCAACACCACCGGCTCGGCCAAGAAGGTCGCCGCCGCGGGCGGCAAGGACAAGCGTTCAGTGTACGTGAAGGCGCTGCCCGGCAAGGACGCGGTCACCAAGTACATCGGATCGGGCTCCGGCGCCGCCGAGATCTGGGTCCACGGCCACTACGCGATCATGGTCTGGTTCCAGAACAAGGACGGCTCGGAACCGACCAAGAAGACCTCCAAGGTCCTCGCCCAGGCGGCCGACGACATCGCGAAGGCGACCGCCTTCAAGGCCCTGGACGCCCGCTCGCTCAGCGGATACCCCGGGAACTGAACCACACCAAACTCCCCCATAAGCCGACAAACCAGGCGGTCGATCCGGCCGGGAACGCCCATACCGGCATGACGATCTCGACCTTCTCGCTAGGCTCCCCCTTATGCGTGGCCAGGAACCCGGGTCCGAGCACGAGCGCGCCGAGACCGACGGCTCGGTCGCTCCGGCGACGACACCGCCGCCGAGCTTCGGCCAGCTCCTCTCACCCGCCGACGACCCAACAACCCCGCCCATCCTGTACGGCGACGCCGTACAGGATGGTGGCGAGGGCGACCAGCAGGAGACGGCGGAGCGCCTGCCGTGGCCAAGTGCCGGCGGCGCCCCCATCCCCGTCTACCCGGGCCCGCCCCCCAACCTCCCGCTCCCCGAGCCACCCCTCCCGACCCAGCCCCCTCCGCCGGGCCAGCCACCCCTGCCCGGCGACCCACCCCTGCTGGGCCAACCACCTCTGCCGGGGCAGCCACCTCTGCCGGGGCAACCACCTCTGCTGAGCCAGCCACCCCCGCCGGGCCAGCCACTCTTGCCGGGCCAGTCCTCCCTGCCCCAGCCCCCGTCCTGGCCCGAGGCCCCCCGCGCCACCACCCCGGACCCCCGCCACGACCCCACCAGGCCGATGCCCGGACACCCGCTCGACAGCGGCCCGCATGGCGCGCCCGCGTACGGTCCTTCCGGCAACCCCCATGGCGCGCCCGGCAACGCCGGCCCACACGACCCGCCCGCGCAGAACGTGCCCACCTACGGCACCCCCGCCGACAGCGGCCCTCAGCCGCCGCCGACGGACGCGCTCGGGTACCCACCGCCTCCCGGTCCTGCCCCGGACTTCGGCACCGCCGACACCAACCCGGCCAACCCCTTGCCAGGGGCCGACGTCCAGCCGTGGAACGTTGCGGCCCCGGCCCCCGAGCCCGTGCCCACCGCCGATCTGCCCGACCTGCCCGAGCTGCCCGCCTTCCCGGGCGCGAAGCCGTGGGAGGTCCCCGGCGAGGAAGCCGAGTACGACTGGTTCGCCGACCCCGAGCCCGACGACCCCCAGCTCACCCGGACCTCCTGGCCCAAGCCGGAACTCCCGTCCGACACCCCGCCTCCCGGCGAGCCCACGTGGGAACCCCCGCCCGGCTTCACCGCCGCGGCGGCAGGCATGCAGGTGTGGCCGTCCCCGGTGACCGACCCGGCGGTACCCCCGTGGCCCGCGGCGACCGGCGAACCCATCCCCGGCGCCGACTACGACGCCCTGGAACCCCCGGCACCGTGGCCGGGTACGCCCGCCGTACCCGCAAACCCCCAGGACGTCCAGCACCCCGCCACAGCCCCCCAAAGCAACCCACCCCAGCCCCCTGGCAGCCCGCTCCATCCACCCGGACACCAAAGCACCGCCCCACACCAGCAGCCCGGACACCAGAGCACCGGACCGAACCAGCCACCCGAACACCAGGGCGCCGGACCGAACCAGCCGCCCGGACACCAGGGCCCCGGACCGAACCAGCCGCCCGGACACCAGGGCCCCGGACCGGGCCAGCCGTCCGACCCCGGCCTCACCCTTCCGGTGGCTCGCCAGGCCGAGCCCGGTGACATCCCGGTGTGGCCGATGAAGCAGTCCGACGACACCGGCCCGCACCAACTGCCCGAGCTCCCGTTCCCACCGGAGGTCTGGGGCCCGAAGCCCGCGCTGCCCGCGCCGAGGCAGCCCATGGCGCTGCCCCCGGCCGATTCGGACACCCCGCCCCACGGCATCCCCGCCTTCCCCGGCCCCCGCCCTCCGGCGACGGACAGCCCCCACCCGGACGCCGCACGCCCACAGGCACCGGTACCAGCCCCGCCGACCAACTTCCAGCCCCCGGCCCGCCAGGCCTTCGGCAACCAGCCCTTCGCAGGCCAGCAGGCGCACACCCAGCCGGGCAGCCTGTTCACCCCCGGCGGCCCCACCGCGCCCCCGCAACCAGGCCCCCCGCAGCCACCGGCCAAGGGCAAGAAGGTCCTCCTGGCCGCGCTCGGCGTGCTGGTCCTGGCAGGCGTGGCGACCGGCGCGTTCTTCGCCTACCGGTCGATCAACAGCTCCAAACCCGCCGACGCGGCAGCCTCACAACCCCCGGCCACCTCGCAGCCCCCCACCTCCACGACCACCGACCCCCCGGACGACACCGCGGGCGCCTCCGTCCTGAACTCCGAGCAGACCGACCCCAAGAAGCTCGCCCTCACCGAGGCCTTCCCCGCCAAGAAGATCAAGATCGGCGGCAGGTCGTTCACCAGGGTCAAGACCAGCATGGCCGAGAACTGCGAGAAGGTCGCCGCGGGCCCGTTCGCCGACGCGCTGCGCAAGCAGGACTGCAGCCGCGTCCTACGCGCCACCTACGTCGACAGCAAGCGCCGCTACGCCGTCACCACCGGCCTCGCGGTCCTGCCCACGAAGGACGCGGCCGTCGAAGCCGACCAGGCCAAGAACCTGAGCCGCAACCTCTGGTTCCGCGCCCTGCCCGGCTCGGCGGGCAGCGGCGGCGACCGCATCCACATCGCCGGCGGCTACGCGGCCGGCCTGGTCTGGGGCCGCTACATCGTCTTCAGCTACGCCACCTACGCCGACGGCCACACCCCGACCGAAAAGGAAACCGGCCTGGGCAAGATCAGCGGCGGCTTCCGCGACCAAACCGCCAAGGTCCTGGAACGCCGAATCGCCGCCAGCTGACCCGCATAGGACGTCGCCGCCAACGGAAACCCATGCCATCGCATGGTCCGGCCATAACGCTGGGGGTGTGGGTGCGACTCCAGGCAAGACACCTGCCGAAGCCGCGGGCCCGCGTGCGGGCGTGGCTCCCGGCATGGCTCCCGGCATGGCCCGGACCGGCAGGCGCGCGTGCGGGTGTGGCTCCGCGCATGACGCCACCCCGAGCCGCGGGTGCGGGCACGACCGGCTGGCCCCGGGGCCCGTCGCGCGGCGGCCCGAGACGGGGCGCCGCGTGGCATGGGTGGGCGCGAGCCGTACCGCCAGATGGGGTGAACTAGAGGGTCCGGATGCGGCGGGTGGTGGCTGCTCTTGTGGCGAGGTCTGCGGGCTCCGGGTAGGTGACCTCCTCCAGGCACAGCCCGTGGGCGGGCGCCACATGCACCCCCGAATCCCGTACGGCTGCCGCCAGCACCTCCCCCGGCCACTCCACCGGCCGGCGCCCGTCCCCTGCCGCCATCAACGACCCGACCAGCGCCCGGACCATGGAATGGCAGAACGCGTCCGCGACCACGGTGGCGACCAGCAGCCCCCGTCCGTCCCGCACCCACTCGAGCCGCTGCAGTTCCCGAATCGTCGTGGCGCCTTCGCGCTTCTTGCAGAACGCCGCGAAGTCGTGCTCACCCAGCAACCGCGCGGCCGCGGCGTTCATGGCTTCGACGTCCAGCGGTCTGGCGTGCCAGACCACCTCCCGCCGCACCAACGGGTCCACTCCCCCCGGAGCGTCGCAAACCCGGTACGCATACCACCGGGACATAGCCGAAAATCGCGCGTCAAAGCCCTCAGGAGCCACCGAGACGCGAAATATCCGTACATCTGCCGCCAGGATCCCTGCCAACCTCCGCACAAGCGCAGCAAGCCTCTCAGCCCGTCCCGCAGGCGTGCCGCCCCGGGGATCCAGCTGCCCCAGCGACTCCTCGTCCAGGTCGACGTGCGCCACCTGCCCCCGGGCATGCACCCCGGCATCCGTCCGCCCGGCGACCGTCAGCGAGGCCGGCTCCGGCAGCCGCAGGATCCGCGTCAGCGCTTCCTCGATCTCGCCCTGCACCGTACGCCGCCCCGGCTGACGCGCCCATCCGGAGAAGTCGGTGCCGTCGTAGCCGAGGTCGAGGCGGAGCCGTACCACGATGTCATCTCCTAAATGTCATCTCCTGAATGTCATCTCCTGAATGCGCAACGGGCCCGCACCCCCGCAAGAGGGGTCCGGGCCCGTTGACGGCCTGAAAGATCAGGCCTCGTCCTTCTTCGCCTCGGTCTCCTTGGCGGGAGCCTCGTCGTCGGCGGCCTCGGGGGCCTCGGCCTCAGTGGTCTCGGCCTCGGCGGTCTCCTCAGCGACGTCCTCGACGACCTCGGCGGCGGCCGCGGGAGCGGCGGCAGCCTCGGCGGCCGGGGTGGTACGCGAGACGGTGACCGGGTTCAGCTGCTCGGTGACCAGCTCGATGACCGCCATGGGCGCGTTGTCGCCCTTACGGTTACCGATCTTGGTGATCCGGGTGTAGCCACCGGGACGCTCCGCGAAGGTCACGGCGATCTCGGTGAACAGGTGGTGGACGACGCCCTTGTCCTTGACGACGGTCAGCACCTGGCGACGGTTGTGAATGTCGCCCTTCTTGGCCTTGGTGATCAGGCGCTCCGCCAGCGGGCGGACGCGCTTGGCCTTGGTCACGGTGGTGGTGAGCCGGCCGTAGCGGAACAGATCGGTGGCGAGGTTCGCCAGGATCAGCCGCTCGTGAGCCGGGCTGCCGCCAAGACGTGCACCCTTGGTGGGCTTGGGCATTACGTTCTCCTTGAGAATGAACCCGCCACGGCCGTACGAGGTACCGGAGTCGGGCCGCCAGACGCCCCCGCAGGGGCGCCCGCGATCAACCAGTGCGAACCCCGGTCACCCCGAGAGGGGCGCCGGGGACGTGCTCAGTACTGCTCGGTCTCGACGTACGCGGAGTCGTCGTCGTCGTAACCGCCGCCGGCCACCGCGCTCGGGTCGAACCCGGGCGGGGAGTCCTTGAGAGCAAGCGTCATCTCGTGGAGCTTCTGCTTGACCTCTTCGATGGACTTGGCGCCGAAATTCCTTATATCGAGCAAGTCCTGCTCGCTGCGGGCGACTAGCTCGCCCACAGTGTGGATGCCCTCGCGCTTGAGGCAGTTGTAGGAACGAACCGTGAGGTTCAGCTCCTCGATCGGCAGCGCGAGGTCGGCGGCCAGGGCCGCGTCGGTCGGCGACGGGCCGATGTCGATGCCCTCGGCCTCGACGTTCAGCTCGCGGGCCAGGCCGAACAGCTCGACCAGCGTCTTGCCGGCCGACGCCACGGCGTCGCGCGGCTTCATGGCGGCCTTGGTCTCGACGTCCAGGATCAGACGGTCGAAGTCGGTACGCTGCTCGACTCGGGTCGCCTCGACCTTGTAGGTGACCTTGAGGACCGGCGAGTAGATCGAGTCGATCGGAATGCGGCCGATCTCCTGGCCGGGCTGCTTGTTCTGCGCGGCGGAGACGTAGCCGCGACCGCGCTCGACGGTCAGCTCCATCTCCAGCTTCGCCTTGCCGTTGAGGGTGGCGATGCGCAGTTCGGGGTTGTGCACCTCGACACCGGCCGGAGGCGCGATGTCGGCGGCGGTGACCTCACCCGGGCCCTGCTTGCGCAGGTACATGACGACCGGCTCGTCGTGCTCGGAGGAGACGACCAGTTCCTTGAGGTTCAGGATGATGTCGGTGACATCCTCCTTGACCCCCGGCACGGTCGAGAACTCGTGGAGCACGCCCTCGATGCGGATGCTGGTGACGGCCGCGCCCGGAATGGACGACAGCAGCGTACGCCGCACCGCGTTGCCGATGGTGTAGCCGAAACCCGGCTCCAGCGGCTCGATGACGAATCGGGACCGGGTCTCGTCGAGCGACTCTTCGAGAAGAGTCGGACGCTGAGCGATCAGCATGTGGGATCTCCCCTTGTAGTGCGGCGACCGCTATATGACGCCGCTCTCCATAACAGCTTAAGTGGAGTACGGCAGGCCGTACTCCACTTAGAGGCGAGTGACTACTTGGAGTAGTACTCGACGATCAGCTGCTCCTGGACCTGGGTGTCAATCTGACCGCGGACGGGCAGCTGGTGAACCAGGACGCGGAGCTTCTCCGGCACGACGCCGAGCCACGGCGGAACGGTGCGCTCGCCGGCGGTGGCGCGGGCCACCTCGTACGGCATCAGGTTGCGCTTGTTCTCGCGGACCTCGACGATGTCGTGCTCGCGAACGCGGTACGACGGGATGTCGACCTTCTTGCCGTTCACCAGGATGTGGCCGTGGCGCACCTGCTGGCGGGCGGCGTCACGCGACTGGGCGAACCCGGCGCGGAAGACGACGTTGTCGAGACGGCTCTCCAGAATCTGGAGAAGCACCTCACCGGACTTGCCGGTCTTGGCGCTGGCTTCCTCGTAGTAGTTGCGGAACTGCTTCTCGAGGACGCCGTAGATGCGGCGGGTCTTCTGCTTCTCACGAAGCTGGAGCTGGTACTCAGACTCCTTGGGACGACCGCGACCGTGCTCACCCGGCGGGTAAGGACGGATCTCGATGGGGCACTTGGCGGATTCGCACTTGCTGCCCTTGAGGAAGAGCTTGGTCTTCTCCCGACGGCAGAGCTTGCAGTCCGCGCCCGTGTAACGAGCCATTTCTCAATATCTCCTGGGTGTCAGACGCGGCGGCGCTTCGGCGGACGGCAGCCGTTGTGCGGAACCGGGGTCACGTCCTGGATGGAGCCGACCTCGAGCCCGGTCGCCTGCAGCGAACGGATCGCGGTCTCACGGCCGGAGCCGGGGCCCTTCACGAAGACGTCGACCTTGCGCATACCGTGCTCCATGGCGCGGCGGGCGGCGTTCTCGGCGGCCATCTGGGCGGCGAACGGGGTGGACTTACGGGAGCCCTTGAAACCCACGTGGCCGGCGCTGGCCCAGGAGATCACGTTCCCGTTGGGGTCGGTGATCGAGACGATCGTGTTGTTGAACGTGCTCTTGATGTGGGCGTGCCCGTGAGCGACGTTCTTCTTTTCCTTGCGGCGCACCTTCTTCGGTGCGCCCTGACGGCTCTTAGGAGGCATTGTTAGCCATTACTCCTGAGGTCTTCGGTCCGCGGCTGCGCGAACTACTTCTTACCGGGCTTCTTCTTACCGGCGACGGTCTTCTTCTTGCCCTTACGGGTGCGCGCGTTGGTCTGCGTGCGCTGGCCGTGGACGGGAAGACCCTTGCGGTGACGGATGCCCTGGTAGCAACCGATCTCGATCTTGCGACGGATGTCGGCCTGGACCTCGCGGCGCAGGTCACCCTCGATCTTGTAGTTCGACTCGATGTAGTCACGCATCGGGACGAGCTCAGCGTCGGAGAGCTGGTGCACGCGAAGGTCGCCGCTGACGCCGGTGGCCTTGAGGATCTCAAGGGCCCGGGTGCGGCCGATTCCGAAAATGTAGGTGAGAGCGATCTCCAGCCGCTTTTCGCGGGGGAGATCGACGCCAACCAGGCGAGCCATGGTCGGGCATTCTCCTTCTCTGTGGCGGAGGTCTTGCGCTCCACTGCCCCTCCCCATGCCCGGGGTGAGGGCCTCGGCCTCCGACCGAGGGTGTCCCACTGATGTGGGTGTGGCACGCGATTACTTCAGGCTGCTCATGCGTCGAGCCCGCCACCCCTTGACGGGTGTCGGACTCGGAGAAGCCTTACCGCGACTAGCCCTGACGCTGCTTGTGGCGCAGGTTGTCGCAGATCACCATGACGCGACCGTGCCGGCGAATCACCTTGCACTTGTCGCAGATCTTCTTGACGCTCGGCTTAACCTTCATTGTCCTTCGTATCCTCAGACGTGTTTCCTCGCGGGCCGAAACCCGCGCCTAACGCCGGAACATCCCCGCGGAGCGGCGGGTTCCGTCGTTACTTGTATCGGTAGACGATCCGCCCACGACTGAGGTCGTAGGGGCTCAGTTCAACGACTACCCGGTCGTCAGGCAGGATTCGGATGTAGTGCATCCGCATCCGGCCGCTGATGTGGGCCAGGACCTTATGGCCGTTGTCGAGCTGCACCCGGAACATGGCGTTCGGGAGCGACTCAACCACAGTGCCCTCGATCTCGATGGCGCCGTCTTTCTTGGCCAAAATCCCTCGCGTTTCACTGATCGGTCGTCTGAGGTTTCGGTTCACTGCAGCCGCGACATCACGCTTCGAAGAGAGCGGCGACCGGCAAGGATCGCCGACGCGTGACAGTCAAAGTGAGCCGACTAAGGAGTGTACGACACCTGAGCTAAAAACGCGAAACGCGTGCCAGGTGTCCTGACACAACCATGCGCCAGTTTAGCGCAAGTCCGCGCTCGCGTACGCCGCTCGGAAGCGCGCGTGCACGATCACGTTGTCGCTATAGGTACGCCGCACCCGGTCGAAGCTGCCTCCACAGGTCACCAGGCGCAACCAGCGCGTGTCCGTCGGCCCGTAGACCTCCTCGGCGGGGAAGCGGTCCTTGGGCGCGCGCGACAACCGTTCCACGACGAACACCGCCACATTCGCGTCGGCGCGCACCACGCCCACCACGTCTCCCGCCCGCAGCTCTCCCAGCCGGGCGAAGACCGCCGGTCCCCGACTGGTGTCGAGATGCCCCGCGATCACCGCCGAGCCACGCTCCCCCGGCGTCACGCCGCCGCCGTACCATCCGGCCACATTCCCGTGGTCCAGAGGTGGCACCGCCAGCGCCCCGTCGCCACCCACCCCGAGCACCACGAGCGGCGCGCTCACCTGAAGGCGCGGGATCAGCACCCGCGTGGGCTCGGCCCTGCTCAGCTCTCCCGCGAGCGGCCGCGGCCACCCCTTCCCCGGTACGGCAGGCGGCCCACCGGCCACCTCCCAGGGCACGGCGGGCGGCGCCGTACAGGAGGAAAGGCCCAGAAGGAGCCCCACAGCGACGATCACGTGCCCGCCCGGCGCCGACGACCGCCGACACGCGGCGCCAGGCGGGCACGAGTCTCTAGGGCGCGGCGTCACGCGAGCCGCGCCACCGCCTCCAGGCGGCCAGCGCACCGCCCCCGGACACCAGAAGGAGCACACCCAGCGCCCCCGCCAGCCAAGGCGCCCGCGCAGCCTCGGAACCCGCGACCTCGGAGTCGGCGAGCCCAGAGTCGGCGAGCCCGGAGTCGGCGAGCCCGGAGTCGGCGAGCCCGGAACCACCGCCAAGGGCCAGCCCGCCCCCTCCGGTCTCCGGCCCGCGCCGGGGATGGCCGCGCACGGTGAGGTAGGTCCTGACCAGCCGATCGGAGCACCGGGCGGTCACCTCGTGCACCGAGCTGACCGCGTTGTCCTGCACCTCCACGCTCCCCGCCCACCCGCCGGGACTCCCACCCCGCCCCAGCCGCACATGCTGTCCGGCGAACGCCATCGAAGAGGCGACAACCTGATCCACAGCCGTGCACGAATGGACATAGACGGTCACCCGCTCACCAGGCCCGGCACTGGCCGGCGAAACACTCACCCCTAGCTCCGCAGACGAAGCCCCCGTAGTGGAGAACGCGGTCACCAGCACCCCGAGCAGGACACGTCTCAATCTGTCCCCCTAAAGCGCCGGTTCGCTGGTCAAAGATCATCTACCCCTCGTGATCGCCGCCAACTGGCACCAGCGGTAAAGAGTGCGTCTTTCACTCCGGATATAGGGCAAAGCCCGCCCGTGACCAGGTCACGGACGGGCTCTGTGCGGGAATCGCCTAGTAGATGCGGTGCTTCGAACCGCAGTAGTGGTTCGGCTTCTTGCCCCAGCAGGTGTAGGTGTACATCTTCTTGATGCCCTTGGACTTCCAGCTGCTGCCGCCCGAGCCGTTCCAGTGGCGGTAGAACTTGTGCCAGCTGCCGCCCTTGTAGTACTCGAACCAGACGTAGCCGTACTTCTTGTCGCCGCCGAACTTCTCCTTGCCGGACCAGATCGTGTGCACGTATCCGCCGGACTTGTAGGTGCGGCCCTTCGCGTAGGCCTTGCCACCGTTGCTGGAGAAGTACGGCCCCCAGAAGCCGGCCGAGCTCGACGTGTCGGCGCTCGCCTGGGCGGCGGGGGCGAGGGCGAGGCCGCTGGCGACGGATCCGGCGATCGCTGCTGCTACGAGGAACTTACGCATCTGTCTTCCTCCGGGAGTTGGGCCGGCTGTTGCCGACACCGCTCACGTTAGGAAGCAGAACCCGCCCGATCTGCGCAGGAATGCACACATACCACTTTTACGTACGGCGCGGCCCGCTACCGAAGACCGTACTCAGCAGAAGGATCACACCCCACGGCCCCATCACCCACAGCGGCCACGGATAGATGAAGTCGCCCGAGGTCACGCTGACGATCAGCCAGATCACCCAGTTGATGCCGCTGGCCGCCGCCCATGCGCCCCACGCGCCGCGCATCCCGGGATGCATGCCCTGCTTCGGCGCCGGCGCCCCCGCTCCGACCGCCTTCGCGGGCCGTGCCCGCAGGTCCACGTCGGGCAGGTCGGCGGTGAGCCTGGCCAGCTCGCCATAGGTCTTGCTCTGGTACAGCTGCTCAAGCCGATCGTTGAACTCGTCCATGGTGATGCGGCCCTGTGCCGTGTGTTCACGCAGGACTGCGGCCACCCGGTCGCGATCGACGTCGGACGCCCTCATCTCGGGGCTTTGCGCCATCACCCTCAACTCCCGGCCGCTAGTTCAGCTGTGCTAGACGCTCTTTGCCCCCATCGAGGGCGGTTAGCACCCAAGGACCATTATGTGTCACCGCGACGCTGTGCTCGAAGTGCGCGGAGGGCTTGCCGTCCATCGTCACGACGGTCCACTCGTCGGCCAGCACCCGCGTACGCGCTCCGCCCAGGTTCACCATGGGCTCGATCGCCAGGCACATGCCCTCTTCCAGAACCGGCCCGCGGCCCGGCTTGCCGTGGTTGGCGATCCACGGGTCCATGTGCATCTCGGTGCCGATGCCGTGCCCGCCGTACTCCTGGGGGATGCCGTAGCGGCCCTGGGACTTGACGTACTTCTCCACCTGGAAGCCGATGTTGGACAGGTTCGCGCCCACCTTGAGTGCCGCGATTCCCCGCCACATCGACTCCTCCGTCACCCGCATGAGCTCGATCAGCTCGGGCGCCACCTCACCCACCGCGACGGTCACCGCCGAGTCGCCGTGCCAGCCGTCCAGGATCGCGCCGCAGTCGATCGAGATGATGTCGCCCTCGCGCAACTGGCGGGCATTGGTCGGGATCCCGTGGACGACCTCGTCGTTGACCGAGGCGCAGATCGTCGCGGGAAAGCCCTGATAGCCCTTGAACGACGGAACGGCGCCCTCCTCGCGGATCGCCTTCTCCGCGATCACATCGAGGTCCAGCGGCGTCATGCCGGGCCGCACCGAGCGCTTCAGCAGATCGAGCGTACGCCCGACGACCAGACCGGCCGCCCGCATCTTCTCGAGCTGCTCAGGCGACTTGATCTGAATTCCATGCCGGTTCTTCTTGAACACGTGTGGCACCCCCCAGGGTGTTTCAACGGGCGGACGCGGGAGGTCAATTCCCCACAATAGCCGCGAGGTGGCACGGAATCCCGCGCCACCTCGCATACTTAGCTCGCTATCCCATGAAAGGGCGAATCGCCTCCATGGCCCGCTGCGTGACCTCTTCCACCGGCCCGGTGGCGTCGACGCCCACGAGAAGGTCGTCCTTCGCATAGAAGGAGACCAACGGCGCCGTCTGCTCCTGGTAGACCTCCAGGCGATGCCTGACGGTCTCCTCCTTGTCGTCGTCGCGCTGGAAGAGCTTGCCTCCGCACGCGTCGCAGACGTCGTCCTTCTTGTCGTCGAACTCGACGTGCCAGATGCGCCCGCACTGACTGCAGGTACGCCGGCCGGCCAGCCGGCGTACCACCTCCTCGTCGTCGACCACGAGCTCCAGCACGAGGTCGAGACCCTGCTCCCAGTCCTTCAGCATGTCGCGCAGCACCTCGGCCTGCGACACGTTGCGGGGGAAGCCGTCGAGCAGGAAACCGTCCTGCGCGTCGTCCTCACGGAGCCGGTCACGGACCATGGCGATCGTGACCTCGTCGGGCACGAGGTCACCGCGGTCCATGTACGTCTTGGCGAGCCTGCCGAGCTCCGTGCCGCCCGAGACATTGGCACGGAAAATGTCACCTGTCGAGATCTTCGGGATGGACAGGTTTGATGCGATGTACTGGGCCTGTGTCCCCTTACCCGCTCCGGGGGGCCCGACCAGAACCAGCCTCACTAGCGCAGGAAACCTTCGTAGTTACGCTGCTGGAGCTGGCTTTCGATCTGCTTCACCGTGTCCAGGCCGACACCAACCATGATGAGAATGCTCGTCCCTCCGAACGGGAAGTTCTGGCTCGCACCGGCGATGGCCAGAGCGACGATCGGGACCATGGCGATCAGACCCAGATACAGCGCGCCGGGCGCGGTCAGCCGGGTGAGCACGAAGTTCAGGTATTCGGCCGTAGGCCGTCCCGGGCGGATACCCGGAATGAACCCACCGTACTTCTTCATGTTGTCGGCGATCTCAGTGGGGTTGAAGGTGATCGACACGTAGAAGTAGGTGAAGAACACGATCAGGAGGAAGAACGTGATCATGTAGATCGGGGTGTCGCCCGTCACGAAGTTCTGCGAGATCCACTGCACCACCGCGTTCGGGCTCTCCGCGTTGGCGAACAGCGAGGTGAGCAGCTGCGGCAGATAAAGCAGGGACGACGCGAAGATGACCGGGATGATGCCCGCCTGGTTCACCTTCAGCGGGATGTAGGTGGAAGTGCCGCCATACATCCGGCGCCCGACCATCCGCTTGGCGTACTGCACGGGGATGCGGCGCTGAGCCTGCTCGACGAAGACGACCGCGGCGATCATGAAGATACCGACCACCAGAACGGCGGCGAAGGTGAACCTGTTCGCCTGGAAGATGTTGGCCAGCTCGGACGGGAAGACCGCGACGACCTGCGTGAAGATGAGGATCGACATACCATTGCCGACACCGCGGTCGGTGATGAGCTCACCGAGCCACATGATCACCGAGGTGCCCGCCGTCATGATGATGACCATCGTGACGATCCCGAAGATGTTGTCCGGGTCGAGCAGGATCTCCTGCTGGCACTGCGGGAACAGCTGACCGGTACGGGCCAGCGCGATGAAGGCGGTCGACTGGAGAATGCCGAGGCCGATGGTCAGATAACGCGTGTACTGCGTGATCTTCGTCTGCCCGGCCTGCCCCTCCTTCTTCAGGGCTTCTAGTCGGGGGATCACGACGACGAGCAGCTGCAGAATGATGCTCGCGGTGATGTACGGCATGATGCCCAGCGCGAAAACCGACAACTTCAGAAGGGCGCCGCCGCTGAACAGCTGCACCATTCCATAGATGTTGCCGGCGGAACTGTCTCGTGCTTGTTCGAGACAGGTCGCGAGATTCTGGACGTGAACGCCCGGAGTCGGAAGAACCGAGCCGAGTCGGAACAGCGCGATGATGCCCAGAGTGAAGAGCAACTTCTTGCGCAGGTCCGGCGTCCGGAACGCCCGGGTAAACGCGGTCAGCACGGTCCCTCCTGCGCGCCATGGTGGCGGTGTGAGTATGCGATGGTGCGGGGATCTGCCATTTGAAGTGTCAAGTCAATTCGAGCCGGACAGATGCCTGCCGTCTCGCGAACTCTAACGCACTACGGGCGTGAGGGCCCATGGTCAGGGCCCCCACGCCTCGTCATAGCGGTCTTACAGCTCGGTAACGGACCCACCAGCAGCGGTGATCTTCTCCTTCGCGGAACCCGAGAAGGCGTGAGCCTGCACGTTCACCGCGACGGAGATCTCACCGGTGCCGAGGACCTTCACCGGCTGGTTCTTGCGGACGGCGCCCTTGGCGACCAGCGTCTCGACGGTGACCTCGCCACCGTCGGGGAACAGCTCGCCGAGCTTGTCCAGGTTGACAACCTGGTACGTCGTCTTGAACAGCGCGTTGGAGAAGCCCTTCAGCTTCGGCAGACGGCGCTGCAGCGGCACCTGGCCACCCTCGAAACCGAGGGGAACCGTCGTGCGGGCCCGCGAGCCCTTGGTGCCGCGACCAGCGGTCTTGCCCTTGGACGCCTCGCCGCGGCCCTTGCGGACCTTCGACTTGTTGGATCCAGGAGCAGGACGCAGGTCGTGAATCTTGAGCGGAGCCTTGTCAGTCATGACTAGTCGACCTCTTCCACCACGACGAGGTGCGTCACCACGGAGACCATCCCACGGATCTCGGGACGGTCCTCCTTGACGACGACGTCGCCGATTCGCTTCAGGCCAAGCGAACGCAGCGAGTCACGCTGGTTCTGCTTGCCACCGATCTTCGAGCGAACCTGAGTGATCTTCAGGCGTGCCATGACTAGCTCACCGCCTTAGCCGCCGCGGCAGCCTCGGCAATACCCTCGGCGCGCGCCTTGAGCATCGCCTTGGGAGCGACGTCCTCGATCGGCAGGCCACGACGGGCCGCGATCGCCTCGGGAGTCGACAGACCCCGCAGCGCCGCGACCGTGGCGTGCACGATGTTGATCGGGTTGTCCGAGCCGAGCGACTTGGACAGCACGTCGTGGATGCCCGCGCACTCCAGGACCGCGCGCACCGGGCCACCGGCGATGACGCCGGTACCGGCCGAGGCCGGACGCAGGAAGACGACGCCGGCCGCCTCCTCGCCCTGCACGGTGTGCGGAATGGTGCCCTGGATGCGAGGAACGCGGAAGAAGTGCTTCTTCGCCTCTTCGACACCCTTGGCGATGGCCGCGGGGACTTCCTTGGCCTTGCCGTAGCCGACGCCGACCAGGCCGTTGCCGTCACCGACGACTACCAGGGCGGTGAAGCTGAAGCGACGACCACCCTTCACGACCTTGGCCACTCGGTTGATCTTCACTACGCGCTCGATGTACGAAACGCCCTTGTCGGCGGCGCCACCGCGGCGGTCGTCGCGACGGTCCCGCCGCTCGCCACCGGTGCCGCCACCGCGACGCGGAGCTGCAGCCATCAGTGGTTCCTCTTCTCAGCTGTTGCCATCAGTTGCGATCCTCGGTTCCTCATCAGAACTCGAGCCCGCCTTCACGGGCGCTGTCCGCCAGAGCGGCGATACGGCCCGCGTAGCGGTTACCACCACGGTCGAACACGACAGCGGTGATACCGGCATCCTTGGCCCGCTGAGCGAGGAGCTCGCCGACCTTCTTGGCCTTCGCGGTCTTGTCGCCCTCGGCCGAACGCAGCGTGGCGTCCATGGTCGAGGCGCTGACCAGCGTGTGACCCTTGGAGTCGTCCACGATCTGGACGAACAGGTGCCGGGTCGAGCGGTTGACGACGAGGCGCGGACGCTCCGCCGTACCGACGACCTTCTTGCGGACGCGGCCGTGACGGCGGGCCCGCGAGACGGTGCGGGCAGCCGTGTGCTTGCTGTACGCAGTCTTGCCAGCCATGCCTACTTACCAGCCTTTCCGACCTTGCGGCGGATCTGCTCGCCTTGGTACCGCACACCCTTGCCCTTGTAGGGGTCAGGCTTGCGCAGCTTGCGGATGTTCGCGGCGACCTCGCCGACCTTCTGCTTGTCGATGCCGTCCACGTGGAACAGCGTCGGCTTCTCGACGCGGAAGGTGACACCCTCGGGAGCGTCAACGATCACCGGGTGGCTGAAGCCGAGCGCGAACTCGAGCTGCGACGGGCCCTTGGCCTGAACGCGGTAGCCGACACCGACGATCTCAAGGCTCTTGGAGTAGCCCTGAGTGACACCCTGCACCATGTTGGCGATGAGCGTGCGAGACAGGCCGTGCAGCGCACGGACCTTGTTCTCGTCATTGGGACGGGAGACCGCGATGGTCCCGTCTTCGGCGCGAGCCACCGAAATGGGCTCGGCCACCGTGTGAGAAAGCGTGCCCTTCGGGCCCTTGACCTGGACGTCCTGGCCGGTGATCGTGATGTCTACGCCACTGGGCACAGGGATGGGCAGCCGTCCGATTCGCGACATGCTGTGTTCCTCCCCTCTACCAGACGTAGGCGAGGACTTCGCCGCCCACGCCACGCTTGCCGGCCTGCTTGTCGGTCATGAGCCCGCCAGACGTCGAAATGATCGCGACGCCCAGCCCGCCCAGAACTCGAGGCAGGTTGTCCTTCTTCGCATATACACGCAGCCCGGGCTTGGAAACCCGGCGCAGCCCCGCGAGCGAACGCTCACGGCTCGGCCCGAACTTGAGCTCCACCACGAGGTTCTTCCCGACCTTGGCGTCCTCAACGGTCCAGGCCTGGATGTAACCCTCCTGCTGGAGGATCTCGGCGATGTGCGCCTTGATCTTGGAATACGGCATGGTCACGCTGTCGTGATATGCCGAATTCGCATTGCGCAGACGCGTCAACATGTCTGCGATCGGGTCGGTCATCGTCATGGCCAACGGCCTTCCTCGCCGCGGTTTCCAGTCGGTGAAGCAGAGCTCTACCGGTGGACCTTCGGCGTGGTCACGGGCGCTCCGACGGAGCACCCAGTTTGGATATATCTGGAAAGTACGGCTGGCGCACTCCAGGGACGGCCGGAGAACGGCCGCCCCTTAGAGTACCTACCAGCTGGACTTGGTGATGCCGGGCAGCTCGCCCCGGTGCGCCATCTCACGGAAGCAGACACGGCACAGGCCGAACTTCCTGTAGACGGCGCGGGGACGGCCACAGCGAGAGCAACGGGTGTAGGCCCGGACCTCGAACTTCTGCTTACGCCCCGCCTTGGCGATCAGCGACTTCTTCGCCATCGTTTAGGCCTCCTTGAAAGGGAAGCCGAGGAGCTTCAGCAGCGCCCGGCCCTCGTCGTCGTTCTTCGCGGTGGTCACGACCGTGATGTCCATGCCCCGCGGGCGGTCGACCTTGTCCTGGTCGACCTCGTGGAACATGACCTGCTCGGTCAGACCGAAGGTGTAGTTGCCGTTGCCGTCGAACTGCTTCGGCGACAGACCGCGGAAGTCACGGATACGGGGCAGCGCCAGCGACAGCAGCCTGTCGAGGAACTCCCACATCCGGTCGCCGCGAAGGGTCACGTGCGCGCCGATCGGCATGCCCTCACGCAGCTTGAACTGCGCGATGGACTTGCGGGCGCGGACGACGGCCGGCTTCTGGCCGGTGATCACCGTGAGGTCGCGGACAGCGCCCTCGATCAGCTTGGAGTCGCGAGCGGCCTCGCCGACACCCATGTTGACCTTGATCTTGGTCAGGCCGGGCACCAGCATGACGTTCTCGAAGCCGAACTCCTCACGAAGCTTCGCGATGATCTCCTCGCGGTACTTCGTCTTGAGGCGCGGCGTCGGACGCTCGGTCTCGGTGGTCGTGGCAGTCATCAGCTGTCCTCACCCTCCGAAGCGTCGGCCTTCTTCTCGTCGGCCTTCTTCTCCGCGGGCTTGTCGTCCTTGAGCTTCTTCACGTTGCTCACGTGGATGGGGGCCTCCATGGTCTGCACGCCGCCCTGCTTGGCGCCACGCGGACCCTGGTTGGTCTCCTTCGAGTGCTTCTTGATCAGGTTGACGCCCTCGACCACCACACGGTCCTCGTGCGGGAGGGAGGCGATGACCCGGCCCTTGGCACCCTTGTCCTTGCCGGCGATGACCTGAACCAGGTCACCCTTCTTCACGTGCAGGAACTTCGGCATTACAACACCTCCGGAGCGAGCGAGATGATGCGCATGAACTTCTTGTCGCGCAGCTCGCGGCCGACCGGGCCGAAGATACGAGTGCCACGAGGGTCGCCGCTGTCCTTGATGATGACGGCGGCGTTCTCGTCGAAGCGGATGTAGGAGCCGTCAGGCCGGCGGCGCTCCTTGACCGTGCGGACGACGACGGCCTTGACCACGTCACCCTTCTTGACGCCCGTGCTGCCGGGGAGGGCGTCCTTAACCGTGGCGACGATCACGTCGCCGATACCCGCGTAGCGTCGACCCGAGCCACCGAGAACGCGGATGCAGAGAATCTCCTTGGCACCCGTGTTGTCGGCGACCTTGAGTCGCGACTCCTGCTGGATCACTGTTACTCCTGTTAGTCGCGCCGGTTCTCAGCGAGCCGAGCCTGGCGGAACCTGTCGTTGTCTTGTTCCCCCGGCCACAGCCCCTCTCCAGGAGAGAGGCCGCACCGCAGGCGACGCGGCAGCCGTACGACGGCCACGTCCTTGGACGCCGTCATGGGGGCTGTCGAGACAGCCCCCACGAGGCGCGCATATATCCGAGCGGGCCTTACTTGGCCTTCTCGAGGATCTCCACCACGCGCCACCGCTTGGTAGCGGAGAGCGGGCGGGTCTCCATGAGCAGCACGCGGTCGCCGACGCCACAGGCGTTGGCCTCGTCGTGTGCCTTGTACTTGGTCGTACGGCGGATGACCTTGCCGTACAGACGGTGCTTGACGCGGTCCTCGACAGCGACGACGACGGTCTTGTCCATCTTGTCGCTGACGACCAGGCCCTCGCGGACCTTGCGGAAGGTCCGCTGCGTCGTCTCAGTGGTCTCGGTCTCAGCCATCGCTCGACTCCTTCTCAACCACCGTGACAATGCCGAGCTCGCGCTCGCGCATCACGGTGTAGATGCGGGCGATCTCGCGGCGAACGGCACGCAGCCGCCCGTGGCTCTCCAACTGACCGGTCGCTGACTGGAAGCGAAGGTTGAACAGCTCCTCCTTGGCTTCCTTGAGCTTCTGGACCAGGGTGTCCTGGTCCTCCACCCGCAGCTCGCCGGCGGTCAGGCTCTTGGCCATCACGCCTCACCCACTTCACGCTTGACGATCTTGCACTTCATCGGGAGCTTGTGGATCGCGCGCTTGAGCGCTTCGCGAGCCACCGGCTCCGCGACACCCGACAGCTCGAACATCACGCGTCCGGGCTTGACGTTGGCGATCCACCACTCCGGCGAACCCTTACCGGAACCCATGCGGGTCTCGGCGGGCTTCTTGGTGAGGGGACGGTCGGGGTAGATGTTGATCCACACCTTGCCACCACGCTTGATGTGGCGGGTCATCGCGATACGCGCGGACTCGATCTGGCGGTTGGTCACGTAGGAGTGCTCAATCGCCTGAATGCCGAACTCGCCGAACGTGACCCTGGTGCCACCCTTGGCGGCGCCACTGCGGTCGGGCCGGTGCTGCTTGCGGTGCTTGACCCTGCGCGGGATCAGCATGGTCAGCTCCCTTCAGCACCCGGCTGCGCAGCCGGGCCGGTCTCGGGGGCAGCCTGTGCGGCCGCCTCGGTGCGGGGGGCGCGGTCGCCACGGCCACCGCCACCGCCACCGCGGCGAGCGCCACCGGCGCCACCACCACGACGCGGACGGTCGCCGCCGCCACCACGACGGTCGTCGCGCTCACGACGCTGGCCGGCGCGAGCACCGGCGGCAGCCGCCTCACGCTCGGCGCGGCTGGTCGGAGCCTCGCCCTTGTAGATCCAGACCTTCACGCCGATACGGCCGAAGGTCGTGCGGGCCTCGTAGAAGCCGTAGTCGATGTCCGCGCGCAGGGTGTGCAGCGGCACGCGACCCTCGCGGTAGAACTCCGACCGGGACATCTCGGCGCCGCCCAGACGACCGGAGCACTGGACACGGATGCCCTTGGCGCCGGACTTCATGGCCGACTGCATCGCCTTGCGCATGGCGCGGCGGAACGAGACACGGCTGGACAGCTGCTCGGCGACGGCCTGAGCCACCAGCTGAGCGTCGATCTCCGGGTTCTTGACCTCGAGAATGTTGAGCTGAACCTGCTTCTTGGTCAGCTTCTCCAGGTCACCACGGATGCGGTCCGCCTCGGCGCCGCGGCGGCCGATGACGATGCCGGGACGCGCGGTGTGGATGTCCACCTGTACGCGGTCCGTCGTGCGCTCGATCTCGACCTTGGAGATGCCGGCCCGCTCCATGCCCTTCTGCAGCATGCGGCGGATCGACACGTCCTCGGCGACGTATGACTTGTACAGCTTGTCGGCGTACCACCGGCTCTTGAAGTCGGTCGTGATGCCGAGGCGGAACCCGTGCGGGTTAACCTTCTGGCCCACTATCGGGTCCTTCCCTTCGGCTCGCGGGACTCCACGATCACGGTGATGTGGCTCGTCCGCTTGTTGATCCGATAGGCGCGACCCTGGGCACGCGGACGGAACCGCTTCAGCGTCGGGCCCTCGTCGACCCACGCACGGCTCACGACGAGCGACTCGGGGTCGAGCTTGAAGTTGTGCTCCGCGTTCGCCATCGCGCTCGAGAGCACCTTGTAGATCGGCTCGCTCGCCGCCTGGGGAGCGAACTGCAGCACGGCCTGCGCCTCCGAAGCGGGCAGCCCGCGAATAAGGTCCACCACGCGGCGGGCCTTGAGGGGCGTGACACGGACGAACCGCGCCTGAGCCCTGGCTTCCATCGCTTACTCCTCTTACTTCTGAAGGCTGTTTATCGCCGGCTGCGGCGGTCTTCCTTGACGTGGCTGCGGAACGTCCGCGTAGGCGCGAACTCGCCGAGCTTGTGGCCGATCATCGACTCGGTGACGAACACCGGGACGTGCTTGCGGCCGTCGTGCACGGCGATCGTGTGACCGAGCATGTCGGGCACGATCATCGACCGGCGCGACCACGTCTTGATGACGTTCTTGGAACCCTTTTCGTTCTGGACTTCGACCTTCTTCTGAAGGTGGTCGTCCACGAAGGGGCCCTTCTTAAGGCTACGTGGCATTGTGGCTGCTCCTACCGCTTCTTCCTCTTGGACCGACGGCGGATGATCAGCCTGTCACTGGCCTTGTTCGCCTGACGGGTACGGCCCTCGGGCTTGCCCTTGGGGTTGACCGGGTGGCGACCACCGGAGGTCTTACCCTCACCACCACCGTGGGGGTGGTCGACGGGGTTCATCGCGACACCGCGGACGGTCGGGCGCTTGCCCTTCCACCGCATACGTCCGGCCTTGCCCCAGTTGATGTTGGCCTGCTCGGCGTTGCCCACCTGACCGACAGTCGCGCGGCAACGCACGTCGACCATGCGCATTTCGCCGGAAGGCATACGCAGCGTGGCGTACTGGCCTTCCTTGGCGAGCAGCTGGATCTGCGCACCGGCGGAACGACCCAGCTTGGCGCCACCGCCCGGACGGAGCTCCACCGCGTGGATGAAGGTACCGGTCGGGATGTTGCGCAGCGGCAGGCAGTTGCCCGGCTTGATGTCGGCCGAAGGGCCGTTCTCGATCCGGTCGCCCTGCTTGAGGCCGGTGGGAGCGATGATGTAGCGCTTCTCACCATCGGCGTAGTGCAGCAGAGCGATGTTGGCGGTCCGGTTGGGGTCGTACTCGATGTGAGCGACCTTGGCCGGAATGCCGTCCTTGTCATGCCTGCGGAAGTCGATAATCCTGTAGGCGCGCTTGTGACCGCCGCCTTGGTGGCGAGCGGTGACCCGGCCGTGTACGTTGCGGCCGCCCTTGCTGTGAAGGGGCGCAAGCAGCGACTTCTCGGGCGTGCTGCGGGTGATCTCGGAGAAGTCCGAGACACTCGAGCCGCGGCGACCCGGGGTCGTCGGCTTGTACTTACGGATGCCCATCTTTTTCGTTCATCCTTTGTCGGTTACATGGGAGAGCCCGCCGCACGAACATGCGGCGGTTCGCCCTTTTCTAGCTATGTACGGCGAGCACTAGCCGATCTGACCGAAGATGTCGATCCGATCGCCCTCGACCAGGCTCACAATCGCGCGCTTGGTGTCGGGACGCTTGCCGAAACCGGTGCGGGTGCGCTTGCGCTTGCCCTGCCGGTTGATGGTGTTCACGCTGCTGACCTTGACCCCGAAGATCTGCTCGACGGCAATCTTCACCTGAGTCTTGTTCGCGGTCTTACGGACCAGGAACGTGTACTTGTTGTGCTCATCGATCAGGCCGTAGCTCTTCTCGGAGACGACCGGCTTGATGATGACGTCGCGCGGGTCGGCGATCTTCTCCATCAGGCGTCTTCCTTCTTGCTCGACTCGACCGAAAGCCGCGCGACGACCTGGTCGTAGGCCTCCTGCGTGAAGACCACGTCGTCGTGGACGAGCACGTCGTAGGTGTTCAGCTGCCCGGCGTCCAGCAGGTGGACCTCCGGAGCGTTGCGCAGGCTCATCCAGGTCAGCTCGTCGGCCTCGTCGACGACGACGAGAACGCGCGGAGCCTGGGTGATCTTACGCAGCGCCTCCAGGGCGGCCTTGGTCTTCGGGGTCTCCCCCGTGACCAGCGTGCTGACCACGTGAACGCGGTTGCCGGACGCCCGGTCGGACAGGGCGCCACGCAGGGCGGCGGCCTTCATCTTCTTCGGGGTCCGCTGCGAGTAGTCGCGCGGGACCGGACCGTGGACGACGCCACCGCCGGCGAACTGGGGCGCGCGGGTCGAACCCTGACGGGCGCGGCCGGTGCCCTTCTGGCGGTAAGGCTTCTTGCCGCCACCACGGACCTCACCACGGGTCTTGGCCTTGTGGGTGCCCTGCCGGCGAGCGGCGAGCTGGGCCACGACCACCTGGTGGATCAGCGGAACGTTGACCTTGACCCCGAAGATGTTCTCGGGGAGGTCAACCGTGCCGGTCTTCGCGCCGCTGGCGTCGAGGACGTCAATAGTGGTACTCACTTGGCAGCCCCCTTCTTGGCAGCGGTACGGACGAGGACCAGGCTGCCGTTGGCGCCGGGGATCGCACCCTTGATCAGGATGAGGCCCTTCTCGGCGTCCACGGCGTGAACCTTGAGGCTCTGCACGGTGGTGCGGACGTTACCCATCCGGCCAGCCATGCGAAGACCCTTGAATACGCGGCCCGGGGTGGCGCAGCCACCGATGGAACCCGGCGAGCGGTGCTTGCGCTGCGTACCGTGCGAGGCGCCCAGGCCCTTGAAGCCGTGGCGCTTCATGACACCGGCGAAGCCCTTGCCCTTGGACTTGCCAGTCACGTCGACGTACTGGCCGGCCTCGAAGGTGTCGGCCAGCAGTTCCTGGCCCAGGGTGTAGTCGCTCGCGTCGTCGGTGCGGATCTCCGCAAAGTAACGGCGCGGGGTGATGTCGTGCTTACGCAGGTAGTCGCCGAGCGGCTTGTTGACCTTCCGGGGGTCGACCTGCCCGAAGCCGAGCTGGATGGCGGAGTAGCCGTCCTTCTCAGCGCTGCGGACGCGGGTCACCACGCACGGACCGGCCTCGACCACGGTCACCGGAACCATCCGGTTGTCCGCGTCGAAGACCTGGGTCATGCCGAGCTTCTTGCCCAGGACGCCCTTGATCGTCTTAGCCATGTCAGTGCGTTCCCTCAGAGCTTGATCGAGATGTCAACGCCCGCGGGGAGGTCGAGCCGCATGAGCGAGTCGACGGTCTTGGGCGTGGGGTCGATGATGTCAATCAGCCGCTTGTGCGTGCGCATCTCAAAGTGCTCGCGGCTGTCCTTGTACTTGTGCGGCGAGCGGATGACGCAGTACACGTTCTTCTCGGTCGGCAGCGGCACCGGGCCCGCGACCTTCGCGCCAGTCCGCGTCACCGTCTCGACGATCTTCTTGGCCGAGCTATCGATGACCTCGTGGTCATAGGCCTTAAGCCGGATGCGGATCTTCTGTCCCGCCATAGTGGCCTCGGTGTCCTTCGCTGTCGTCTGAAAAAGTATCGTGCGGCCTGTTGCCGCTGTTCATACGGGCGAAACCGCCCGATAACCCCACGTAGCAGACGCATACGATCTGCCGTTTTCTTCCGTGATCCGGCAGTTACTTCGGTCACAACCTGCGGTCGTCCGAAGCCACTGCGAGATCACGGCTTTGCGTGGAGCCGTGCTGGAGCTTTCGCGGATCGGCGGCCGGCCCTGTGATGAGGCCGACCGCCGCCCCGGCGAATCGTGCTACTTGAGGATCTTCGTCACGCGACCGGCGCCGACGGTGCGGCCACCCTCACGGATCGCGAACTTCAGACCGTCCTCCATGGCGATGGGCTGGATCAGCTCAACGCGCATCTCGGTGTTGTCGCCCGGCATGACCATCTCGGTGCCCTCGGGGAGGTTCACCACACCGGTCACGTCCGTCGTACGGAAGTAGAACTGCGGGCGGTAGTTGTTGAAGAACGGCGTGTGGCGGCCGCCCTCGTCCTTGCCCAGGATGTAGACCTGAGCCTCGAACTCGGTGTGCGGGGTCGTGGTGCCCGGCTTGATGACACACTGACCGCGCTCGACGTCCTCGCGCTTGATGCCACGCAGGAGCAGACCGACGTTGTCACCGGCCTGGCCCTCGTCGAGCAGCTTGCGGAACATCTCGACACCGGTGACCGTGGTGGTGGTCTTGTCTTCCTTGATGCCGATGATGTCGACGGTCTCGTTGACCTTGACCACACCGCGCTCGATACGACCGGTGACGACGGTGCCGCGACCCGTGATCGAGAAAACGTCCTCGACCGGCATCAGGAACGGCTTGTCGGTCTCACGGACCGGCTCGGGGACGTTCTCGTCGACAGCGGTCATCAGCTCGATGATGCTGTCCTCCCACTTGGTGTCGCCCTCCAGCGCCTTGAGCGCGGAGACGCGGACCACGGGGAGGTCGTCGCCGGGGAACTCCTGAGCGGACAGGAGCTCACGAACCTCGAGCTCGACGAGCTCCAGGATCTCCTCGTCGTCCACCATGTCGGACTTGTTGAGCGCCACGACGATGTAGGGAACGCCGACCTGGCGAGCCAGGAGGACGTGCTCCTTCGTCTGGGGCATCGGACCGTCGGTCGCCGCGACCACCAGAATCGCGCCGTCCATCTGGGCAGCACCGGTGATCATGTTCTTCACGTAGTCGGCGTGACCGGGGCAGTCCACGTGAGCGTAGTGGCGCTTCTCGGTCTGGTACTCGACGTGCGCGATCGAGATCGTGATGCCGCGAGCCTTCTCCTCGGGCGCCTTGTCGATCTTGTCGAACGGGGTCGCCTCATTGATCTCGGGGAAGCGCTTGTGCAGCACCTGGGTGATCGCCGCGGTCAGAGTGGTCTTGCCGTGGTCGATGTGCCCAATGGTGCCGATGTTCACGTGCGGCTTAGTCCGCTCGAACTTGGCCTTAGCCACTGGTTCTCTCCTTAGAGAATCTGACTGACTTACTTCACACTCGGGCCCGGGAAGTTACCCGGCCCCTGGGCGGTGAGGCGGCTCGCACCGCCTCACCAGGGACTCCGGGGTTTGTACTACTCGCCCCGGGCCTTCGCGACGATCTCCTTGGCGATGCCGGGCGGCACCTCCGCGTAGGAGTCGAACTGCATGCTGTAGCTCGCGCGGCCCTGCGTCTTGCTACGAAGGTCACCCACGTAGCCGAACATCTCGGACAGCGGAACCAGGGCGGTGATGACGCGGGCGCCGGAGCGCTCGTCCATCGACTGGATCTGCCCGCGGCGGCCGTTGAGGTCACCGATGACGTCACCCATGTAGTCCTCGGGCGTGGTGACCTCGACGGCCATCATCGGCTCGAGAAGCACAGCGTCCGCCTTGCGCGCGGCCTCCTTGAAGGCCATCGAGCCAGCGATCTTGAAGGCCATTTCCGAGGAGTCGACGTCGTGCGCGGCACCGTCGGTCAGCGTCACCTTCACGCCGACCATCGGGTAACCGGCCAGCACGCCGAACTCGGCGGCTTCCTGGGCGCCGGCGTCGACCGAGGGGATGTACTCCCTCGGGACGCGGCCACCCGAGACCTTGTTCTCGAACTCGTACCCGTCGTTGCCTTCGCCGAGCGGCTCGAGGTTGATGATGACCCGCGCGAACTGACCGGAACCACCGGTCTGCTTCTTGTGGGTGTAGTCGACCTTCTCCACCTTGCGGCGGATGGTCTCGCGGTAGGCGACCTGCGGACGACCGACGTTGGCCTCGACCTTGAACTCGCGGCGCATACGGTCGACGATGATCTCCAGGTGGAGCTCGCCCATGCCGGAGATGATCGTCTGACCGGTCTCCTCGTCACGCTGGACGCGGAAGGACGGGTCCTCCTCGGCCAGACGCTGAATGGCGGTGGACAGCTTCTCCTGGTCGCCCTTGGTCTTGGGCTCGATCGCGACCTGGATGACCGGGGCCGGGAACGTCATCGACTCCAGAACCACGGGCTTGTTCACGTCGCAGAGCGTGTGACCGGTCGTGGTGTCCTTCAGACCCATGACGGCGACGATCTGACCGGCGTACGCCGACGGGCGCTCTTCGCGCTTGTTGGCGTGCATCTGGTAGATCTTGCCGATCCGCTCCTTACGGCCCTTCACAGGGTTGAGCACCTGCGAGCCGGTCTCGAGCGAACCCGAGTAGATGCGGAGGTAGGTGAGCTTGCCCAGGTGCGGGTCGCTCATGATCTTGAAGGCCAGAGCCGAGAAGGGCTCCTCGGGGTCCGCGTGCCGCTCGATGATCTCCTCTTCGTTGCCGACCGCGTGGCCCTTGAAGGCCGGGATGTCGGTCGGCGCGGGGAGGTAGGCGACGATGGCGTCGAGCAGGGGCTGCACGCCCTTGTTCTTGAACGCGGTGCCGGTGAGGACCGGGTTGATGGCGCTGGCCAGGGTCGCGCGCCGGATGGCGGCGACCAGCTGCTCCTCGGTGGGCTCGACGGCGTCGAGGTAGAGCTCCATCAGCTCGTCGTCGTTCTCGGCGACGGTCTCGACCAGACGGTCGCGCCACTCGCGAGCGATCTCGGCGTGGTCGGCCGGGATGTCGACGACGTCGTACATCTCGCCCTTGGCCGCCTCTTCGCTCCAGAGCAGGCCCTTCATCCGGATGAGGTCGATGACGCCCTTGAAGCCGGCCTCGACGCCCCACGGAAGCTGGACAACCGCCGGCGTCGCCGCCAGACGGCTGACCATCATGTCGACGCAGCGGTGGAACTCCGCGCCGACGCGGTCCATCTTGTTAACGAAGCAGATGCGCGGAACGCCGTAGCGGTCAGCCTGCCGCCACACCGTCTCGGACTGCGGTTCGACACCCGCGACACCGTCGAACACGGTGACCGCGCCGTCGAGGACGCGCAGGTTGCGCTCAACCTCGATGGTGAAGTCGACGTGGCCCGGGGTGTCGATCAGGTTGATCGTGTGACCGTCCCACTCGGCAGTCGTCGCGGCGGACGTGATCGTGATGCCGCGCTCCTGCTCCTGCTCCATCCAGTCCATGGTGGCAGCGCCATCGTGGACCTCACCGATCTTGTAGTTGATACCGGTGTAGAACAGGATGCGCTCGGTCGTCGTGGTCTTGCCCGCATCGATATGGGCGATGATCCCAATGTTGCGGACCTTGGCCAGGTCAAGAGCGGTCGTTGCGGCCACTTCTCTCGCGTCCTCGTCGTCTCGTCGAACCCGCTGTTACCAGCGGTAGTGGGCGAAGGCCTTGTTGGACTCGGCCATCTTGTGGGTGTCCTCGCGCTTCTTGACACTCGCCCCCAGGCCGTTGCTGGCGTCGAGGAGCTCGTTCATGAGGCGCTCGGTCATGGTCTTCTCACGGCGGGCGCGGGAGTACTGCACCAGCCAACGCAGGGCCAGGGTGGTGCTGCGCGAGGCGCGCACCTCGACCGGGACCTGGTAGGTCGCGCCACCGACACGGCGGCTGCGGACCTCGAGAGTGGGCTTGACGTTGTCGAGGGCACGCTTGAGCGTGATGACCGGGTCGTTGCCGGTCTTGTCCTTGCAGCCCTCGAGGGCGCCGTAGACGATCGACTGCGCGATGGAGCGCTTGCCGTCCAGCAGCACCTTGTTGATCAGGGCCGTAACCAGCGGCGAGCTGTAAACCGGGTCAGACATGAGCTGACGGCGGCCAGGAGAACCCTTGCGAGGCATAGTTAGCTCTTCTCCTTCTTCGCGCCGTAGCGGCTGCGGGCCTGCTTGCGGTTACGGACACCCTGGGTGTCGAGCGAGCCACGGATGATCTTGTAGCGAACACCCGGCAGGTCCTTCACACGACCGCCACGCACGAGCACGATGGAGTGCTCCTGCAGGTTGTGACCCACACCCGGGATGTAGGCCGTGACCTCGATGCCGTTGGTGAGGCGGACACGGGCCACCTTGCGCAGTGCCGAGTTCGGCTTCTTGGGGGTCGTGGTGTAGACGCGCTGGCAGACGCCGCGTCGCTGCGGACTCCCCTTTAGGGCAGGAGTCTTGGTCTTGGAGACCTTGTCCTGCCGGCCCTTGCGGACCAACTGCTGAATAGTGGGCACTGCCACTCCGTTCATGCCTAAGCCGGTGATACGTCAGGTTGTGCATTTCGCAGGTACTGCCGGTGTCATGACCTGCGGTTTTCTCCCCTGCTTCGACCCACGCGGTCGGGCGTGTCGCGCTCTTACAGAGCCACACTCCCGCGTAGAAGAACGCCAGGGGGAGGCCACGCCGCGCCATTGCGAGCGCACGCGTGAGAGCCCATGAATACACGGGCACGAAGGGCAAGACTACCTAGCCCCGCGCAGCACGTCAAAACGGCTGCGCGTCGATATGTTTCGCGCCGTGGTCAGTAGCAGACTCCGCGCCAAGTTTACCCGCTCCGGGCCACTGTTCTGCCCTCGTTACACCAACCTTCTACGCGGGTACGGCAAGCCCCCGGCAACCCTTGCACGTGAGTGCCCTCCCAGCGGGCCCCTGCGCGCCCCAGGGGCCGCATGGCCCGATCCTCGCACAGACGCGGAAGCGCCCGAGATCCGTAGATCTCGGGCGCCTCCACTAACCGTCTAGCGCGACCGGCTCATCGGTTGTACTGGCCGAAGTCGTACTCCTCCAGCGGCACAGCCTCGCCCGACCCGGTGCCGAACGTGTAGTCCGCCGCGGAGCCGTCGTAGCCGCCGACCGTGTACATCGCGGCCTTGGCCTCCTCAGTCGGCTCCACCCGGATGTTGCGGTACTGGGGCATGCCCGTACCGGCCGGGATGAGCTTACCGATGATGACGTTCTCCTTCAGGCCCAGGAGCGAGTCGGACTTGGCGTGGATCGCCGCGTCCGTCAGGACCCTGGTCGTCTCCTGGAAGGAGGCCGCCGACAGCCACGACTCGGTGGCCAGCGACGCCTTCGTGATGCCCATGAGGACCGGACGGCCGGCGGCGGGCTGGCCGCCCTCGGCCACGGTCTCGCGGTTCATGTTCTCGAAGCGGGGACGCTCGACCAGCTCGCCGGGGAGCAGGTCGGTGTCGCCCGACTCCAGCACGTTCACGCGCTTGAGCATCTGGCGGACGATGATCTCGATGTGCTTGTCGTGGATCGACACACCCTGCGAGCGGTACACCTGCTGGACCTCGGCGACCAGGTGCAGCTGCACCTCGCGCGGGCCCATGATGCGCAGGACCTCGTTCGGGTTGACCGCACCCGCGATCAGCTGCTGGCCGACCTTGACGTGCTGGCCTTCCGAGACGAGCAGACGCGACCGCATCGACACCGGGTAGGCGATCTCCTCGGAACCGTCGTCCGGGGTGATGACCACCTTGCGGGTCTTGTCGGTCTCGTCGATCCGCGCGCGGCCCTCGGCCTCGGAGATCGGGGCGACACCCTTGGGGATGCGCGCCTCGAAGAGCTCCTGGACACGGGGCAGACCGTGGGTGATGTCCGCACCGGCCACACCACCGGTGTGGAAGGTACGCATCGTCAGCTGGGTACCGGGCTCACCGATCGACTGGGCGGCGATGATGCCGACCGCCTCGCCGACGTCCACGAGCTTGCCGGTGGCCAGCGAGCGGCCGTAGCAGGTCGCGCAGACACCGATCTTGGCCTCGCACACCAGCGCGGAGCGGGTGCGCACGGTCTCGATCCCGGCGTTGACCAGGTCGGTCACGTGGATGTCGTTGATGTCGACACCCGCCGGGGCGATGATCTTGCCGTCGACCTCGACGTCCTCGGCCAGGATGCGGCCGTGCACGTTGGACTCGGCGTTGTCGGCCTTGACCAGGTTGCCCGCCGCGTCACGGTCGCCGACGTGCAGCGGAACCGCGCGGTCGGTGCCGCAGTCGATCTCGCGCACGATGACGTCCTGCGCCACGTCCACCAGACGACGGGTCAGGTAACCCGAGTCGGCGGTACGCAGGGCGGTGTCGGCCAGACCCTTCCGCTGACCGTGGGTGGAGATGAAGTACTCCAGCACCGACAGGCCCTCGCGGAACGAGGCCTTGATCGGACGCGGGATCGTCTCACCCTTGGTGTTGGACACCAGGCCGCGGATACCGGCGATCTGACGCACCTGCATCTTGTTACCGCGGGCGCCGGAGTTGAGCATCATCCAGACCGGGTTCGTCGCCGGGAACGCGTTGACCATGTCGGTCTCGACGTCCGCGGTGGCGTGGGTCCAGATCTCGATGAGCTCCTGGCGGCGCTCCTCGTCGGTGATCAGGCCGCGCTCGTACTCACGCTGGACCTTGTCGGCCCGGCGCTCGTAGTTCTCCATGATCTCGGCCTTGTTGGGCGGCGCGACGACGTCGTCGATCGAGATCGTGACACCGGAGCGGGTCGCCCAGCGGAAGCCGGCGTCCTTGAGCGCGTCGAGCGAAGCCGCGACCTCGACCTTGGGGTAGGTCTCGGCCAGCTCGTTCACGATCGTGGACAACTGCTTCTTGCCGACCTGGAAGTTGACGAACGGGTAGTTCGGCGGCAGCGTCTGGTTGAACAGGCACCGGCCGAACGTCGTCTCCAGGCGGATCGGGTCGCCCTGCTCCCAGCCCTCCGGCGCGACCCAGTCGCGCGCGGGGAAGACGTCCTTGAGCCGGATCTGGATCTTCGCCTGAATGTCCAGCTCGCGGCGGTCGAACGCCATCTGGGCCTCGGCCACGGAGCCGAAGACGCGGCCCTCGCCGAGGGCGCCCTCCTTCTGCGTGGTCAGCCAGTAGAGGCCGATGACCATGTCCTGGGTGGGCATCGTCACGGGCTTGCCGTCGGCCGGCTTGAGGATGTTGTTGGTCGAGAGCATCAGGATGCGTGCCTCGGCCTGGGCCTCAGCCGACAGCGGCAGGTGCACGGCCATCTGGTCGCCGTCGAAGTCCGCGTTGAACGCGGTGCAGACGAGCGGGTGGATCTGGATGGCCTTGCCCTCGACCAGCTGCGGCTCGAACGCCTGGATGCCCAGGCGGTGGAGCGTCGGAGCGCGGTTGAGCAGCACGGGGTGCTCGGTGATGACCTCTTCGAGCACGTCCCACACGACCGGGCGGGCGCGCTCGACCATCCGCTTGGCCGACTTGATGTTCTGCGCGTGGTTGAGGTCAACCAGGCGCTTCATCACGAACGGCTTGAACAGCTCCAGCGCCATCTGCTTGGGCAGACCGCACTGGTGCAGCTTCAGCTGCGGGCCGACGACGATGACCGAACGGCCGGAGTAGTCGACACGCTTGCCCAGCAGGTTCTGGCGGAAGCGGCCCTGCTTGCCCTTCAGCATGTCGCTGAGGGACTTGAGCGGACGGTTGCCGGGGCCCGTGACCGGGCGGCCGCGGCGGCCGTTGTCGAACAGCGAGTCGACGGCCTCCTGGAGCATCCGCTTCTCGTTGTTCACGATGATCTCGGGGGCGCCGAGGTCAAGGAGACGCTTGAGGCGGTTGTTCCGGTTGATCACACGACGGTAGAGGTCGTTGAGGTCGGAGGTCGCGAACCGGCCACCGTCGAGCTGCACCATCGGGCGCAGGTCCGGCGGGATGACCGGGATGCAGTCGAGCACCATCCCGCGCGGCGAGTTGGTGGTGTTGAGGAACGCCGAGACGACCTTGAGCCGCTTGAGGGCGCGGGCCTTCTTCTGGCCCTTGCCGCTGCGGATCGTCTCGCGCAGGTTCTCGGCCTCGGCGTCGAGGTCGAAGCTGGTCAGACGGTCCTGGATCGCCTGCGCGCCCATGCCGCCCTTGAAGTAGCGGCCGAAACGGTCGCGCATCTCGCGGTAGAGCAGCTCGTCGCCCTCAAGGTCCTGGACCTTGAGGTTCTTGAACCGGCTCCACACCTCGTCCAGGCGGTCGAGCTCGCGCTGCGCGCGGTCGCGCAGCTGGCGCATCTCGCGCTCGGCGCCCTCGCGGACCTTGCGGCGCTGGTCGCCCTTGGCGCCCGCGGCCTCAAGCTCGGCCAGGTCGCCTTCGAGCTTCTTCTGCCTGGTCTCGATGTCGGCGTCACGACGCTGCTCGATGTGCTGCCGCTCGACCGAGATCTTCGCCTCGAGCGAGGGCAGGTCACGGTCGCGCATCTCGGCGTCGACCTGCGTGATCATGTAGGCCGCGAAGTAGATGACCTTCTCGAGGTCCTTCGGGGCCAGGTCAAGCAGGTAGCCGAGACGCGAGGGAACGCCCTTGAAGTACCAGATGTGCGTGACGGGCGCGGCCAGCTCGATGTGGCCCATCCGCTCACGACGCACCTTGGCGCGAGTGACCTCGACGCCGCAGCGCTCACAGATGATGCCCTTGAAGCGGACGCGCTTGTACTTACCGCAGTAGCACTCCCAGTCGCGGGTCGGGCCGAAGATCTTCTCGCAGAAGAGTCCGTCCTTTTCCGGCTTGAGCGTCCGGTAGTTGATCGTCTCCGGCTTCTTGACCTCGCCGTGTGACCACTGGCGGATGTCGTCGGCCGTCGCCAGCCCGATCCGGAGCTCGTCGAAGAAGTTGACGTCTAGCATGTGCGATCTCCCCCTCAGACTTCTTCCACGCTGCTCGGCTCACGCCGGGACAGATCGATACCGAGCTCTTCGGCGGCCCTGAAGACGTCCTCGTCGGTGTCGCGCATCTCGATGGACATGCCGTCGCTGGAGAGCACCTCGACGTTCAGGCACAGCGACTGCATTTCCTTGATGAGGACCTTGAAGGATTCGGGGATGCCGGGCTCGGGGATGTTCTCGCCCTTGACGATGGCCTCGTAGACCTTGACCCGGCCGAGGACGTCGTCGGACTTGATGGTCAGGAGCTCCTGCAGGGCGTACGCCGCGCCGTAGGCCTCCAGCGCCCACACCTCCATCTCACCGAAGCGCTGGCCGCCGAACTGGGCCTTACCGCCGAGCGGCTGCTGGGTGATCATGGAGTACGGGCCGGTGGACCGGGCGTGGATCTTGTCGTCCACCAGGTGCAGCAGCTTCAGGATGTAGCTGTAGCCCACCGCGATCGGGTAGGGGAACGGCTCGCCGGAGCGGCCGTCGAACAGCTGCGCCTTCCCGCTCTCCTGCACCATGCGATCGCCGTCGCGGTTGGGCAGGGTGTTGCTGAGCAGACCGACGATCTCCTCCTCGTGGGCGCCGTCGAAGACCGGCGTCGCCACGTTGGTACGCGGCGCGACCTGCTCGAAGCCCTTCTCGCGCAGGCGTTCCGCCCACTGCTCGGTCAGGCCCGAGATGTCCCAGCCGCGGGCCGCGATCCAGCCGAGGTGAGCCTCGAGCACCTGCCCGATGTTCATTCGGCCGGGCACGCCCAGCGGGTTGAGGATGATGTCGACCGGCGTGCCGTCCTCGAGGAACGGCATGTCCTCGACGGGCAGGATCTTGGAGATGACGCCCTTGTTGCCGTGGCGGCCGGCGAGCTTGTCACCGTCGGTGATCTTACGCTTCTGGGCCACGTACACGCGGACCAGCTCGTTGACACCGGGGGGAAGCTCGTCGCCCTCGTCACGGGAGAACACGCGGACGCCGATGACCTTGCCCTGCTCGCCGTGCGGCACCTTCAGCGAGGTGTCACGCACCTCGCGGGCCTTCTCGCCGAAGATCGCGCGCAGCAGCCGCTCCTCGGGGGTCAGCTCGGTCTCGCCCTTGGGCGTGACCTTGCCGACGAGGATGTCGCCGGGTACGACCTCGGCGCCGATGCGGATGATGCCGCGCTCGTCGAGGTCGGCCAGGACCTCTTCGGAGACGTTCGGGATGTCCCGGGTGATCTCCTCGGGGCCCAGCTTGGTGTCACGGGCGTCGACCTCGTGCTCCTCGATGTGGATCGAGGACAGGACGTCGTCCTGCACCAGCCGCTGCGACAGGATGATCGCGTCTTCGTAGTTGTGGCCCTCCCACGGCATGAACGCCACGAGCAGGTTCTTGCCCAGGGCCATCTCGCCCTGGTCGGTGCAGGGACCGTCGGCGATCACCTGGTTGACCTCGACCCGGTCGCCTTCGACGACGATGGGCTTCTGGTTGAACGAGGTGCCCTGGTTGGAACGCTTGAACTTGGCGACACGGTAAGTCGTGCGGGTGCCGTCGTCGTTCATCACGGTGACGTAGTCGGCGGAGACCTCCTCCACCACCCCGGCCTTCTCGGCGCTGATGACATCGCCGGCGTCGGTCGCGGCACGGTACTCCATACCGGTTCCGACCAGCGGCGCCTCGCTCTTCAGCAGCGGCACGGACTGCCTCTGCATGTTGGAGCCCATGAGCGCGCGGTTGGCGTCGTCGTGCTCCAGGAAGGGGATCATCGCCGTGGCGACCGACACCATCTGGCGCGGCGACACGTCGATGTAGTCGACTTCCTCGGCACGCGCGAGTTCGGTCTCGCCGCCCTTGGTGCGGACCAGGACGCGCGACTCGGCGAAGGTGCCGTCGGGGTTGAGCACCGTGTTGGCCTGCGCCTTGACGAAGCGGTCCTCCTCGTCGGCGGTCAGGTAGTCGACCTGCTCGATCACCTTGCCGTCGACGACCTTGCGGTAAGGCGTCTCGACGAAGCCGAAGGCGTTGATCCGGCCGTAGGAGGCCAGCGAGCCGATCAGACCGATGTTCGGGCCTTCGGGCGTCTCGATCGGGCACATCCGGCCGTAGTGGGACGGGTGCACGTCTCGGACCTCGAAGCCGGCCCGCTCACGGGACAGACCACCGGGGCCCAGCGCGGACAGACGCCGCTTGTGCGTCAGGCCGGCCAGCGGGTTGGTCTGGTCCATGAACTGCGACAGCTGCGAGGTGCCGAAGAACTCCCGGATCGAGGCCACGACCGGGCGGATGTTGATCAGGGTCTGCGGCGTGATCGCCTCGACGTCCTGCGTGGTCATCCGCTCACGGACGACGCGCTCCATCCGGGCCAGGCCCAGGCGGACCTGGTTCTGGATGAGCTCGCCGACACTGCGCAGACGACGGTTGCCGAAGTGGTCGATGTCGTCGGTCTCGACGATCCGGTCGCCCTGGGCACTCGGCATCGACTCCTCGCCCGCGTGCAGGCGGACGATGTACTCGATCGTGGAGACGATGTCGTCCTCGGTGAGGGTGCCCTGCGTGATGTCGCTGTCGACCCCGAGCTTCTTGTTGATCTTGTAGCGGCCGACCTTGGCGAGGTCGTAGCGCTTGGGGTTGAAGTACAGGTTCTCCAGCAGGGTCTGCGCCGACTCCTTGGTCGGCGGCTCGCCCGGACGGAGCTTGCGGTAGATGTCGAGCAGGGCGTCATCCTGGCCGGCCGTGTGGTCCTTCTCCAGGGTGGCCCGCATCGACTCGTACTGGCCGAAGCGCTCGAGGATCTGTTCGTTGGTCCATCCCAGTGCCTTGAGAAGCACGGTGACGGCCTGCTTGCGCTTGCGGTCGATGCGCACACCGACGCTGTCGCGCTTGTCGATCTCGAACTCCAGCCAGGCACCCCGCGAGGGGATGACACGGCAGTCGAACAGGTCCTTGTCCGAGGTCTTGTCGACACTGCGGCCGAAGTAGACACCCGGGGACCGGACCAGCTGGGAGACGACGACACGCTCGGTGCCGTTGATGATGAAGGTGCCCTTCGGCGTCATGAGCGGGAAATCGCCCATGAACACCGTCTGGCTCTTGATCTCGCCAGTGGTGTTATTGATGAACTCCGCCGTGACGAACATCGGGGCGGAGAAGGTCATGTCCTTGTCTTTGCACTCGTCTACTGAGTACTTGGGCGGCTCGAACCGGTGGTCGCGGAACGACAAGGACATGGTCCCCGAGAAGTCCTCAATGGGACTGATCTCTTCGAAGATCTCTTCGAGGCCCGACTGGGTCGGGACGTCCTTGCGCCCGGCCTGACGAGCCGCCTCAACCCGGGCCTTCCACTTCTCGTTGCCCAGCAGCCAGTCAAAGGACTCGGTTTGCAGGGCGAGAAGATCAGGAACTTCGAGGGGCTCCTGGATACGCGAAAACGAAACGCGATTGGGACCAGCGGGTACGGCGGAGGCGTTGCGCGAGGCTGCCAACAGATGTCCTTCCGAGGGCTCGCGGCGGACTGACTACACGCACGCCAGACAACCTCGCAACGTGAGCAAGCATCGCGGGTCGTCAAAGGGCAGCGCAAAGGGGCAGTGTAGCCGAACGGCACACGCCTGTCCACTTCGCTCTCGCTGCATGCTCCACGTTGGTCGCAGCATCGCCCGTTCGGACGCAAACGTCAAGCCCACAACCGCGACTTTCCGCCGGGTCGGGGCCGCGACGCTGGGATTTCTCCCCTGCGTGATCGGGCGCCTACCGTCAGGCCCAAGACGATACCCGCGAACGGGGACGGCTAACGCTCCGTCACACCGAGGGTCGAACCCATGCCGACAACCGGTGTAGCAGTGACTGGGATACCCCTGGGCAAGGACTCGCTAAACCTGAATTTTGATAACAATTGAAGGACGCGCCGCGCCCGGGGCCTCAGGCGGTGCCCAGCAGCGTCGACAGGTCGGCGACGAGCCAGCGGCCGGCTGTCCTGATCATGACGAACCTGGCGCGGTTCTGGGTGATCTGTTGCTGGGGCTCGGCCTCGCCGGGCAGCTCCTTGACCGTACCCGTGTTGACGAACAGGAGAACCTCTACCCGGTCGGGTTCCGCGCGCTCGACGGCCGCCCCGGCGACCGCGGTCGTCTGGACGGTCTTCTGGGCCTTGGCGGTGGGCACGAGGGTGGTGGCCAGCTCCTTGTAATGGGTGGTCAGCTGGCCCGTGGTGTGCTCGCCGGCCCGCGCCAGGTCCTGCTCGATCGTGCGGTGGTTGTACGACAGCAGGTCCGGCGCCACGGCCTTGGCGGCGGCCATCGCCTCGACGCCCGCGGACTGCCCGTCGCGCAGGTGCCGCAGATCCGTCCACATCACCCAGAGGGCCACCGACAGCCCCAGTACGAGCGCCGCCAGCACCCCGATCGCCACGGCCTTCACAGCACCTGCACCGCCTTCGACACCAGCCAGACCCCGCCGACCTTGGTCACATCCATCGACCAGCGGTAGAAGCGCTCCTGAGGGGCGTTCTTGGAACCCTCCCAGCGGATCTCGACGTCGGCCACCACCAGGACCTTGGCGATGCCGCCCGTCATGGACTCCAGCCCGCGGGCGCGCAGCACGCCGTGCTGGACGACCTTGTTGGTGATCGTGGTCTCCTTGAGCCGGGCGGCGTTGGCGGTGTACTCGGCCCGCGCGGCCCCGGTCGAGGTCGCCAGGATGCGCCCGAGGTCGGCGTCGACGGTCTTGTAGTTGAGCGAGAGCAGGTTGACCGCGTGGGTGCCCGCGGCGTCGAGCGCGGCGGCCCGGTCGTCGTCGGTGGCCTGTTCGCCGCGGAGCTCGCCGCTGACCCACAGCGCGAACCCGCCGAGCAGCAGCGCGAGCACCCCGAGCACGATGATCGTCAGCCAAGCGGCGGACCGAGAGGCGGTGCCTGTCATGTCCGCTCCTTCCTGATCGCCGGATCATTACCCGCGAGCCACTCTTCCAGACCCGGGATCGACGGCGGTACGCCCGGCGGCGGCACATCCGCGCCCCCGCGCACACCGGTCGGCGAGCCCTCCGGCTCCGTGCAGGTCGCGCGCGGGTCGACCGCCTTCACCCGGGTGTCCTGGGGATAGCGGCGGCGTACGTCCTCGTAGCCGCGCGTGCACGGCGGCGGCACGTTGAGGTTGAGGTTGAGCCCGAAGTGCAGCCCGTCGCGCCCGACCACGGTGAAGGCCCCGGCCACGCCCGCCGGGTAGCCGATGAGCAGCTGGCGCAGCGCCGCCACCCGGGCCGAGACGGTGCGGCCGCCGACGATCAGGTTGCCCAGCAGCGGCCGCAGGTGCGGTTCGAGCCCGTCCACGAGCTTCTCCGCCGAGCGCGCCGCCGGGCCTGCGGCGTCGATCGTGCGCTCCAGGTCCGCCGAACCCTCGCGCAGCGAACCGGTCAGCGAGGCGAGGTCGCGCGCGAACCGCTTCAGATGCCCGCCCTCGGCCCGCTGCGTGCGCAGCACCGTCTCCCCTCGCTCGATCAGCGTGACCGTCTCGGGCAGGACCTCCACGGCCGCCGCCGTCAGCTCCTCGCCCGCCGCCAGCAGCCGCCGCAGGTGCGCGGCGTTGCCGCCGAAGGCCTGTTCCAGCTCGGTCACGACGGTCTCGGTGTCGCGCGGGTCCACCGACGTCAGCAGCCGCTCGGCGTCGCCGAGCAACTGGGCGGTGGTGATCGGCAGCGCGGTCCGTTCCCTGGCGATCGTGTCGCCTTCCTTCAGGTACGGCCGCGCCGTACCCGAAGGCTGGAGGTCGAGGTACTGCTCGCCCACGCCCGAGCGGTTGGCGACGACGGCGAGCAGCCCCGTGGCGGGCACCGGCGGCTCGGGCCGCAGGCGGAGCACGGCGCGCACTCCGTCGGCGGTGAGGGACAGCGACTCGACGCGGCCGACCTGGACGCCGCGGTAGGTGACCTCGGCGTGTTCGAACAGGCCGCCGGCCTCGGCCAGTTCGACACCGACCCGGTAGGCGGGCTCGAACAGGTCGGCGCCGACCCGCGCGTAGCGGACCAGCGTGTACGCGGTGGCCGCGAGGCTGATGGCGAGGAAGGCGGCCAGCTTGATCCGCAGGCTCATCGCGGGCTCCTGCCGAGGAGGTTGTCCAGGGTGGTGGACGGGGTGAGGTCCACGGTGACGTCGACGTTGCCGTAGTCGCCGCGCAGCAGGCCGGTGGCCGAGCCGGGGAAGGGGAAGGTGAGCGCGGTGCCCAGGTTCGTGGCGATCTCGTGGCGGGCGCGGTCGAGGTCGGCCAGCAGGGCGCGCAGGTGGGCGAGGTTGGCGAGGGTGTCGTCCTGGGAACGCGTGACGACGCGGGTGGCGGTGCGGCCGAGGCGGGCCAGGGCGGTGAGCATGCGGGTGAGGTCGGCGCGCTGGCGGCGCAGTTGCTTGACCGCGGGGCCGATGTCGGTGGCGACGGCGCGCAGGGTCCGGCGCTGGGCGGCCAGGGTGGCGGTGAGCCGGTCGAGGTTGCCGATGAGGCGGACGATGTCGCCCTTGGAGCCGTCGACCGCGGCGGTGAACGCGTCGAGGCGGCGCAGCAGGTTCCTGACGGTGCCGGTGCGGCCGTCGAGCATGGCGCCGAGTTCGGTGTTGATGGTGGCCAGTTGTTCCAGGCCGCCGCCGTTGACCAGCAGCGAGGCGGCGGCGAGCACCTGCTCGACCTCGGCGGTCCGGGTGGTGCGGCTCAGCGGGATGCGGCCGCCCAGGCTGCCGGTGCCGGCGGGGACCAGCTTGACGAACTTCTCGCCGAGCAGGCTCGTCTGGGAGATGGCGGCGCCGGTCCCCGCGGGCAGCGCGGCGTCGGCCCTGACCGTGCAGGTGACCTCGGCCCGCCAGCCGGCGGCCAGTTCGATCGCGGTGACCTTGCCGACGGTGACGTCGTTGAGCTTGCACAGCGAGTGCGGGACGAGGTCGAGGGCGTCGGCGAACTCGATCGTCACCTCGCGCGGGTTCTGCCCGAGGTCGGCTCCGCCGGGCAGCGGGAGCGACTGGACGCCCTCGAAACCGCAGCCGGCGGCCAGCAGCAGGGCCGTGATCGCGACGGGTGTCTTCACGGAGCCAGCCCTCCGAGCGTGCGGTCGGGCATCTTGACGGAGGCGGGCAGCGGCACGAGGTTCTGGACGATCGCGTCGAACCAGCGTCCGTTGCCGACCGCGTCGGTGAACTGCCGGGTGAAGGGCGCCAGCAGCCGCAGGGAATGGTCGAGGCTCTCCTCGTTGCGCCGCAGCAGCCCGACGAACTCCCGCAACTGCCGCAGAGCGGGCTTGAGCGTGGTCCGGTTGTCGGCGATCAGTCCGTCGATCTCCGCGGTCAGCTCCAGCGTGTTCATCAACAGGCTGTGGATGACGGCGCGGCGGGCGGAGATCTCGCGCAGCAGGAGGTCGCCGTCCTTGATCAGGGCGCGGAGATCCTGGTTGCGGCCGGCCACCAGGCCGGTGACGGTTTCGGCGTGCCGTACCAGATCGTGGAGTTTGTCGTCGCGGGAGGCGACGGTCCGCGAGAGGCGGCCGAGGCCGCGCACGGAGGCGCGGATCTCCGCCGAGGAGCCGTCCAGGGTCTGGGCGAGCGTGTCGAGCGCGCTCTTGAGCGCGCCCGCGTCGATGCGGGCTGCGCTGCCGGCGAGGTCGCCGAGTGCGGGCATGATCTCGTACGGCACGCTGGTCCGCTCGACCGGGATGGCGCGGTCGAGGCGGCCGGGGCCGTGGGGTTCGAGCTGGACGTGGTGGGAGCCGAGCAGCGTCGCCAGCCGGATGTGCGCGCGGGTCCGCGAGCCCAGTTGCACCTCGCGCTCCAGGCGCAGGCCGACGCGGACGTGCGCGCCCTCCAGTTCGACCTCGCTCACCTCGCCGACCTTCACCCCGGCCACGATGACGTCCTCGCCCGGCCGCAGCCCCGCCGACTCGGCGAAGGCGGCCGTGTACACGGTGCCGGTCTTCAGCTCGGGTACGGCCAGCACACCGGCCACCAGCGCCGCGACGGCGGCCAGGCCGGCGATGCCCAGCGGGAGCGGGTCGCGGTGGCGGAAGGGGGTCAGCGGCATCGGCGGCTCTCGTTGACGATCTTCGGCGTGGTGGTCGCGCCCGCCCGGACCTCCAGGGAGCAGAGGTAGAAGTTGAACCACGAGCCGTAGGAGACGGCGCGGGTGAGCTGGTTGAGGCGGATCGGCACGTCCTTGATGGTCTTGTCGATCAGCGCCCGCTCCTCGTTGAGCGCGGCGAGGAAACTGTCGGCGTGCCGGATTCCGGCCTTGAGGTCGGGCCTGGCGCGCTCGGTGAAGCCCGCGGTGACGCCGGCGAGCCGGTCGAGGGCGGCGAGGGATTCGCCGATGGCCTTGCGGTCCTCGGCCAGGCCGCTGACCAGCGACCGCAGGTCTGCGACGAGTTCGCTGTAGGCGTTCTCGCGGCCGGCGATCTCGGCGAGCACCGCGGTGAGGTTGTCGATCACCCGGCCGATGACGGCGTCGCGGTCGGCGAGCGTGCCGGTGAGCGAGGCGACGTGGCCGAGGAGGCTGTCGACGGTGCCGCCCTCCCCCTGGAGCACCTGGACGATCTGCCAGCTCAGCTTGTTGACGTCTTCCGGGCGGATGGCCTTGAGCAGCGGGCGGAAGCCGTTGAACAGCGCGGTGACGTCGAGCGCCGGGCGGGTGTCGGTGATCAGCTCGCCCGGCCGCAGCGCGCCGGGTCCGCCGCGGCCGGTGGACAGCGCGAGGTAGCGGTCGCCCACCAGGTTGCGCCAGCGGATCGCGGCGATGACGCCGCGGGGCAGCCGGGTGCGTTCGAGGACGGTGAAGGAGACCTCGGCGCGCGTCCCGGCCAGCGCGATCTCCTCCACGCGGCCCACGCGTACGCCGGCGGCCCGCACGTCGTCGCCCGGCCGCAGCCCGGTGGCGTCGGTGAACACCGCGCGGTAGACGCTCGCCGCGGCGAACTGCGTCCCGGAGATCGTGATCGCCAGCATGGCCACGCACAGGGTCGTCGCCAGTCCGAACAGCCCGAGCTTGATCGCCGCCTTCAGCGTGGTCATCGCAGCATCAGCCCCGCCAGATCCTCGGCGCCGTCGGCGAACCGCACCCCGGGGAAGGGCACCTTCGGGCGGGGCAGGCCGTAGCAGCGCGGGCCCCTGGTGTCGCGGTAAGCGGGCGCGTCGGTCCCTTCCCTGTACGGCGGCGCCGGCCTGACCAGCTCCAGCACCGCCTTCACCCGCCCGTCACCGAACGCCTCGTCCAGCAGCGGCCGCAGGCGGTCAAGGCCCTGGAACACGCACGGCACCGTCGGCGCGTAGCGGGCGGCGAGGTCGAGGGCGGGCCTGGACACGTGCTGGAGCCCCACCAGACCGGTCTCGTTGACCGTCAGCAGAGCGTCGGCCTTGCCCGCGCTCCTGGTGACCACGCGGGCGAGCCGGTCGATCTCGGCCTCTCTGCCGGTGAGCGTCCTGCTCAGCGCGGCGGAGTTGGCCAGCGTGCGCAGGAGGTCGGGGGCGGCCTGGCCGTACAGGCCGGTGACGTCGGCGAGGGCGGAGAGGTCGCGGCGGATCGCCGGAAGGTGGGGGGTGAGCCGGGTGAGGTAGTCCTCGGCCCTGTCCAGGGTGGCACCGGTTCCGGCGCCTCTGCCTTCCAGGGCGGTGGCGAGGGCGGTCAGGGTGGTGGCCAGCCGTTCCGGGTGGATGCTCCGCAGCAGCGGCAGCAGCCGGTCGAGCACCTGCGCCACCTCGACGGCGGCGGCCGGGGCGATCAGGCGGTCGCCGTCGCGCAGCTCGGAGGTCGGGGTCGCGGGCGGGACGAGGTCCACGTACTTCTCGCCGAAGACGGTCTTCGGCAGGAACCTGGCCGTGGCGGCGCGGTCGACGGGGTGGTCGAGGGCGAGGGTGAGCTCCGCGCCTCCGGTGGTCGCCTTCAGGGCGGTGACCTCGCCGACGATGACGCCGCGTACCTTGACGTCGGCGCGTGGGCCTAGCTGGAGACCGGCTCTGGGGGCCGACAGGGTCACGATCGTCGCGCCGGAGAACACCTTGAAGTACGCCGCGGCGGTCACCGCCGTGAAGGCGGCGATCAGGGCCAGCAGGGCGGCGCCGTGTCTCATCCGGCCAGCCGTACCGTGGTCGTGGTGCCCCAGATGGCCAGGCCGAGCAGGACGTTGGCCACGTTCACCGCGACCAGCACCGCGCGCACCGCCCGCCCGACCGCGACGCCGACGCCCGCGGGGCCGCCGGAGGCGTGGAAGCCGTAGTAGCAGTGCACGAGGATCACCAGCACGGCGAACAGCACCACCTTGCCCAGCGACCAGAGCACGTCGTAGGGCACGAGGAAGAGGTCGAAGTAGTGGTCGTAGGTGCCGGTCGACTGGCTGTAGAGGACGGTGGTGATCAGGCGGGTGGCGACGTAGGAGGCGAGCAGGCCGAGGACGTACAGGGGCAGCATGGCGGCGAACCCGGCGATCAGCCGGGTGCCCACCAGGAACGGCACCGAGGGGATCGCCATGACCTCGAGCGCGTCGATCTCGTCGCTGATCCGCATCGCGCCGAGCTGGGCCGTGAAGCCGGCCCCGACGGTGGCCGACAGGCCGATGGCGGCCACGATGGGGGCGATCTCGCGGGTGTTGATGTAGCTGGAGAGGAACCCGGCGAAGGCCGAGGTGCCGATCTGGTCGAGTGCGGTGTAGCCCTGCAGGCCGACCTCGGTGCCGGCGAAGAAGGTCATGAACGCGACGATCGCCATCGTGCCGCCGATGACGGCCAGGCCACCGGTGCCGAGGCTCACCTCCGACAGCAGCCGCAGGATCTCGGCGCGGTAGCGGAGCGCGCGGGGCAGTTGGAGGAAGGCCTTGGTGTAGAACTCGCCCTGCCTGTTGAGTGACATCACCACACCGCCGCGCTGATGAGGAAGTTCTCGGCGAACAGGACCATGGCCGCGAAGACCACCGTCTGGTTGACGGCGTCGCCGACGCCCTTGGGCCCGCCGGCCGCGCTCAGCCCCTTGAAGCAGGCGATCATCCCGGCCGTGGCGCCGAAGACGAGCGCCTTGACCTCGGAGATCCACAGGTCCGACAGCTCCGCCAGCGCGTTGAACGACTGCAGGTACGAGCCGGGCGAGCCGCCCTGGGCGATCACGTTGAACAGATAACTGGCGATCAGGCCGACCGTGGTCACCAGGCCGTTGAGCAGGGGCGCGACGACCGCGCACGCCGCCACTCTGGGCACCACGAGGCGGTGGAGAGGGTCGATGCCGAGCACCTCAAGCGCGTCGATCTCCTCGCGGATCCTGCGCGCGCCCAGGTCGGCGCAGATGGCGCTGCCCGCCGCGCCCGAGATCATCAGCGCGGTCACGACCGGGCCGGCCTCGCGCACGATGCCGAGCACGGCGGTGGCGCCGGTGAACGACTGGGCGCCGAACTGGCGGATCAGGTTGCCCGCCTGAAGGGCGAGCACGGCGCCGAACGGGATGGACACCAGCGCCGTGGGCAGGGCGCTGACGCTGACGATGAACCAGGCCTGCTGCAGGAACTCCCGCCAGTGGAAGGGCCGCTTGGGCACGGCACGCAGGGTGTCGAGCGTGAGCGCCACGAACGCGCCGCTCGCCCTGATCACGTGTCGCGTCCTTTCGAGTGCGGAGAGTAGTCGTTCTGGGCCGCGAAAAAGGCCGGTCCGTCCATGCGCGGGGGTTACCTGACGCCGTTGAGATGGGCGCTGACCAGCCGAGGGTACTCCTCCAGCCAGTTACGCCCGCGGTCGTCGACGAACGAGCCCTGCGGCGGGATCACCCCGTGGGCGGCCAGCCAGGCGCCGGGCGGCTGCTGGCTGCGGCGCACCCGGTTGCCCGTGGGCATGAGCTGCGGCGGGATCGGCGGCAACGAGCCGGGGTCGTGGCCCATCTGGGCCTCGGCCTCCAGTTCGGAGACGTCCTTCTCCTCCGACATGCCGATCGGGCCGTGGCGGCGCGCGTTGAGGAACTGGCGCACGACCGGCTCGTCGCTCGACAGCAGCATCTCGCGCGGCCCGAACATCACCAGCTCCCGGCGGAACAGCAGCCCGATGTCGTCAGGCACGGTACGGGCGGTGTTGATGTCGTGGGTGACGATGAGGAACGTGGCCTCGAAGTCGGTGTTGAGATCGACGAAGAGCTGGTTGAGGTACGCGGTGCGCACCGGGTCGAGCCCCGAGTCCGGCTCGTCGACGAGGATGATCTCCGGATCGAGCACCAGCGCCCTGGCCAGGCCCGCGCGCTTGCGCATGCCGCCGGAGATCTCCCCGGGCAGCTTGGACTCCGCGCCGAGCAGGCCGACGAGTTCCATCTTCTCCATGACGATCTGGCGGATCTGGGTCTCGCTCTTCTTGGTGTGCTCGCGCAGCGGGAAGGCGATGTTGTCGAACAGGCTCAGCGAGCCGAACAGCGCGCCGTCCTGGAAGAGCACGCCGAACAGCCGGCGCAGCTCGTAGAGCTTGTCCTCGCTGCAGTTGGCCAGGTCGTAGCCGTCGATCCAGATGTGGCCGCGGTCGGGACGCAGCAGGCCGACGAGCGTCTTGAGGAAGACGGACTTGCCGGTGCCGGAAGGGCCGAGCAGCACCGAGATCTCGCCCGCGGGCAGCGTCAGCGAGACGTCCTGCCAGATGACCTGCCGACCGAACGATTTGGTCAGCCCCTCGACCACGACTTCGACGCCCACCGGTCACCTTCCGCGAGCATGGGGTAACGTGACGCACACTTTACTTTCAAGTTCCCATCACGTTAGCCGTGTTCCGCGGAATTGGAACAGATTCTAATAACTTGTTACTGGCCGGTTATCGGGGTACGCGACGCTGGGCACCCCGGCCTGAGACGGCCATGAGAATCGCCTGAACGTGGCCAAGTGCGGAGTTGTCGCGGCGAGGACCCCGTGAGCCCTCATGACCATCGCTCGACGGAGGCCCGCTGAGGGCGGCGGGGCGGGTGGGGTGGCGGGAGCCGTAATGGAAGGGCGGGGTTGAACCAGCCGCAACCGGAAACGCACGGAAGGGCGGGGTCGAAACAGCCGCAACCCGGAACGCACCGAAAAGCGGGTTGAGACAGCGTGAAAAGCAAAAGAGGCGGCACACCCGGCACCTGGGTGTGGCCGCCTCTTTCGGAAGCGTGAAAGTTACTTCACGGTGACGCTGGCGCCGGCGCCCTCGAGGGCAGCCTTGGCCTTCTCCGCCTGCTCCTTGTTGACCTTGCTCTCGAAGACGGACTTCGGAGCGCCGTCGACCAGGTCCTTGGCCTCCTTGAGGCCGAGGGAGGTCAGCGCGCGGATCTCCTTGATGACCTGGATCTTCTTGTCGCCGGCGGCCTCGAGGATGACGTCGAACTCGTCCTGCTCCTCAGCGGCGGCCTCGCCACCACCGGCGGCCGGGGCGGCAGCGGCGGCGACGGCGACCGGGGCGGCAGCCTTGACGTCGAACGTCTCCTCGAAGACCTTCACGAACTCGGAGAGCTCGAGAAGGGTCATCTCCTTGAACGCGCCGAGCAGCTCGTCGGTGCTGAGCTTCGCCATGTTTTCCTCCGTATGGGATGTGCTTTAAAGGTGGATCGGGACCGCGGTTAAGTGCGGCAACCCCCAGCTACTCGCCGGCCTCCGCGCGCTTGGCGCGCAGGGCTTCGGCCAGCTGAGCCATGTTGGTGGGCAGCGCGGCGAACATGGCGGCAGCAGCGGACTGCTTCGCCTTCATCGCACCGGCCAGCTTCGCGAGGAGAACCTCGCGCGACTCCAGGTCGGCGAGCTTGGTGATCTCCGTGGCGTCCAGCGTCTTGCCGTCGAGGACACCGCCCTTGATCACCAGGAGGGGATTGGCCTTGGCGAAGTCACGCAGACCCTTGGCAGCCTCGACGACGTCGCCGCTGACGAAGGCGATCGCGGTCGGGCCGCTGAGCAGGCCGTCGAGGCCCGTCAGACCGGCCTCGTTGGCAGCGATCTTGGTGAGGGTGTTCTTCGCCACGGCGAACTTCGCATTCCCACCGAGTGCAACGCGCAGCTCCTTGAGCTGAGCGACGGTGAGACCGCGGTACTCGGTCAGAACGGCTGCGCTGCTTCCAACGAACTCGTTCTTGAGCTCGGCGACCGCGCTCGCCTTATCCGGCCTCGCCATGGGCCTCCTTCCAGGATGTTCCGCCGGAGAAGGCCCAGAAATGAGAACAGCCCCGGGCGCAGGGCGCACGGGGCTTCACACACACTCATCGTGTGGGGAAACTCGTATCACACCTGCGCGGGCCGTCCGCAAGAAGCGGATCCTTCGGTCACCAGGACTGGCCAAGGTGACAACCGGCGGTCTTCGGCAACGACCAGACTACGGGCTGGTCGCCGAGTTTCCAAATCGATGTTCTCTTGTGGGTTGCCGCTACGAGTTCGACGGGCTCGGCTGCGGGACGTTCGACGGCATTTCGCCGACCTGGTCCGCGGGCGGAGTCTGGATGTTGACGGGCTCGTTGAAGCCCTTGAAGAACAGGGTGGCGTCGAGCTTGCCGCCCTGCTTCTCACCGTTGAGCTGGAGCTTCGCCGGAAGGCCCTGGCCGTCGACCCAGATGTCGAACTTGACGTCCTTCAGCTCGGCCATGTTCTCCTTGGCGCGCTGCTGCTCGTCGGCCGGCAGCAGTTGCACCGCCGCCTCGACCGGGAACGTGCCGCTGAAGTGGGTCGTGTCGACGCCGTTCACGCTCTCGGTGCCGACCTGCTTGACATCCTTCGAGGCGGTGACCATCTTCGTGACCGCCGCCAGGTCGAACTGCTGGACCTGCGCCAGATACTGCTGCACCTCACCGCGGCTGTCGGCCTCGCTGAGCGAAACCTTGATCCACGGCTTGGTGGCTCCGACGAGCTTGTTGAGGGCGTCGACCTTGACGTAGACGACGTCGCCCTGCAGGACCGCCCTGGCCCCGCCCGGCAGCTCGCGGTCGCCGAATCCCGCCGTGTCAACGGTGAGATCGATCGCCAGCGTCGGCTTGCCCTGGTAGAGCATCCGGCCCTGGAGCTTTCCGCTCTGCCCGTTGGGGTCCGTCGCGTTGACCACCGCGTCAACGGTGTAGCTGGATACCTGCTCGGTCTTCTGCGCAGCCTGCGTGAGCACCTCCGAGGCGGCCAGGTTGACCTGGATGGGCTGCGCCGTCGATCCACAACCTGCTACCCCGGCCACCACCAGTGCGGCAGCAGCCGCGGCGGCAGCGAGAGAAAACCTACGCTTCACCATGCCTCCGACCCTATGTGGCTAATCACCGATCTGGCGGCTTCCCCGCACAAACCCAGGGAAACCTCGGGGGAATCCCCTAGATCTGCACAGCACCTCCACATCTCCCCGCGGTCAGACGGGCGGCGCCAGCTCGAAGTAGCGATCAAGCAGCTTGGGATCTCCGGAGACGGCCAGCCGTCGGGCGGGGATCCGCTGCCACAGGAACAACATCAGCTGCGAAGCCGTACCCGCGACCTCAAGGTCGGGGGAACCCGCGTCAAGCAGCTCATCCCCCTCGAACCGCACCGTCCAAGCGCCTTCGTCGCACACGAACCGGAAGGTCTCCCCCGCCCCCGGCGGGGCCTTCTTCAACGCCCGCCGAGCCGGGACCATGACCTCGAACGTCTGCGCCACGGCGTCCGCGGCCATCTCGGCGTCCATGTCCCCCGGCTCGCCGAGGGCGTTCTCCGCGTCCCACCGGTGGATGGCCGCCTCGATCGTCTGCATCCGCGACCAGAACCCGGCCGTCTGCTCCGCCGACCACGTCCACACCCGCTCGTCCGGGCCGGTCCTGGCGAACACGTTTCCCAGTACGGCCGCGCCCTCCGCGAACCAGTCGACCAAGCCGACCGGCAACACCCCGAGGCTCGGCGCCCGCCCCGACAGCGGCCACCCCTCGGTATCGGCGGGCAGCAGGTGCGCCAGCCCGCTGGGATCCGGCGGCTGCGCGAGCCGTTCCTCGATGACCGCCGTCACCACCCGGTGCACGCCCGACAGGTGCATCACCAGGTCGGACATCGTCCACCCCGCACACGACGGAACCGGCGGCGCCTCCCGCCCCGCCACCCGCCGGCACGCGGCCTCGAACGCCTGGACCTCGCGATGAAAATGAGCGACGTAGTCCATGCCCTCCACTCTGGCACGCGTGTCCACGCTCCCGTCGTCTCCTACCCGCCTTCTACCCGCCGAAAGTCCGCCGGTACGCGGCCGGGGTGGTGCCGAGGCGGGCGTGGAAGTGGCGCCGCAGGTTCACCGCCGACGACAGCCCGACCCTGGCGGCGATCGTCTCGACGGGCAACGGCGTGCGCTCCAGCAGCTCACGTGCGGCGTCCACCCGCTGGGCGAGCAGCCACTGACCAGGGCTGACCCCCAGATCGGCGGCGAAGCGACGCGCGAACGTACGCGGCGACAGGCGGGCCCGCCGCGCCAGATCCCCGACCGTGAGGGGCTGGTCGAGCCGCCCCGCCGCCCAGTCGAGCACCGCACCCAGCGACCCGTCACGTTCGCGCGCCGGCGCCGGCCGCACGAACTGCGCCTGCCCGCCCTCCCTGCGCGGCGGCATCACCATGTGCTGGGCGATCTCCGTGGCGTAGGCGGCGCCGTGGTCGTTCCTGACGATGTGCAGGCAAAGATCCAGTCCAGCGGCGGTCCCCGCCGACGTCGCCACATCGCCGTGATCGACATAGAGAACGTCAGGATCCACCGTCACATCCGGATACCGCAGCGCCAGTTCCTCCGTCCGCCGCCAATGCGTGGTGGCCCGCCGCCCACTCAGCAGCCCGGCCTCGGCCACCAGAAACGCCGCCGAACAGATGGACACGATCCGCGCCCCACGGCGATGCGCCCGCCGTACCGCGTCAATGATCTCCCCGGGGACGTCGTCCGCCTGCCAGCCCGGAATCACCACGGTGTCCGCGCTCTCCAGCGCCTCCAGCCCGTCGCCGACTCCGATCGTGTAGCCGCCGAGCGTGGGCACCTGCCCGGGTTCGAGGGCGCAGATGCCGAAGTCATAGCGCGCGGGCATCCCCGGCCGCCGCAGCCCGAACACCTCCGTGACACACGCCAGCTCGAACGGCGCCTGCGGAGGATGTACCAGCGCGACCACTCTGATCATGGCAGCAATATACCCAGAGATGACATTCCAGCCACTTTCCCCCTGGTACGCCGCCCGCCACGATGGGCCCCATGCCAGAAATCCCGAAGCTCACCCACGTGGCCATCGACACCGTGGAGACCAGCGACATCGCCCCCGGCATCGTCCGCCGCGGCCTGCCCGGCGGCGCCCTGGCCGCCCGCGCCTTCGACTTCGCCCCCGGCACCACCTGGCCGGAACCCGACCACCACGCCACCGACGAACTCATCTACGTGGCCGAGGGCGAACTCCTCGACAACGGCCACACCTTCCCCGCCGGATCCTTCCTCCATTACCACCCCGGCTCCGTCCACCAGCCCGGCACCCGAACCGGCACCCGCATCCTCGTCTTCAGCCTCCCCCACACCACCCCCACAGACTGACCACCCGAGCGACCATCTCACCGTGATCATGGCGACCATCTCCCCACGACTGTCATCGTGCACGTATGGTCACGACACCTCACGGGCAGCTGGTACGGCGCCACGCCGAGCAAGCGATCAAGGACGCACTGGCCGACACCCGCGTCGTCCTGGTCAACGGCGCCCGGCAGTCGGGCAAGAGCACACTGGTCCGACTGCCGGCGAAGTCAGACGGCACCGAGTGGCGTGACCTGGACGACGCCGTGACCCGGCAGGCCGCACTGAGCGACCCCAGCGGGTTCGTCGACTTTCCCGAGCGAATGGTCATCGACGAGATTCAGCGAGCCCCCGAACTACTCCTGGCCATCAAGTGCCAGGTAGACGCAGACCCGAGGCCCGGCAGATACCTGCTCACCGCCTCGTCGCGCCTCCTCGCGCTTCGCGGGCTACCGGACACTCTGCCCGGCCGTATGGAGACGATCGAGCTCTGGCCGTTCGCACAGGGCGAGATCGACGGACAGCCCGACTGCTTCATCGATGCGATCTTCACCCATGGTCCCGCGCTGAGGCACAACTCCCAGGTGACCCGAGCGGACTACGCCGAACGCCTGATCCGCGGCGGCTACCCCGAGGCGGTCACCCGTCGCCGGCAACGCTTCTTCGACTCCTACATCGGCGACCTGATCAACCGCGATGTGATGCAACTGTCGGAGATCGAGCGCACCGCGGAACTGCGTGCGTTGATCAGGCTGCTGGCGGCCAGGTCCGGCCAACTCCTCGTCACCCAGAGCCTGAGCCGTGATCTCGGCCTGCCCGGCAGCACCACCGCACGGTTCCTCGCGCTCCTCGAAGAAGTCTTCCTGGTGAAACGGATACCCGCCTGGTCGAGGAACATCAGCAGCCGGGCCATCCGCACCCCCAAGATCGCCTTCGTGGACTCGGGGGTGGCCGCGAACCTGCTCGGCACCGACGCTCGCGGCCTGCTGCGGCCGGGCTCCGCGTTCGGCCCGCTGCTGGAGGGTTTCGTCCTCATGGAGCTGGCCAGGCAGACAACCTGGTCGGAAACTCTGGTCGAGCTCTACCACTACCGAACCAAGGATCAGGTGGAGGTGGACGCCATCCTTGAGACCCGTCAGGGCCAGGTGGTGGGCATCGAGGTCAAGGCGGCGTCCACCGTACGCCCGGACGACTTCAAGGGGCTGCGTCACCTCGCCGAGCGCGTCGGCCCCGACTTCATCGCCGGCCTGGTCCTGCATACCGGCACCGGCACCTTCTCCTTCGGAGACCGAATGCTGGCCGTACCGGTGAGCGCGCTGTGGCAGGCACGGGCCGACGGTTAGAAGAGGGCCTGGCCCACCGTCGGCCTCGCGCAGACGGAGGTGTCCTCGATGCAGGCTTCCGCCGGACGCGTGCCGTCGACCATCTTCGTCCACGCGACATGGTGGACCATGTTCTCGAACAGCGGTGTGCCGTTGTTGTTCCTGACGTAGATCCTGCGGTCCAGCGGCGCGCCGATCACGGTGGCCCACTTCGCCTTGCAGGAGGGGCTGTAGTACCCCTGCAGCATGCGGTCGCGGAACCACACTTCCGCGATCGGCCGGGCGTCCTTGTCGCATCCGGTGGTGAGCGGGTCCTTGTTGAAGCATCCTGCCCCTGTGCACGCGGGCGCCGCGACGGCGGCCGCCGTCGCAGGGTGGGGCCCGGACAGCAGGGCCGCGACGACGAGACCGGTGGCGATGTTCCTGACGCGCATGACTCCCCCAGACGAGATGATCACTCAGTGTTGCCGCTCAGGAGCATAGAGCAATAGTGATCTTGCCTGAAGGACTCGGGCCGTGACACCTACTCACGACCGCTGCGGAGGCCTAGAACAGCCGCTCAAGCCGCGCACGATGATCATCCACCAAGCCGGCCGCCCGCACAGCGCTCGCCCTCCCAACCCACGGTCGACACCTCCCCGACTGTGCCAGCGGGCTCACCACGGAGCGAAGCAGACTGGACACCGCCCAGGACTACAGGGGAGCCTGCCACACGTGGGCTTGCCCCAAGAAAGGGCTGCCCGAGCGAAGCGAGGACCGTGCCTGTAAGGCCCGAGCCGGTAAAGCAGAAGGCCCCGCCGTACAACGGCAGGGCCTTGAGCGGATGCAGCCAGTACGGCTAGCCGTCCAGCTCCGCGGTGAGCCCGCGGGTGGCGTTGGGGTCGACCGGGACGCCGGGGCCCATGGTGGTGGAGAAGGTGACCTTCTTCACGTAACGGCCCTTGGCGGCCGACGGCTTGAGACGGAGCACCTCGTCCAGCGCGGCGGCGTAGTTCTCGATGAGCTGGCGCTCGGGGAACGACGTCTTGCCGATGATGAAGTGCAGGTTCGCCTGCCGGTCGGTGCGGAACTCGATCTTGCCGCCCTTGATCTCCGTCACGGCCTTGGCGACGTCGGGCGTCACGGTGCCGGTCTTCGGGTTGGGCATGAGGCCACGGGGACCGAGCACGCGGCCCAGGCGGCCGACCTTGCCCATCAGGTCGGGGGTGGCCACGACGGCGTCGAACTCGTTGAGGCGGTTGCCCTTGGAGATCTCGTCGATGAGCTCGTCGGCGCCGACGATGTCGGCTCCGGCCTCGCGGGCTGCCTCGGCACGGTCACCGGTCGCGAAGACCAGGACCCGGGCGGTCTTACCGGTGCCGTGCGGGAGGTTGACCGTGCCGCGCACGATCTGGTCGGCCTTGCGAGGGTCGACGCCCAGTCGGAGCGCGACTTCGACGGTCGCGTCGAACTTGGTGGTGGTGGTCTCCTTGGCCAGCTTGGCGGCTTCGGCCGGAGAGTAGAGCTTGTCGCGGTCGACCTTGGCCGCCGCGTCCTTGTGCGCCTTGCTGCGCTGCATGGCTATCTCCTGTGGTGGAGTCTGTGGTGCGGGCCAGCGCGGCCCTTCCACGGTGGTCGGAAGGTTAGTCGGCGACGGTGATGCCCATCGACCGGGCGGTGCCGGCGATGATCTTCTCCGCTGCTTCGACGTCGTTGGCGTTGAGGTCCGGCATCTTGGTCTCGGCGATGCTGCGGAGCTGCTCGCGGCTGAGCTTGCCGACCTTCTCCTTGTGCGGGACCGCGCTGCCCTTGTCGAGGCCCAGGGCCTTCTTGATCAGCTCAGGCGCCGGAGGCGTCTTCGTGATGAAGGTGAAGCTACGGTCTTCGAAGATGGTGATCTCAACGGGGATGATGTTGCCCCGCTGAGCCTCCGTCGCAGCGTTGTACTGCTTGACGAAGTCCATGATGTTGACGCCGTGGGGACCGAGGGCGGTACCGACGGGCGGGGCCGGGGTGGCCTGACCAGCGGGGAGCTGGACCTTGACCAAGGCCGCGATCTTCTTCTTCGGAGGCATTTTTCCTACTCCGGGTCCTGATAGGTGAAGTGTTCGGCCGGGTACCTGGCCGAACATGTCGGAAGGCCGCCCTTCGCGAGAGACGGCCAGCCGAACGACTCAGTGTATGTCAGATCTTGGAGACCTGGTTAAACGACAGCTCGACCGGGGTCTCGCGGCCGAAAATGGAGACCAGCACCTTGAGCTTCTGCGACTCGGGGCTGATCTCGCTCACCGAGGCGGGCAGAGTGGCGAACGGACCGTCCATGACGGTGACCGACTCGCCGATCTCGAACTCGACCGTGGGGCCGGCGGACGCCTTGGTCTTGGTCTGCTTGGCCTCTTCGCTCGGCTCCGGGGCCAGCAGCTTGGCGACCTCGTCGAGGCTGAGCGGGGAAGGCTTGTTGGACAGGCCGACGAAGCCGGTCACACCGGGCGTGTTACGCACGGCGGCCCAGGACTCGTCGGTCAGCTCCATGCGCACCAGGACGTAGCCGGGCAGCACGCGCTCCTTGACCGGGACCTTCTTGCCGCTCTTGAACTCCTGGACGGTGTGCGTGGGCACCTCGACCTGGAAGATGTAGTCCTCCATGTTGAGCGACACGTTGCGGCTCTCGATGTTGGACTTCACCCGGTTCTCGTAGCCGGCGTAGGAGTGGATGACGTACCACTCGCCGAGCTGGCCACGCAGCGACTGCTTGAACTCCTCGACCGGGTCGACCTCCGGGACGTCCTCGTCCTCGGCGTCGTCATCGGCCTCTACCTCATCGACGGCGGCGGGAACCTCAGCGTCGTCGTCCTCGGCCTCATCGACCTCATCGGCGGCAGGAGCCTCGGCGACGACGTCGTCGTCGGCGGGCTCGGCAGCCTCGTCAGCGGCCTCTTCCGGCTCGGCGTCCCACTCTTCGCGGGGCTCGTCGGCCGGGAATGAAGACTCGGACACGGTGACATTTCCTCTTTCGTCGAATCGCGTGGCGAAGGGTTATTCCCCGCCGAAGACGCGGATGACACCCCAGCCCAGGGCGGCGTCGAGGCCGTAAACGATCCCAACCATGATCAGAACGAATATCAGAACGACCGTGGTGTAGGTGATGAGATCCTTGCGTGTCGGCCAGATGACCTTACGCAGCTCGTTGACCACCTGCCGGTAGAAAAGGGCAGGAGATGTGCGGGTCTTCTTCTCGCCACTAGGCTTGCCTGCGGTCTCGCCGCGCGTGTCGATCGCCACAGTCCTCACCTGATCCGTCGTGTCCAACGCAGATTGCGGCGCGCTTTCACGCCAAGCTGCGCGGACCGCACTCGCAGGGCACGAGGGACTCGAACCCCCAACCGCCGGTTTTGGAGACCGGTGCGCTACCAATTGCGCTAGTGCCCTATGTCGCCAACCAGACTACCCCGGCCGGCTCACTGCCCGGACCGAACCGCGGCTCGACATGCGGCGGCAGGACCAGGCGAGAGTCTACGGGTGAATACCCCGCCACGTCGAACCGAATCTGATCGCCCAGGTCACAGCACCCGGGAAACAGCATCGTGGGAGCATGGAGCCATGTCCACCCGACCCCGCATCTCCACACGAATCTCCGCGATCTCCGAGTCCGCCACCCTCGCCGTAGACGCCAAGGCCAAGGCGATGAAGGCCGCTGGCCGCCCGGTCATCGGCTTCGGCGCCGGCGAGCCGGATTTCTCCACGCCCGGCTACATCGTCGAGGCGGCCGTCGAGGCCGCGCGCGACCCCAAGAACCACAAGTACACCCCGGCGGGCGGCCTGCCCGAGCTGAAGCAGGCCATCGCCGAGAAGACGGCGCGCGACTCGGGCTTCCAGGTCGAGGCCGCCCAGGTCCTGGTCACCAACGGCGGCAAGCAGGCCGTCTACGAGGCGTTCGCGACCCTGCTGGACCCGGGTGACGAGGTCCTGGCCGTCGCCCCCTACTGGACCACCTACCCCGAGGCGATCAAGCTGGCCGGGGGCGTCCAGGTCGACGTGGTCACCGACGAGTCCACCGGCTACCTGGCCTCGGTGGAGCAACTGGAGGCCGCGCGCACCGAGCGTACGAAGGTGCTGCTGTTCGTCTCGCCGTCCAACCCGACCGGCGCGGTCTACAGCCGCGCGGAGGTCGAGGCCATCGGCCGCTGGGCGAGCGAGCACGGCCTGTGGGTCGTCACCGACGAGATCTATGAGCATCTGGTGTACGGCGGCGCCGAGTTCACCAGCATCGCCCACTACGTCCCGGCCGACCACGTCGTCATCCTCAACGGCGTCGCCAAGACCTACGCGATGACCGGCTGGCGGGTGGGCTGGATGATCGGCCCGAAGGACGTCGTCAAGGCGGCCACCAACCTCCAGTCGCACGCCACCTCGAACGTCTCCAACGTGGCCCAGGTCGCCGCGCTGGCCGCGGTCAAGGGTGATCTGTCGGCCGTGTCCGAGATGCGCGAGGCGTTCGACCGCCGCCGCCAGACGATGGTGCGCATGCTCAACGACATCCCGGGCGTGTTCTGCCCGGAGCCGAAGGGCGCCTTCTACGCCTACCCGTCGGTCAAGGAGGTGCTCGGCAAGGAGATCCGCGGCCGCCGCCCCCAGACCTCGGCGGAGCTGGCGGAGCTGATCCTGGAGGAGGCCGAGGTCGCGGTGGTCCCGGGCGAGGCCTTCGGCACCCCCGGCTACTTCCGCCTGTCCTATGCGCTGGGCGACCAGGACCTCGCCGAGGGCGTGGGCCGCATCGCCAAGCTGCTATCAGAGGCCCGCTAACCGCCAAGGCGGGCCACCAGAGCGGGTCACCAGGGCGGTCCGTACCAGTGGTCGGGCTACCCGGCGCCGATCGAGGACGCGACCGTGGCGATCTGGTCGGCCAGGTCGGGCGTCGCCGCGATGTACACGGCGAGGCCCGGCCGGTCGAGCCACATGAAGTGCCGGACGCTGCCCCGGGTGTTCCAGCGCAGCGCCGGCCGCCCTTCGTGCGTGCTCAACCGCGAGTCGCCGATCAGCGTGACGAACCGCTGGGCCGAGTGCACGCCGCACACCACCCCGATCCACAGGGTGTCGTCCGCGCTGCCGAAGGCGACGCTCTGCGCCTCGTACCGGCTGGGCAGCCCAGGGATGCGGGTGGTCGTGTCGCCGCGCTTGAGCCCGGCGGGAACGGTGTAGGTGATCCGCTGCTCGCCGCACCCCAGCACCGTCGCCCGCACGGGCTCCGGGCTGGGGCTGGGGACGACCCGGCTCTCCGGTACGGCGGTGCCGCACCCGCCCAGAGCGAACACGAGCGCCAACGTTGCCAACCGCCGCATCGTCCGCCTTCCGGAAGAGGTCCCTAGTCTCCCACCGGGGCCTTCACCGAGGCCGCGATGGCGAGCAGCTCCTTGGCCAGCGGCTCGCTGACGCGGATCCACGCGCCGGTGCCGACGCGTTCCAGCCAGACGATCATCTTGCCGCCTTCCGGATGGGCGCCGACCACGGCGGGCTTGCCGCGCACGGTGGTCTCGCGGGCGCGCTCAAGGTCGGCCCGCTTGCGGTAGGTCTCCCAGTCAGCAGCGACAGTACCGTGTTCGACCTGCGCCTCGACCGTGCGTTCGCCGGTTCCGAAGCGGGCCCAGCCGCCGTCGGCGCCCTTGTCCTGGGCGATCACCCCGCCGCCGGTCCGTTCCAGGCCCGCGGGGAGATAGGTGAGCCAGAAGTTGTCGGAGACGACGGCGATCGTGGTGGGCTTGATCATCGCGGGGGCGGGAGGCGGCGGCGCGGGCCGGGGTTGTTGTCCGAAATCTGCGGAGAACACCAGAGAGAGCGCCACCACCGACGACACCAGGGCCAGGACCGAGAACGCGGCACGCCACCATTGCCCCGAATGCATACCCGGTAGATCCCCAGTTTCGGGCGGACTTTACTCGGAGATCGGATGAATTCCTTCCGCGATTTTGACGAGCTCGTCCTTGATCTTGTCCTTGCCGATGTTCTTGACGCGGAACTGGCTCATCATGACCTCGACCGCGAGGCCGTCACGCAGCTTCCAGCCGATGGTGTGGGTGCCGCCCTCCGGCTCGGTGTACGCGCCCACCTTGGCCACCTCGCCGCCCTCCGACACGTTGGCCAGGTAGGCCTTCTTCCCCTTGATCTCGACCGTTTCGGCGCCCTGGCCGGGGAACTCCGCCAGCCGGTTCTCGACGAACGACGCCGCGTCGCCCTCGTAGACGACGATCTGGATGGAGTAGAAGCGGTCCTTGTTGGGCTCGTCGAAGGTGGTGGTGTAGGAGGTCTTCCCGAAGCCGTTCTTGCCCGACCAGTTGCCCCAGGACAGGCCCTCGGGGACGTATCCCACCCGGATCCCGCCGAACTCCCGGCCGTCGCCCAGGTCGCCGAGGTCCTGCAGCGCGGAGAAGAGCGTCACCTTGGTGCCGGGTTCGACCTGCTCGCCCGCGGCGGGCTTCTGCTCGGTGACGAACTCGGGGATCTCGGAAACGTCGTCGACCTGTAGCCCGGCGGCTCTCAGCGTCTTCACCGCCTGATCCAGCTTGAGGCCGTTCACGTCGGGCACCGTCACCTTGGTCGTGACCACGGCCGAAGCGGTCTCGTTGCCCCTGACCTGCTGGGGTTCGTTGGAGGTGAGGACCGCGGGCACCGTCACCGCCACCGCCGCGGTGACCAGGGCGGCGCCCGCCGTACGAAATCTGATGGTGTGGCGGCGGCGGGCGCGGCGCACGGAGCGCCCCAGCGTCGGCGGCGCGTGGACGTCGGCGACGTGCCTGGCCATCGCCTCCCTGAGCTCTTCCTCGACGTTCATCGAAACACTCCTTCCTTGACGCTCTCGCGCATCTTGGCCAGTCCTCTGGCCGCCTGGCTCTTCACGGTGCCGAGCGAGCAGCCCAGCAGCGCCGCGGTGGCGCTCTCCGACTGGTCCTCCCAGTAGCGGAGGACCAGGACGGCCCGCATCCTGGGCGGCAGCCTGCGCAGTTCCCCGATGAGGCTGTCGCGCAGGTCCACGTCGGGCGAGCCGGCCACGGTCTCGGGCGGCCGGGCGAAGGTGATCTCCTGCAGCACCCGGCGGCGCCTGGCCTTGTTGATGGCCGCGTTCACGACGACCTTGCGCGCGTACGCCTCGGGGTTGTCGCGGCGGATCCTCGACCAGTGCCGGTAGACCTTCTCCAGTGCGCCCTGGACCAGGTCTTCGGCGTCGTGCGCCGACGCGCCGCAGACCAGTACCGCGGTCCGCAGCAGCGAGGTGCTTCTGGCGGCGACGAACTCGTCGAAGGCCGCCTCGTCTTCATCCGTCATCAGCGGGGTCCCCTTTCGCCTTCCACAACACGCGAACCCGCCGGGAAGTTGAGTGGAAGAATAAGGAGATGCACCGCCCGCTCCACATGCTCCCCAAGGCCCACCTGCACCTGCACTTCACCGGCTCGATGCGCCACTCGACACTGATCGAGCTGGCCAGGTCGCAGGGCCTGCACCTGCCGGACGCGCTGGAGGAGGACTGGCCGCCGCGGCTGCGCGCGACCGACGAGCGGGGCTGGTTCCGCTTCCAGCGGCTCTACGACATCGCCAGGTCCGTGCTGTCCACGCCCGAGCACGTCTACCGGCTGCTGCGCGAGGCCGCCGAGGACGAGGCCGCCGAGGGTTCGCGCTGGCTGGAGATCCAGGTCGACCCGTCGGGCTTCCAGCAGCGCTTCGGCGGGCTGACCGCGACGCTGGAGCTGATGCTCGACGCGGCCGCGCGCGCCGCCGCGCATGCCGGGATCGGTGTCGCGGTGATCGTCGCGGCCAACAGGACACGCCACCCGCTCGACGCGAACACGCTGGCCAGGCTCGCCGTGCAGTACGCCGGCCGCGGGGTCGTCGGCTTCGGCCTGTCCAACGACGAGCGGCGCGGCGAGGCCAGGGAGTTCGAGCGCGCCTTCCGCATCGCCAAGCGCGCGGGCCTGCTGTCCCTGCCCCACGGCGGCGAACTGCTCGGCCCCCGCAGCATCGAGCAGTGTGTCTACGACCTCCACGCCGACCGCGTCGGCCACGGCGTGCGCGCGGCGGAGTCGGAGCGGCTCATGGAACGGCTGGCCGACCGGCAGATCTGCTGCGAGGTCTGCCCGACCTCCAACGTCGGCCTCGGGGTGGCCGAGCGGGCGGCCGACGTGCCGGTGCGGCGGTTGTTCGAGGCGGGGGTGCCGATCGCGCTGGGCGCCGACGACCCGCTGCTGTTCGGCGCGCGCCTGCTGCGCCAGTACGAGCTTCTTCGCGAGGTGTACGGCTTCCGCGACGCCGAGATCGCCGAGGTGGCCAGGCAGTCGATCAGGTCGTCGGCCGCCCCCGAGTCGGTGGGCAAGGAGATGCTCAAGGGCGTGGACGACTGGCTGGCGGCGCCGTCAGCGGAGTGAGTTCGCGATCTCCGCTGCCCGGTCCTTGTCCTTGACGCCTTCGAGGCGGAAGCCGACGCCGTGGCGCTCCCACAGCAGGGTCTCCTCGGCCAGCCGCAGCGGGAGCGGGGTGTTGTCGCCGCGCTTGAGGTAGCTGAGCCGATGGGTGCCGGTGATCCACCACGCCTCGCCGTAGCGGAGCGGGACGTTGTCGGGCCAGGGCTCGCCCATCTCCTTGAGGAAGACCGGGCTGAAGCCGCCGTCGAACTGGTCCAGCCTGATGCCGTCCCAGAACATCGACACCACGCGGCCCTTGTCGCTGATCCTCACCTCGCCGGGCTCGCCCAGGACGCTGGGGCGGTTGACCGGAAATTTCACCAGATCGGAGAGCTGGTCCGGCGTGACCGTGCGCTCGCCCGGCAGCGGCGTCGGCGTCACGGCCACCGGCGGGGCGTCGCTGATGCGCAGCTCGATGCCGGCCAGCCGCAGGATGTGCGCGACCGCCGCCCTGCCCTGCGGTGTAGCCGCCGTGATCGCCACCACGACCGCGACCACGACCGCCGTGACCACCCACCGCCGCCTGGCGGGCCGCCGCGACACGTCCTCCCGCCCACGCGGCCGCCGGAAGAGCCCACCGGCCCGCCGAACACCCCGCCCGTCCGTCGCAGGCGAACCCGACCCGGCGTCACCCTCGGGCGTGATGGGCGTGATGGGTTCGTCGGGTGGCGGGGCCTGCTCGGGGGCGGTGGTGTCCTCGCCGTCCGCGAGGCCGGCACCGTCCTCGGTCTCCAGCCGGGCGCGTACGGCTGCCGCCACGTCGGAGGGAGGCGGCGCGGGCACGTCGACGGCGTCGCCGAGCGCGAGAAGTTCGGCTTCCAGGTCGTCGAACGGCTCATGCGAGGTCACGGCCCACCTCCTCCCTCAGCCTGGCCAGCCCGCGATGGGTGCTGGACTTGACGGTGCCCAGCGGCCAGTCGAGCACCTGGGCGGTCTCCGCTTCCGACAGCTGTAAGAAGTACCGGCAGACCACGGCCTGACGTTCCCGATCAGGCAGCCGCCGTACCGCTTCCAGGAGCCGGGCCCTGCGGTCGGCGGCGACAGCCGTACCCTCTGGGTCGTCTGGAGCGGCCGCGTCGGCGCTCATGCTCGCCCGCAACGTCAGCTCGGTGCGGCGGCCGCGCGAGCGGGTGAGGTTGTGCGTCTCGTTGGCGACGATCCGCAGCAGCCACGGCCGGAAGGGCGCGTCGCGGCGGAAGGAGGCGAGATGGCGGTAGGCCTTGACGAACGCCTCCTGCACGACGTCCTCGGCCTCGTCACCGGCGCCCAGCATGGCCGCGGTGCGGTGCGCGAGCGCGCTGTAGCGGGCGACCAGCGCCTCGTAGGCGGACAGGTCGCCGGACAGCGCGCGGGTGATCGCCTCGTCGTCGTCCATGGACGAGACAGATTCCACCGCATCGCGGCCCCGCAGCGGAAGAGGTGAGCCTCATCGTTAAGCGGGCACTAGACTCTGGCAGATCCGTAGCCCCTTGAAGGAAACAAGGACTCATGTCTTCTGGGTATGACCGTGTAGTACAACCGGCGGCCGGTGACGAGGCCCTGGAGAACCACCTAGGTGGCGACGAGGCCAAGAACTACCGGCAGTACGAGTTCGACATGGTCGCACCGCACGTCGGCCGCTCGATGCTGGAGATCGGCTCCGGGCTGGGGCACTTCGCCGAGCAGTTCCTGCCGCGGCTGGACCGGCTGGTGGTCAGCGACTTCGACCCCTACTGCTGCGACCAGCTCAACAAGCGCTTCGCCGACAACTCCGACATCGAGGTCCTGCACTTCGCGCTCCCCGACGCGGTCCCGATGGAGGGCCAGGTCGACACGGTCGTCCTCATGAACGTCCTGGAGCACATCGAGGAGGACTCCGAGGCCCTGCGCTCGCTGGCCAAGGTCACGGCGCCCGGCGGGCGGATCATCATCTGGGTGCCCGGCTACATGCAGCTCTACGGAGACTTCGACCGCAAGGTCGGCCACGTCCAGCGCTACACGCCCAAGACACTGACCCAGACGGTCATGCGCGCCGGGCTGGACATCGACGTGTGCAAGCCGATCAACTTCCTGGGCGGCATCGCCTGGTGGGCCGCGGTCCGCCGAGGCGGCGTGGGGTACCCGGACCCCCGGCTGGTCAAGATCTACGACCGCACGGTGGTGCCGACGACCCGCTTCATCGAGCGGTTCATCCGGCCCCCGTTCGGCCAGACGGTCTTCTGCGTGGCCCGGGTTCCCCAGTCCTGATCAGCCGAAGGCCACGTCCTTGGTCTCCACGGTGCCGCCCTTGCGCCCCGGCGCGGTCTGGAAGCGCCAGTAGAGGTTGGTGTGGGCGATGACCTGCTCCGGCGCGGGCGCGCCCCAGGCGGACTGGTCTTCGGTGGTGTGCGCGTCGCTGACCAGCGTCGCGTCGTAGCCGCGGACGATGGCTCCGTGGAGCGTGGAGCGGATGCAGGCGTCGGTCTGCGCGCCCACCACGACGAGGTGGCCGACGCCGAGGCCGGACAGCACGCTCTCCAGGTCGGTGTCCTCGAAGGAGTCGAGGTAGACCTTGTGCACGAGCGGCTCCGCCTGGTCGGGAACCAGTTCTGGCACGATCTGCCAGCCGTCGCTGCGCAGGGCCAGTTCCTCGTCGGAGTGCTGCACCCACACGACGGGCACCTGCTCGCGCCTGGCCTTGTCCACGAGGTCGCCGATGTTGGCGACGACCGTGTCGCGCTCGTGAGCGCCGGCGACGACACCGTTCTGCACGTCGATGACCAGCAGCGCGGTGTTGGGCCGGTCGGCGAGAGTGGTCATGAAGCCCCCTGGGTCCGTGGTGAAGCCAACACAGTAGCCGGTACTCCCGACAAAATAGAGTGGCCGGATGATCCGCATCGAGCGTCTCGATCACCTGGTCCTGACCGTCGCCGACATCGACCGGACCATCGCGTTCTACAACGAGGTCCTGGGCATGGAGCCGGTCGTGTTCGGCGCCGGCCGCAGGGCGCTGCGCTTCGGCCCGCACAAGATCAACCTGCATGCCGCGGGGAACGAGATCGATCCCAAGGCCGCCAGGCCCACACCCGGGTCGGCGGACCTGTGCCTGGTGAGCGCGGTGCCGATCGAGGAGGTCATCGCGCATCTGGGCGCCTCGGGGGTCGCGATCGAGGTGGGGCCGGCGCCGCGTACGGGCGCGCTGGGCGAGATGACGTCGGTCTACTTCCGTGACCCGGACGGCAACCTCATCGAGGTCTCCACGTACTAGGCCGCGCCTTCCGACTTCCGCGACAGGGGCGTAACGTCGGCGGGAGGGCGCAGATGAGCGACTATGCCAAGGCACGAGAGCTCGGCGAGCAGGCCCGTGAGACGGAGTGGAACCGGCCAAGCTTCGCGAAGCAGCTGTTCCTCGGGGATTTCCGGCTGGATCTGGTCTATCCGGTTCAGGCGGTCCCCGACGACGCGGCCAAGCGGGGGGAGGACTTCGTCCGGGCCGTCCGGAGATTCCTGGATACGCGGGTCGATCCGGCGGTCATCGAGCGGACGGGGGTCGTTCCCGACGAGGTGGTCAACGGGTTCAGAGAGCTCGGGGCCTTCGGGATCACGATCGCCGAGGAGTACGGCGGGCTGGGCCTGCCGTACCTCTACTACTGCCGGGCGCTCATGCTGGTCGGGTCGTACTGCCCGGCGCTGGCCACGCTGCTGTCGGCGCATCAGTCGATCGGGGTGCCGCAGCCGCTGAAGCTGTTCGGCACCGAGGAGCAGAAGCGGAAATTCCTCCCACGCTGCGCAAAGGGTGAAATATCGGCGTTTCTGCTGACTGAGCCGGATGTGGGGTCGGACCCCGCACGGCTGGCCACCACCGCCGTCAAGGACGGGGACGACTACGTCCTCGACGGGACGAAGCTCTGGACCACGAACGGAGTGGTCGCCGATCTGCTCGTCGTGATGGCGCGTACCGGGAAGAAGATCAGCGCCTTCGTGGTCGAGGGCGACTCGCCGGGGATCACGGTGCAGCGGCGCAACACCTTCATGGGGCTGCGCGGGATCGAGAACGGGGTCACGACGTTCGCCGGCGTGCGGGTGCCTGCGGCCAACCTGATCGGGCGCGAGGGCGAAGGGCTGAAGATCGCGCTGACCACGCTCAACACCGGGCGGCTCTCCCTGCCCGCCACCTGCGCGGGCAACGCCAAGTGGGCGGTGAAGATCGCCCGCGAGTGGAGCTCGGCGCGGGTGCAGTGGGGACGCAGCGTCGGCGAGCACGAGGCCGTGGCCACGAAGATCGCGTTCATCGCGGCCACCGCCTACGCGCTGGAGGCCGTCTGCGACCTGACCGCGCGCATGGCCGACTCGGCCGCCACCGACATCCGCATCGAGGCGGCGCTGGCCAAGCTGTACGCCACCGAGTTGTCCTACACCGCCCTCGACGAACTGGTCCAGATCAGGGGCGGACGCGGCTACGAGACCGCCGAGTCCCTGGTGGCCAGGGGCGAGCGGGGCGTACCAGCCGAGCAGATGCTGCGCGACTCCCGGATCAACCGGATCTTCGAGGGCTCCTCGGAGATCATGAAGCTGCTGATCACCCGCGAGGCGGTCGACGCCCATCTGAGCGCCGCCGGTGAGCTGATCAACCCGGATGCCTCCCGCCACGAGCGGGCCCAGGCGCTCCGGCGGGCGACCGCCTTCTACGCCAGGTGGCTGCCCACGCTGGTGGCGGGCTCCGGTTCGCTGCCCGCGTCGTACCCCGACTTCGGCCCGCTCGCCCGTCACCTGCGCTACGTGGAGCGGACCAGCAGGAAGCTGGCGCGCTCGCTCTTCTACGGCATGTCGCGCTGGCAGGGACGGCTGGAGCACAAGCAGGCCTTCCTCGGCCGGATCGTGGACATCGGCGCCGAGCTGTTCGCGATGACGGCCGCCTGCGTGAAGGCCAGGGAGGACGCCGCCGACCTGGGCCGGCGCCCGCAGGAACTGGCCGACACGTTCTGCCTGCAGGCCAGCCGCCGCATCCAGACGCTCTTCTCGACACTCTGGGACAACAACGACGCCCAGGAGGTACGGCTGGCGGGCTACGTCCTGGAAGGCCGCTACACCTTCCTCGAAGAGGGCATCCTCGACCCCTCGGTCGAGGGCCCGTGGATCGGCGCGCCCGAGGGCGGGGAGAACGTGCGGAGAAAGATCCCCTGACACACCCGGTCTAGACCGGTTATGCCGGTTTGTGCGTTTGGATGTTTTCAAACCGATACCCACCGGTATAGACCGGCTGCTGAACAGAGGCTTACTCTGACGCAAACGCGGTGAGCTGTGGCTCACGCACCCCCAAACCCTGTGGGCTGGGTCCGGGGCTGGTACGGACCAGCGTGACCCGTCCGACGAGAAGGCGGTATCTACGGTGAACATCAAGCTTGTGGGCGGCGCCGCTCTCGGCCTGGCCACCATGCTGGTCCTGTCCAGCTGTGGCGGCGGCTCGGGCACGCCGGCCGAGGGTGGCAACACGGCCTCCGCCGGTGGCGCGGTCACGCTGAAGATGGTCGCGGCCGACTACGGCGACGGCCCCGGCGCGGCGAACTCCGGCGACAACTTCTGGAAGGAGGTCGTCGCCGAGTTCAACAAGGCCAACCCGAACATCAAGGTCGAAGTCACCGTCATCAACTGGAATGACATCGACAAGCAGGTCGCGACCATGGTCCAGAACGGCCAGGCGCCCGACATCCTGCAGACCGGCGACTACTCCGGCTTCGTCAAGGACGGCCTGCTGCACAAGGTCGAGGAGATCGTCTCCCCGAACGTCCAGCAGGACCTGCTGGCCAAGTTCGCCGAGTTCGGCAAGGTCGACGGCGCCGCGTACGGCCTGCCGTTCGTCTCCTCCGCCCGCGCCCTGTTCTACAACAAGGAACTGTTCACCAAGGCCGGCATCGCCGAGCCGCCGAAGACCTGGGACGAGCTCAAGGCCGCGGCCGAGAAGCTGAAGAAGTCCGGCGTCAGCCAGCCCTTCGGCCTCCCGCTGGGCCAGGAGGAGGCGCAGGCCGAGGCGTTCCTGTGGATGCTGGGCAACGGCGGCGGCTACAAGGACTCCGCCGGCAAGTGGGCGATCAACTCCCCCGCCAACGTCGAGACGTTCACCTACGTCAAGGGCCTCGTCGACGCCGGCCTGACCAGCCCGAACCCCGGCACCAAGGACCGCAAGACGGTCTGGGAGGACTTCGCCGCCGGAAAGGTCGGCATGGCCAACGGCGGCCCCATGTCCATCCCGATCTTCGACAAGGGCGCCGTGAAGGACAAGTACGGCGTCGTGGCGATCCCCGGCAAGTCCGGCCCGCTCGACACGACCCTGGGCGTCATGGACTGGATCATGGCGTTCAACCAGAACAAGCACCCCGAGGAGATCAAGAAGTTCTTCGACTTCTTCTACACCGGCCCGGCCGCCGAGAAGATCGTGGACCTCTACAAGCTGCTGCCCGTCACCAACGGCGGCATCCAGAAGCTCTCGGGCGACGAGAAGCTCAAGCCGTTCCTCGACGGCCTGCCCAACGCCAGCTTCTACCCGTTCCAGGACCCCAAGTGGTCTGAGCTGAACACCCAGATCAAGCAGACCATGGGCGGCGCCGTGAAGGACCCGGCCAAGACGCTCGGTGAGCTCCAGAAGGTCGCCGAGACCGGCTGATCGGTCGAGGTGTGTACGGCAGGCGGCTCGGTGCCGGGCGCCTGCCGTACCTCCAGAAAGGGTTCGCATGAAGAAGCTGGAGCCGCTCGCCTGGGTCGGGCCCGCGGTCTTGCTGATCGCCGCGGTGGTCATCTGGCCGGTGATCGAGATGATCCGGTCGTCGTTCCTGCAGATCAGCCGGTTCGGCGTGGTCCGGGAGGGCAACTTCCCCGACAACTACACGAAGGTCTTCAACTCGAAGGACTTCGCGGACATCATGGTCCGCAGCGTGATCTGGGTGGTCGCGGTCGTCGCGCTCACCGTGCTGATCTCCCTGCTGCTGGCGCAGTTGTTCAACCAGAAGTTCCCGGGGCGCAAGCTGGCCCGCTGGGCACTGATCGCGCCGTGGGCGGCGTCGGTGCTGATGACCGCGATCGTGTTCAAGTGGATGCTCGACCCCGAGGTCGGTGTCATCAACCTGATCCGGCGTGACCTGGGCGTCTTTCTGAAAGACACCTTCGGCATCGAGCCGAGCTCGCTGGGGTTGCTCGGCGCGATGGGCGGCAGCTCGGCCGACCAGCTCGGCCAGGCCTCCACCGCGATGCCGTGGCTGATCTTCGTGGCGGTGTTCGTGTCGGTGCCGTTCACGACGTACGCGCTGCTGGCCGGCCTGGCCACGATCCCGGCCGACATCTACGAGGCGGCCAGGATGGACGGCGCCTCGAAGTTCCGCACTTACTGGTCGATCACTCTGCCGCTGCTGCGCCCCGCGCTGACCGTCGCGGCGCTGATCAACGTCATGAACGTCTTCAACAGCTTCCCGATCATCTGGGCGATGACGAAGGGCCAGCCGGGTTACGACACCGCGACGTCCACGATCTTCATGTACATCCTGAAGGGCTCCGACATCGGGGCGTCCGCGGCGATGTCGGTGGTGAACTTCGGCATGGTCATCGTGCTGACCATCATCTTCTTGCGGGTCTCCCGCTGGAACAAGGAGGTGGCGTAGGTGAGCACGCAGACCGCTCCCGCCCCGCTGAACAGGCGGCGGCACCACCACCAGCGCCCGCGCCGCTCGCACACGATGCCGCGGGTCAAGACGACGCTCATCGCCGGGCTCGCGTACCTGATCGGGTTCGTCTTCCTCTTCCCGTACCTGGTCATGGTGTTGATCGCGCTGCGGCCGCAGAACGAGCTGCGCACGGCGCAGTGGTTCCCCGACACCTGGGACCTGTCGGCGATCGGCGGGTTCTGGCGGGGCGGGCTGGCCGACAACCTGCTGGTCTCGTTGCAGGTCGCGATCGGCTCGACGTTGCTGGTGCTGATCGTGGCGCTGCCGGCGGCGTACTACACCGCGCGGCACAACTTCAGAGGGCGCACGTTCTTCCTGATCCTGGTGCTGGTCACGCAGATGTTCCAGCCGACCTCGATGGTCGTGGGCATCTACCGGGAGTTCTTCCAGTTCGGGCTGGTGGACTCGGTGTGGTCGCTGATTCTGGTCAACGGCGGTTTCAACCTGGCGTTCGCGGTGTGGATCCTCAACGCGTACTTCTCCAGCATCCCCCGTGAGCTGGAGGAGGCGGCCTTCATCGACGGCAACGGGCGGATGGGCGCGCTGTTCCGCATCACGCTCCCCCTGGCCATGCCCGGCGTGATCACGGCGCTGATCTTCACGTTCATCGCCGCGTGGAACGAGTTCGTCGTCGCGCTGACCCTGACCACGAGCCCGGAGAACCAGCCGCTGCCCGTGGCGCTGCACTCCTACATGGGCCAGTACTCCGTGGACTGGCAGGGACTGTTCGCCGGATCGGTGATCGCCACGATCCCGGTGATCATCCTGTTCGCGCTCATCGAGCGGAAGGTGGTCGGCGGTCTCACCGCCGGCTCGATCAAGTAGGCCACTCCCAGCGGGCGACCTCCTCCCGCCCGCCCTTCGGCCGCCGCGCGATCCGTGGCGGCCGAAGTGTTTCCTTTCCTCGGAGAAAGAACGTGCGCAGGTCGGCGACGAGCACCTCCGGCACCTCCATGGCGGGGAAGTGGCCGCCCCGGTCGTACTCCGCCCAGTGCACGACCTTGTGCTCGCGTTCGGCGACGCGCCGCACGCCGGTGTCGCCGGGGAAGACGGCGACGCCGTGGGGCACTCCGGAGTACGGGCTCTGCCCGCCCCAGGCCGCGGCGCCCTCCTTGTAGATGCGGGCCGCCGAGCCTGCCGTACCCGTGAACCAGTAGACGCTGATGTTGGTGAGAAGCTGGTCGCGGTCCACTTCCACGCCGGCCCACTCGTGGAACTTCTCGGCGATCCAGGTGAGCTGGCCCGCCGGGGAGTCGTGCAGGCCGTAGGCGAGGGTCTGGGGCCGGGTCGACTGGATCATGGCGTAGCCGAGAGCCTCCGTGTCCGGATATATCGCCATGCGTGCGCTTTCGGCCTCCGTCAGGCCCTCCAGCTCGGCCGGGTCTCCCGACGGGAAGCCGAGGCCGCCGTTGACGTGCACGCCGACCACCCTGTCCGGCGCCACGCGGCCCAGTTCCGGCGCGATGACCGAGCCGGTGTCGGTGCCGTGGGCGCCGTAGCGCTCGTAGCCGAGGCGTTCCATGAGCACCGCCCACGCCCTGGCCACCCGCTTGAGGTCCCAGCCCTTCTCGCGGGTCGGGCCGGAGAATCCGAAGCCCGGGATCGACGGCGCGACGACGTGGAAGTCCTGGGCCAGCGGTTCGATGACCTTCATGAACTCCACGAACGAGCCGGGCCAGCCGTGGGTGATGATCAGCGGCAGGGCGTCCGGCTTGGCGCAGCGTACGTGGACGAAGTGGATGTTCTGCCCGTCGATCTCGGTGGTGAACTGCGGGAGGGCGTTCAGCGCGGCTTCCTGGGCCCGCCAGTCGAAGCCGTCGGCCCAGTAGCCGGCGAGGTCGCGGGCGTAGGAGAGCGGGACGCCGTAGGACCAGCCGACGCCGGGTAGTTCGTCGGGCCAGCGGGTGCGGGCCAGGCGTTCGCGCAGGTCGGTGAGGTCGGCGTCCGGAATGTCGATGTGGAAGGGCTTCATGGGGGCAACTCTAGAAAGCGCCTAGGTCAGGTAACGTCCTAGGTTGTGAGGCTGCTTTCTCTGCTGGGTCTCCTGCAGACCCACCGCGACTGGTCGGGGGCCGAGCTGGCCGAACGGCTCGGCGTGTCCATGCGTACCGTCCGGCGCGACGTGGACCGGCTGCGCGAGCTCGGTTACCCGGTCGACGCCACCGCGGGCGCGCCCGGGTACCGGCTGGGCGCGGGGTCGCGGCTGCCGCCCCTGCTGCTGGACGACGACGAGGCGGTCGCGGTGGCCATCGGGCTGCGCACCGGCGCCGGGGGAACCGTGGCCGGGCTGGAGGAGGTCTGCGTGCGGGCGCTGGCCAAGCTGGAGCAGGTGCTGCCCTCCCGCCTGCGGCATCGGGTCGACGCGCTCAAGGCGGTGACCGTGCCGATGCCGCTGGGCGGTCCCGCGGTGGATCCCGGCGTGCTGTCCACGATCGCGGCCGCCGCGTGGGCGCGGGAGTGCCTGCGGTTCGACTACCGCGCGCACGACGGCACACCGAGCCGGCGTACGGCGGAGCCGTACCGGCTGGTGCACTCAGGACGGCGCTGGTACCTGGTCGGATGGGACGTCGAGCGGCGCGACTGGCGCACCTACCGCGTCGACCGGCTCACCCTGCGCACCCCGAACGGCCCGCGCTTCTCACCCCGCCCGCTGCCCGCCGACGACCTGGCCGGCTACACCTCGCGGCGGATCGCCAGCGCGCCCTACCGCTACCAGGGCCGCTTCACCGTCCACGGGCCCGCCGCCGCCGTGAGCGAGCGCATGACCGCGACGTCCGGCACGATCGAGCCGATCGACGAGCACACGTGCGTGGTCAGCACCGGCTCCGACTCCCTGGACGAGCTGGCGCTGTGGGTGGGGCTGCTCGGCTTCCGCTTCGAGACGCACGAGCCGCCCGAGCTCGTCGCGCACATCCGCACGCTGGGAGAGAGACTCAAGGCGTCGGCCGATAACCCGTTGCGCCCTCAATGATCGCTCCCCTACTGTCGGAGCACCAAGAGCCACTACCTGGATGGGTAGTTGAAGCGCCTCCACGCCATGGGCGCGAACACCGCCGGCGCCCCGGCCCTGCTTGTCACAGGGCCGGGGCGTCGCCGTAGGTGTACCACTGACCGTGGTCGAGGAGCTGGCGCGGCGTGACCGTCCAGCCGACCTCGCTCCCGAACGGTTCCACCGGCACGTCGATCAGCTCGCCGGGCAGGAAGTGGGCGACCGAGCCGTGCCTGGCCTGCCAGTCGGCCCAGAGCTTGTCCACGAAGCAGTGGTTGAGGAAGAACGCCGGGTCGTTCGGCGCCGAGGCGGGCAGCATGCTGCCGCCCATCCACACGTGGGCCCGGTTGTGCATGACCGGGCCGCCCGGCCAGCCCTCGACGAGGTTGCGGAAGCCGGCGCTCGCCGAGGAGTCGTACGGCGCCTGGTCGTAGAGCGAGGTGGCCATCGCCTGACTCACCAGCCCCGCCCCGGACGGCCGATCCGCCCCAACGCCGAACTCCCTGCGCAGGAACTCCCTGTTGTCCTCGCGGACGTTGAGCGGCCACTGCCCGTGGCGGAAGGCGAACGGCCCCTCCATCACCTGCTGGTCCCCCTGGCGCCCGTTGCCGCCGAGGAAGTCCGGGGTGAACGGCGTCGCGCCGCCGCTCTGCTGCACCGTCCAGTCCCAGTACGGCAGCGCCACCCCGAGCTGCGTCTCGAAGTGCACCAGCATCGCCCGGTGCCAGGGCAGGAAGCCGGCGTGCATGTGGGCGTTCCACCCGTGCTGGGAGAAGGCCCTGCGGTGCAGGTCGACGAAGTAGTCGTACGCGCCGCTGCGCTTGAGCCGCAGGAAGGCGTCCACCAGCGCGGACTTCTCGGCGGAGCTCAGCGCGGCGGCGTTCTTGCGCAGGCGGCCCGCCCTGCGCCGGCCGCCGGAGTCGGGCTGCTCCAGCTTCACCTTCGGCGCCGGTGGCCGCTCGACCAGCCTGGCTCCGCGCAGCAGCTCGACCGCCTCGATCGCCACGCCCTTGAGCGTGCGGTGGCCGGAGTACAGGTTCAGCTCGCTGATGAACCTGCCGTTCTGCTCCATGATCTCCAGCGCGACGCCGTCGACGAACACCGACCTGTTGAGCAGGCCGTGCATCTCGTGCCCCGGCGGGCAAATCTTGATCTTGCGGCCCTTGTGGGTGAGCTCGACACACCCGTCGATGGGCGGCGGGCCGGCCAGGAACGGCACCGCCCCCATCGCCATCAATACCTGCCGCCTGCTGGCACCGAACATGAGGCACCTCCTTCGCGATCTTGCTACCCGGAGATCCCTCTAGAACTGGGCTGAGTATGCGCAAGATCATTCCAGGAGTTCGCCGCCCCGGGGTCTGTGCCCCGGGGCGGCGCCCCGCCGTGTCCTACAGGCGTTCGATGATCGTGACGTTGGCCTGGCCGCCGCCTTCGCACATCGTCTGCAGGCCGTACCGGCCGCCGGTGCGCTCCAGCTCGTGCAGCAGCTTGGTCATCAGGATCGCGCCGGTGCCGCCCAGCGGGTGGCCCAGGGCGATGGCGCCGCCGTTCGGGTTGACCGTGGCCGGGTCGGCGCCCAGCTCCTTGATCCAGGCCAGCGGGACCGGCGCGAACGCCTCGTTGATCTCGGTGACGTCGATCTGGTCGATCGACATGCCCGCCTTCTTCAACGCCTTCTGGGTGGCCGGGATCGGCGCGGTCAGCATGTACACCGGGTCGTCGCCGGTCAGCGCGAGCTGGTGGATACGGGCGCGCGGGGTCAGCCCGTGGTCCTTGACCGCCTGCTCAGAGGCGATGAGAAGCGCGCCGGAGCCGTCGGAGATCTGCGAGGAGGTGGCGGCGGTGATCACGCCGTCCTCCTTCAGCGTCTTCAGGCCCGCCATCTTCTCCAGCGTCGAGTCCGGGCGGGGGCCCTCGTCGTCGTGTACGCCGTTGACCGGGACGATCTGGTCCTTGAAGTGGCCGTTCGCGATGGCCTTGGCCGCGCGCTGGTGCGACTCGTAGGCGAACCGCTCCAACTGCTCGCGGGTGAAACCCCACTTCTGGCACATCAGCTCAGCGCCGCGGAACTGGGAGATCTCCTGCTTGCCGTACCGCTCGACCCACATCTCGCCGAAGGGGAACGGCATGCCCTTCTCCAAGGCCGCCGTGATCGACGAGCCCATCGGCACGACGCTCATCGACTCCACTCCGGCGGCGACCACGAGGTCCTGTGTGCCGGACAGGACGCCCTGCGCGGCGAAGTGGATCGACTGCTGCGAGGAGCCGCACTGCCGGTCGATCGTGACACCGGCCGTGGTCTCCGGCAGGCCGGCGCTGAGCCAGGCGTTGCGCGCGATGTCCATGCTCTGCGGGCCGAACTGCATGACACAGCCCATGATGACGTCCTCGACCGCGACGGGGTCGACGCCGGTGCGGTCGATGAGCGCCTTCAGCGTCTGCGCGGCCAGGTCAGTGGGGTGGACGGTGGAAAGGCCGCCCTTCTTCTTGCCGACCGGGGTCCGGACCGCCCCGACGATGTACGCCTCTGCCACAGTGCCCTCCATGAAACCGAGCAATATTCGGTTACTGGGCAGACTACAACAGAACGATGCTCTACAGGAGGTCCCCGGGAGCGTCGATACGGAAGCACCACCGGTCCACCGCGATGCCCTGCAGCCCGTCCGCCAGCGACAGCGCCAGCGCGCCGACCTTCTCCAGGTCGTCGCCGCGCAGCTCCACCGCCGTCAGCTCCGTCGCGAAAGGCAGCAGATCCCGTACGGCCGGCGGCCGCGTCTTCAGGGGCACCACCACCGCGCGGAACCCGGTGCCCTCGAAGGCGTCGTCCTCACCGGGCTCGGCTTCGAGCAGGTCGGCCAGTTCGTCGTCGGCCGGCCGTACCGGGAGGATCACCGCGGCGCCGCGCTGCACGTCCTCATCGGACGGATCGCTCACCTCACCGCGGCACACCGCCAGCCCGCCCAGCCGGAACGCGATGCCCTCGGCCAGATAACGGTCGAAGTAGTCGAAAGGCAGCGGCCCCTCGGCCGCCACCCGAAGGGCCCAGACCGTTTCGAGCTCGCCGCCCACGAGTTCGGGCTCCGCCTCGACGGCCGCGTGGATCCTGGTGTCGGCGGCCAGGATGTCGCCGCCGTCCGCGCGGGCGTCCGGGTCGGCCAGTTGCACGATCCGCAGCAGTTCGGCCGGATCCGGCTTGGCGGACACCGCCGCCGTGGGGCCAGTACGCAGTCGCCGCTTCGCCATCCAGCCCATGCGCGTGTCCTCAGCTTCTGTAGGAGCTCGTCATTGTCGCGTAGACGATGATGTTGTCGGTGTAGTGACCGATGTTGCGGTTGTAGTAGCCGCCACAGGTGATCAGGTGGAGCTGGGCGTTGTCGCCCTGGTCGCCGTAGACGCGCTGGGTGGGGAAGGTCGTCTTCGCCGCCTGCTCCACGCCGCCCACGGTGAACACCGCCGTCACGCCGTCCTGCCGCTTGACCTCGATGGTGTCGCCGTTGCGGATCTCGTACAGGCGGCTGAACACCGCGGTGCCCCGCCGCGTGTCCTTGTGCCCCAGCATCACCGACGGCCCCGCCTCACCCGCGGTCGGCCCGTGCCGGTACCAGCCGACCAGGTTCGGATTGTCGATCGACGGGACCTGGATGGCGCCCCGCTTGTCCAGCCCGATCGAGGAGATGGGCGCGTTGATCCCGAGCCGCTTGATCACGATCCTCTTGGGAGTGGACGGCAGCATGGCGGGCGCCGGATTGATCGGCGGAAGGGGCGGCGGCACCGTGGCCTCCGCCTTGAACAACGCCTGCTGCGGCGCTCCGGTGTCCTTGCCGTCCGGCTGCGCCCCAAGATCAAGACTGTCCCGAGCCAGCCCATACTCCTGCGGCGACCCCGCGACGATCAGCAGCCCCGCCACGACCGTCACCACTCCGGCGATGGCCGCGAGAATCAGCGTGATCCGCAGCCCGCCGCCACCCTGAGACCCCTGCCCGGTCACCCTCAGCCCCGGTTGAGCCCGCGCCGCCGGACCATCAGCCCACCGGCGCCGGCGGCCAGGATGAGCAGAGAGCCGGTGAGAATGAACATCCGCCCATCAGGCCCCATGTCCCCACCACCACCGGTGTCCGCCCCGGCCTTGGGAGTCTTGGTGACCTTCCCATTGTTGTCCTTGGGCGTCTCGGTGACGAACTTCGTCGTGGTCTTGGTGGGCTTGGGGGTGGTGGTCGTGGGGGTCGGCGTCGGCGTCGGCGTAGGGGTCGGCGTGGTGCCGTTACCCGCCGAGACGGTGAACTTGTAGGTCTTCAGGCCGTCGGTCGGCGCCGAGCACTTCAGCTTCGTCCCGGTCGCCGTGGTGTCGAAGACCAGGTCGCCGGGCGTGAGCGTGACGTCACCGGTCGTCGTCGGCTTGATCTTCACCGTGATCGTCTGGATGGTGAAGTCGCTTCCGGCGGTGGTGCTGGAGATCGCGCCTTCGCCGGTGGCGCTGGCGGGCACGCCCGCACCGGTCGCCTTGATGGTCCCGAACGCCTTGGTGCCGGTCGTGAACCCTCCGACGGGAACCTTCAGCGGGTCGCCCGTGGTCTGGACGACGCTGGTCCAGGTGATGGAGGCGTCGGTGTTCGCGGTGGCGGTGGTCGGCGGAGTGAGGGTGACCTTGATGTCCACATCGCCCGCGTAGCCGGTGTCACCGGACGCATCGCAGACGTACTGGAGGATGTCGGTGCCCGTCCCGGTGCCGGTGCCGATGGTGAAACTCAGCGACCCCGGCTTGATCTCCACCATCGTGCCCGTCGTCGCTGCCGTGATCTTGAAGGCCACGCTCTTGGCCGGGACCGCGGTGGACTGCGCGGTGGTGGCCCCGCCCGGCTTGGTCCCGGTCTCGGCGGTGCCCCCGGTGACGGTGGGCGTCCAGCCGACGTTCACCGTGGAGGCGGTCGTGGGCGCGGTCGCCAGCGTGAGCGCCGGGATCTCCAAGGTGACGTCGAAGCTGCCGCCGGCCGTCACCGAGCTCGCGACCGTACTCATACTGACCTGGATCGACTGGTTAGTGATCGTTCCGGCGGTGCAGGTGAAGGAGACTGACTTGGGACCCTTGTCGCCGGTGCCCGTGCCGATCGGGACCTTGAGCGAGGCGTCAGTGGTCGTCGCGGCCGTGCAGGTCGAGGTCATGTTCGACTGCGCCGCTGCGGCCGAGTGGAAGAAGGTGGAACCGGCGACGAAGAGGAGGGTGCTTGCCAGCCCCAAGGCGGAAGTCTTCTGGGCGAGGCGGCGCCGCGCCTTGGACGTCAGCACTGTCTATCTCCGTTTCAGCGCAGGTTCAACAGGCGTACCAGGATTCCAGCGATTGGTCACGGTTAGGTTGAGATCGTACGAACTGACCCTGTAAATCTCCTGTAAACCTGAAACCCGGAACCAAGAACCGGTCAACCCTTCTTCTTGGACAGGGTCGCATACACGATGACGTTGTCGGCGTAGCTGTGGGCCGACTTGTTGTAGACGCCGCCGCACGTCACCAGGCGGAGCTGGGCGTCGGAGGTGTTGCCGTACACGCGGTTCGTCGGGAACGTGGACTTGCTGACCTGCTCGATGCCACTCACCGTGAAGCGGGTCACCTTGCCGTCGGAGCGGTACACGTAGATGGGGTCGCCCTTGGTCAGCTCCGCGAGGCGGTTGAAGACCGCGGGGCCCTTGCGGGTGTTCACGTGGCCGTTGATGATCGACGGGCCGATGCCGCCGGGGACGGGGCTGTCGCGGTACCAGCCGGTCAGGTTCGGCTTCGCCAGGGACGGGACGCCCAGGGCGCCCTTGGAGTCGAGGGCCACGGCGCCGATCGGGGCGTTCACCTTGATCTTGGGGATCTTGATCCGCGTCGGCCGGGCCTTCTTCGCCGCCTTTTTCGCCGGCGGGATGGGAGCCACGGTCGGAACGGCGGCCAGCGGCGGCGGGGCCTCCAGCCTGGCCGGGGTCAGCGGGGTGTCCTTACCGCCCGGGCCCACGGTCGGGGACAGCATGAAGGCGCCGGCGTTCTGGATCTCGATCGGGGTCGGCTGCTCGCCGGTCCCAGCCTCACGGGGGCCGGCGGCTCCGGCCAGGACGCCGCCAGGGCCGCCTTCCACCCTCGGGGCCAGCTGCAGCACGCCCACGGTCACCGCAACCACTCCGGCCAGCGAGCCGGCGACCAGCAGTCCGGGCAGAGCCCGGTTCATGGCTTTCTTCCGCTCACTCATCACTTCGCTCCTCCGGCGTGCGCGGCGCGGCGCCGCCGTACCAGCAAGCCGCCCGTCGCGCTGACCAGCAGCAGGGCCGAACCACCCGCGATCAGCCCGTACGGCCCGCCCGTCGCCTCCACGGGCGCCTCACCCGTGTCCACCCCGCCCTTGGGCGTCTTGACCACCTGGGCCTTGATGAAGCGGGTCGTGGTCGGCGAGGCGGAGGCACGGGTCGTCGGGGTCTTGACGGCGCCGGGCACCACACCGACGTGCCACGGGTCCTGGTTGTTGTCGCCGTTGTTGTTCGGCGGCGTGGTCGTCGGGGTGTTGGTGGGCCTGTTGGTGCCGGTCGGCGTCGGCGTAGGTGTCGGCGTCGGTGAGGTGGTGGTGCCGCCCTGGACCACGACCTTCAGCGACGGCGCCGGCCGATTGGTCACCCGGCAGGTGGCGCGGTGGAAGCCCGCCGGAATCTCCTCCGGGTCCAGGAGGGCCTTGAAGGCGTCCACGAAGATCGGCTTGACCGCGGCCTGGGCTTCGGCCTTCGCGTCCACGCCATCCTCCGGCTCACCTTCGAGCTCGGGCGCCGCGGCCGTGTTCCCGGCGTGCGCGATGCGGACGGTGTGCTGGCCGTACGGGAGCTTCTCGCTCTCCCACAGGAGGGTGTTGCCCTCGATGCGGTTGGTCGGCGTGCCGTCGTCGTCAAGGGTCGGGTCCACGGTCGCCACCTGCTTCTCCGGCTCCGGTCCGGAGGGGTCGAGGTAGACCTTGACCTTGGCGCTGTTCCAGTGGCGGCGGCCGTAGTACTCGACGCCGGTGCCGGTGAAGGTGAAGCTCGCGGACGCGTCGGCGTCGGTGGTGCGGTGGACGTCCCGGTCGTGGTCCTTGTAGCGGACCGGGGTCGAGTTCTTGTGCGCCCACGCGCCGGCGGGCGCGTACTTGACCTGCGTGTCGTCGTCGTTCACCGTCACGGCTTCAGCGGCGGCGGGCAGGAAGTCGACGGTCATCGTCGACGGGGTGATCGTGAGCGTGCCCGGCTGGGTCAGGTGCGCCTCGCTGGAGGCGGCCTTGGGCAGCGCCAGCGGGTCCCACGGCTTGAGCTCCTTCTGCTCCTCGGATCCGGCGGCTTCGAGCGCGCCGGCCCAGGAGCCGCCGAGGGTGGCCGTCGAGTTCACGTGAAGGGTCGAGCCCGCCCCGAAGTAGCCCGGCGAGGAGAACCTGCCGGTCTGCCCGTCGTACGCGAGCGACCAGTTGACCCGGAGCTGGCCGCCCACCCGCAGCGTCGTGGGGGCCGTGACATCGACCTTGAGGTTGACGGGCCCGCGCTGGTCGGCGATTCCACCCGTGCAGAGGTAGTTCACGGGGATGCTGGCGGTCTCGGCCTCAGCGGGCAGGATGAACAGCCCGATGGCTGCTAAGCCTGCGAAGGAGGCGACCGCCGGTACGCGCCATCGACTCACGGGTCACTCCGATCACCCAGGTAGACCAAGGGTAGATCTTAGGGCTGGAACGACCGAGAAAGCGGCCATATGTCGCAGTGGCCGTGACTTGTGATGAAGCCGTGTCACTACCGTCACGATGACAGATTCAGGCGTTCACCGATCTCCGTAATTTCGACGTCGCCAGGGCCGCATTGGCCAGGCGGAACAGAAGGAGACGGCGATGAGGAAGACGGCGATGCTGGCCGGGGCGATGCTGGCGGTGGGACTGCTGAGCGCCCCGGCCCAAGCCCAGGTCACCCCCGACGAGTGCGACACCGCGATCGGCTGGGTCTCCCCCAACGCCTGCAGCTTCATCAAGCGGCAGGTCGCGTTCGGCAAGGAGGCACCCGACGCCCTCTCGCGAGTCCCGCTTTATCTGGACATCTGGGATAAGGACGCCACCCTCTGGGAGCCGGCCGCCGCCGAACTTCCCCCGGCCAAGGGGCTGGCGGAGATCGAAAGGGCGATCACCGGATCGCTCACCCTCGCCCCCGACTTCCGTTTCCACGGCACGCGGATCGGCGTGGACGGCGCCGCGGTGATGTTCGAGGCGGCCAACGAGGTCACGATCAAGGGTCACGCGATCTCCTACCCGGCCGTCTACCGCGTCCTGATGGCCGACGACGGCAAGGTGGTCCAGGGCCGCCGCTACTACGACCGGTACACGTGGTTCACCAAGCTCGACCCCACCGTCCGCAACCTGTTCGCCGGCGTGACCGACACCGGCCCCGCCGAGACGGGCCGCAGGCCCGCCATCAGCCCGGACGCGCTCGTGGCCCGCGGCCAGGCGTGGAACCGCAAGGACGCCGCCGCCCTCCTCGCCCCGCTCACCGGCGCGCCGCTCAAGGGCACGGGCCTGGAAGACCGCGCGCTCAGGACGACCCAGGGCAAGCAGGCCTACCTGAACGCGTTCTTCGCCCAGATCGGCGAACTCCAGCTGAAGCCCGGCCAGGCAGTAAGAGCGGGCAATTCCACGTACGTGGAGTGGTACGGCACGGTCACCCCCAAGCACGGCCAGAAGATGAGCTTCGGCATCATCGAGCGGCTCGACGACCGGTGGGGCGTCACGACGAACTGGCAGCTCAGCTTCGACCAGCTCCCGATCATCGCCGACCAGGCCAAGATCAACACCCTCTACGGCCTGCTCAGGCCCTAGCCGACCAGCGCCGCCAGCTCCGACCTGGCGGCGATTCCCAGCTTCGGATACGCCTTGTACAGGTGGTATCCGACCGTTCTGGGGCTCAGGTACAGCTGGGCGGCGATGTCCCGGTTCGAGGCGCCGGTGGCGGCCAGCCGTACCACCTGGCGCTCTTGGGCGGTCAGGACGCTCAGCGGATCGTCGGCGCGGCGCGGCGCCGCGGGGACGTCGCCCGTGAGCCGCAGTTCGGCCCGCGCCCGCTCGGCCCACAGGCTCATCCCCAGCCCGTCGAAGTCCGCCAAAGCCCCCCGCAGCTGCGTGCGCGCCTCGGCCCGCCGGCGCGCCCGCCGCAGCCACTCGCCGTAGAGCAGCCGCGTGCGCGCCTCCTCCTGCGGCTGCTCACCCCCCTCATGCAGCTGTACGGCCAGCGCGAACCGCTCCTCGTCATCGGCGACCAGCGCGGCGCACCGGGCGGCGACGGCCAGCGCGGACGGCAGCCCCACGGCCTGCGCCCACTCCGTGTACCGCCCCGCCAGCATCTCGGCCGTCGCCGTGTCACGGACCCGCAGCGCGGCCTCGACCCGGTCCGGCAGCATGAAGAGGGAGAACGGCGCATAAGCCGCACCGGCCACCGGCTCCATCGCCTTCAGCGCCGCCTCCGGCCGGCCGAGCGCCAGCTCCAGCCGCCCCAGAGCCCACGCTCCCACGGCTCCGCCCCCGCTCCGCCCGCGTTCCTCGTCCCCGAGCTCCGCGTGGGCGAACGCGAGCGGCCCGTCCAGCAGCGCGGGGTCGCCGACCAGCGGCGTGCCGTCCTCCCGCGCCTCGATCATGTCCTGGTAGCGCCCGAGGCAGGCCAGGGCCTGCATCCGCGCGTTCAGCCCGACGATCAGCCAGCCGTCCATCCCCCGCGCCCGGCAGTCGGCGACGGCCCGCGCGGCGACCTCATCGGCCAGAGAGGGCCGTCCGGCCGCCAGCGCCACCTGCGCGAGGAAGAGCCGCCCCGGAATCCCCAGTCCAGAAATATCGGGATCGACCAGCAGGCGGTCCATGAGCGCCACCGCCTTCGGCACCTCCCCGCCCATCATCGCCGCCACTCCGAGCGCCCCGCCCACCAGCGGCACGTCCACCGGCGGCATCAGCGCCGCCGCCCGCAGCGCCGGCTCGGCCGCGGTACCGAACCACGCGCAGCGGATCGCCTCCAGATACAGGTAGGCGGCCCGTTCGGGATCGAGCTGCGCGATCCGCCCGGCACCCGCGACGATCACCCGGGCCGCCTCGGCATAGGCACCCTGCTGCACGTGCACGTGCGCGCGTACCTGGAGCAGGTGGGCGAGCGCGAGCGGGTCGCCGATGCCGCTGGCCCGGTCGGCCAGCCGGTCGGCGTGCTCGAACCGGCCGCCGTCGCTGGCGGCCACTGCCGCGGCGGCCAGCCGTACCGAACGGAGGTCGGGGTCGGGAGTGAGCTCGGCGGCGCGCTCGTAGGCGGCGGCCATGGCGGCATAGCCCGCGCGCGTCTGCGCGCGCTCGGCGACCCGCACCAGCTCGGCGGCCACGTCCTCGTCGGGCGCGGCCGTCGCGGCCGCGAGGTGCCACGCCCGGCGGTCGGCGTGCTCGCGCCCGTCGAGCGCACCCGCCAGCGCCCGGTGTACGGCCGGCGCCGTCGTCAGCGGCACGTTCTGATAGGCCGTGGGCCGGATCAGCGGGTGGCGGAAGCTCACCTCCTGCCCGGCGACCTCGACGAGCCGGGCCCGCCGCGCGCTCTCCAGGTCCTCGATCCCCGCCCCGAACTCCTCACAGGCGCGCAACACCACGCCCAGCGAGCCGGTGTCGTCGGCGGCGAGCACGGCCAGCACGAGCTGGGCGGCCTCGGGCAGCGCGGTGATCTGCCCCAGGAACGCCTGCCGGACCCGGCTGGTGACCGGGATCTTGGTGTAGGGGGCCAGCCGGCCGGCCCGCTGCTCGGGGGTGAGGACGGCGGGCAGTTCGAGCAGGGCCAGCGGGTTGCCGTCGGCCTCGTCGAGAATGCGCTCGCGCACGGCGGGCGCGAGGTCGGCGGGCAGGAGCGCCGTGGCGGCGGCGCGGTCGACGCCGCGCAGCACGAGTTCGGGCAGCCCGGCGGGCTCGGCGGCGTCCCGGGTGGCGAAGATCAGCGCGATGCCCTCGGCGTCGAGCCGCCGGGCGGCGAAGACGAGCGCGTCGAGTGAGGCCTGGTCGACCCACTGCGCGTCGTCGACGACGCAGAGCAGCGAGCCGTCCCCGGCGATCTCGGCGAGCAGGCTGAGCACGGCCAGCCCGACGAGGAAGCGGTTCTCGGGAGCGAGCGCGCCCAGCCCCAGCGCGCCCCGCAGCGCCTCGGCCTGAGCCTGCGGCAGCGCGTCCAGGCGGCCGAGTTCGCCGCGCAACAGCAGGTGGAGTGCGGCGAACGGCAGCTCGGCCTCGGACTCCACACCGGCCCCGCGCAGGGTCCGCAGGTCTCCGGCCCGCTCGGCGGCGTGCCGCAGCAGCGCGGACTTGCCGGCGCCTGGCTCACCGCGGATCACCAGGGCTCCGCTGTCGCCGTCGCGGGCCGAGTCCAGCAGCCGCTCGACGGCCGTCTGTTCATCCCCCCGGCCATGCAACATGGGGATGAATCTACCGGGGCCCCATTGCCGCCCCGTACGGTGGGAAAGCGGGTATACCTCCGAGTAACAGAATCGTATTCTGTTGCCCATCCATCCAAGTTGGAGGCGAACACATGCAGCGAGACCTCTTCGACGACGAGCACCTGCTCTTCCAGGAGACCGTCCGCGAGTTCATGACCCGCGAGGTCCTCCCCCACCACGACCAGTGGGAGAAGGACGGCATCGTCCCCCGGGAGGTCTGGAAGAAGGCCGGGGAGATCGGCATGTTCGGCTTCGCCGTCCCCGAGGAGTACGGCGGCGCCGGCATCACCGACTTCCGCTACAACGCGATCATCACCGAGGAGATCATCAGGACCGGCGCGTCCGGCCTCGGCTGGGGCCTGCACAACGACGTCGTGGCCCCCTACCTGGTGGAGCTGACCGACGAGGAGCAGAAGCAGCGCTGGCTGCCCGGCTTCGTCAGCGGCGAGCTGATCACCGCGATCGCCATGACCGAGCCGGGAGCCGGCAGCGACCTTCAGGGCATCCGCACGACCGCGATCCGCGACGGCGACCACTACGTCGTCAACGGCCAGAAGACGTTCATCACCAACGGCATCAACTCCGACCTGGTCGTCATCGTCGCCAAGACCGATCCGGACGAGGGCGCCCGCGGCACCACGCTGCTCGTCGTCGAACGCGGCATGGACGGCTTCAGCCGGGGCCGCAACCTGGAGAAGGTCGGGCTCAAGGCGCAGGACACCGCCGAGTTGTTCTTCGACAACGTCCGGGTGCCGGTGTCCAACCGGCTCGGCCCGAACGAGGGCGAGGGCTTCTTCCAGCTGATGAACAACCTGCCGCAGGAACGCCTGTCGATCGCGGTGGTGGCGGTGGGGGCGGCGGAAGCCGTACTGGAGATGACGATCGAGTACTGCAAGAACCGCCAGGCGTTCGGCCGCAACATCGGCAAGTTCCAGAACACCCGGTTCGTGCTGGCCGAGCTGGCCACCGAGGTCGAGATCGCCCGCCACTACGTGGACAAGTGCGTGCTGGCGCTCAACAAGAAGGAGCTCTCGGTCGTCGACGCGGCCAAGGCCAAGTGGTGGACGACCGAGCTGCAGAACAAGGTCATCGACCGCTGCCTGCAGTTGCACGGCGGCTACGGCTACATGATGGAGTACCCGGTGGCCAAGGCGTGGCTGGACAGCCGCGTGCAGACGATCTACGGCGGGACCACCGAAATCATGAAGGAGATCATCGGCCGCTCTTTCGGCTTTTAAGCAGAAAATTGGCCATACTGGCCCTATGGACGGCGGCCTGATCCTCCTGGTTTTCCTGGCGTTGCTGTTCGCCTGGGGTCTCAACCGTGTCCGGCGCTCCTTACGGCTGGGCCCCGTCGGCTACGTCGGCGTCATGCTGGTCTTCATCATCGTCATGCTCCTGGTCTGGGGACAGACGATGCGCTAGCCGGGTCGGCCCAGCGGGAGAACGTCGCGCTGCCGTCCGGCCCGAGCTGCAGTATCGGGATGTTCTTGCCCACCGGGTCGCCGCCGTCGCCGATCGTGAACGGCCCGCTGGCGCCGGCCAGTGTCAGCGTGCCGCTGGTCAGCACGCTGGCGATGTCCCGCGCGGTCGGCAGTTCCCCGGCGAACTTCTCCACCGCCCTGATCGCCAGGTACATGGCGTCGTGGTGCACGATGGCCATGCCGTCGTCCAGCGACTCCTTGGGATAGAGAGCGCGGTAGGCGGTCGGGCTCCCATCACCGAAGCGCTTCTTCATGTCGTCGATGACCGGCCCGGCCGGCTGCGTGACCCCCTGGGAGTGCGCCAGCGCGGTGTAGAAGAGCCGGATCGCCTGATCGCCCCACATCGGCTGCTTGACCGGCCCGGTCAGCTCGGCCACGTCGTCGCCGCTGATCACCGTGATGCCGCGGTCGGCGCACTTCGCGTGCCGGCTCAGCCCGGCCATCAGCGCCGGCAGGTGGTCCGCGCGGCCCGCGTACAGGACCGTGTTGGCCGCCGAGGTGCAGATGCGCTCCGCGTTGAGCCCCAGCACCGTGCCCGGCGAGCCGGCCCCCGCGTCGAACGTGAGCGTCTCCTCCAGCTCCTTGTCCTCCAGTTCCCGGGTGAAGTGGTCGCCGAGCGTCTTGGTGTAGCTGTCGCCCCGGTTCCTGTCCTTGACCACGATCGCCTTCAGAACCGGGTTGGTGTGCCTGGCCAGCCGCAGCACCGCCTGAGCCTGGTCGCGGTTGAGCGGCGCGACCCTGGCCAGCCCCTTGAACGGCCCGAACTCGTCGGAGGTGATCACCGCCGCGGACATCCCGTAGTACCGCTCGCTCAGGTCGGCGACCGACTTGCGCGTGCTCTCCGTACTCGCGCCCAGCCCGGTCACGGCCACGATGCGCTCGCCCGCCGCCCGCCGTTCGAGGTCGGCGAAGGTCGCCGCCCAGTCGTCCGGTCCGTTGCTCCCCACCAGCACCTTGATGTACGGGGGCGACTGCTCCAGCCGGTTACGCCAGAGCTGGGCCAGATGGATGCCCTGCAACCCGTGCCGGATGGTCTGGCGCGACATCGAGATCTCCGACACCTCCCCCGACATCGGCAGCAGCGCGACGATCGTGACGTGCGCGGCCGGATGCCTCTTCTCGACCTCGGCGTTCTCCAGCCGGATGCGCTCCATCACCTCGGTCAGGTCCTCGCCGAACGCGCCGGGATCGTCGGTCAGCGGCGCGGTCCGCAGCACGATGCTCACCACCACGCCCGCCACCAGCGCCAGCGCCGCGATCGAGGCCACCAGGACGATCCGCCGCCGGCGCCGCGCCCGGGTGAAGGACTTCAGGACCCGATCAGGACGTGACATACCGGTCCGCCTCCCGCTTCAGCACGGACTTGCTCGCCTTCGAGCGATCGCGCAGCTCCATCAGGCCGTACGCGATGTCCGCGCGCCGCCGTCCCGAGGGGTCGAGGAGGGGGTCGTTCCAGAACCAGCGGTCCACGACCAGGGTCCTGATCCGCGCCCGCCAGTCGCCGGGCCCCTTCGCCGAGCCGGTCACCAGCGAGTCGTACAGGTCCTCCAGGTCCTGCTCAAGCGGCAGCCGGCTCGGAGCCGTGGTCACCAGGTTGAACTCGGCGATCCACTCCGGCAGCTTGCCCCGCCCGTCGAGCTCGTCGAACCGCCCGTCCAGCCAGGCGGTCACGCGGGCCAGGTGCCCTCCGGCGTCGCCGGGCCGTACGCGGGCCAGGGCGTGGTAGAAGCCTTCCGCCTCCCGGTCGCGGCAGAAGGACTCCAGCAGTTCGTGCGCCTGGTCCCACTGCTCCTGGCTGAGCCGGTGCAGCAGCAGCCGCCTCAGCCAGGGGTGGATGACCGTGCCCAGCTCGCGGTCGTGCGTCAGCCAGAGGGCGTCGGCCAGCCGGTCGCGCAGGTTCGGCCGGGCGCTGAGCGCGTTCTCCGCGTCCTCCACGTGCCGCGCCGCCGCCCAGCCGGACAGGTGGTCGCGGTCCGGCAGGTGCAGCCACCCGGGCCAGCGCAGCGCCTCCTTCTGGTGAAGGATCGAGCGGAACGCGTCGTCGTCGGGCGCCGATCCGGCCCAGTCGAGCAGTTCCAGGGCGGTCTGCCGGTGCCCGCCGGTGAGCCGGTCGATCGCGCCGGCGTAGCGCCGCCCGCTCTCCAGCGCGGGCAGCGGCGGCATCAGCACCGGATACCACCACCGGTCCTCGCCTTCGGCCCGGTGGGCGAGCCAGCCGGAGTGGCCGGCCTCGGGCAGCGTGGGCGGTTGCGGCCTGCCGGCCGTGCCCAGGCCGGGCCGCGCCCACGCGCCGCCGACCGGCACCCAGGATCGCGCGGTCGCCACGACCACCAGCGGGTCGTCGCCCTTGGCCGGCCTGAGCGCCTTGAGGAACGCCCGGCCGCCCACGGTCTCGGCGCCCTCCAGCACCAGCAGGCAGTTGCGCGGATGCCGTCCCGGCCTGGCGTACTCCTCGCGCAGGTCGGCGAGGAGCGCCTGGCACAGGACCAGCGCGGGCGCACCCGCCAGGTCGGCGCCCCCGCGCTGGTGCTGTCTGGCCAGGGTCACCAGGTTGCCCTCGGGAAGCTGCGCGGTCAGCCACGTCCTGCCCTTGCGGTTGAGCTGCCTGACCGCGATCCGCTCGCGCCCCAGCGTCAGCCCGAGCAACGACACGCCGACCGCCAGAAACGGCCCGACCCGCGGAACCAGCCCGAGCAGCTCGCGCAGCGGGCCCAGAAACTCCGGCGGATTGGGCGCCGTGCCGTCGACCAGCCGGTCGAGCTCCGCCTCCACCTCGTGGTCCGGGCGCTCACCCGGCCGCAACGCCAGCACGTGCAGGGTGAACACGACCCTGGGCAACTTCACGCGGGAACTCCGCATCAGCCCGTGGGCCACACGCGCGACGATCCGCGACACCGGCAGATGCTCGTCGTCCTGATCGCGCAGACTCACCCGGACACCCGGTGACGCGGGCTCCACCGCCACGCTGTCACGGAGGTCCGAGGCCAGCGCGCCCTTGCCCGTGCCCGGCGGGCCGAGCAGCACCACGATCGGCAGCTCCTGCTCGCCTTCGCGCAGCAGGCAGTCGTCCATGACCAGGTGTCGCCAGGAATCGTCCACGAAGTGCGCCATCACGTCCTGCCGGCTCGTCAGGCGTGCGTCCCCGAGTGATCACCCTCAGTTTACGAGCCGAGTCAGGAATGCGCGCTTGTTTCAGCAGGACTCGAGGATGACGCGGGCCACCAGGCCGGGGTCGTCGCTCATCGGCAGGTGCCCGCAGCCCTTGAGCAGCTTCACCCGCTGCCCCGACCACTTGGCCGCGCGCACCGCCTGCCAGCGCGGGAGCAGCCGGTCGTGCTCGCCCCACGCGATCGTGATCGGCGTCTTCGGCGGAGCGGGCGGCATGAGGTTGGTGAACGACTCCAGCGTCTCGTCGAACCCGGCCGCCCCGGCCAGCGCCTGCGTGGCCGCCATCAGCGCGGTCGGCGTCAGCCGCGACGGGTGGGCGACCAGCAGGCCCGCCGACATCGCCCGGCCGAGCGGGTTCTCCGCCGCCCTGGCCGCCTGCTCGTACGGCAGCGACCGGGCCGTCGAACGCAGCGCGCGCAGCGCCGTCTGGCACCACACCAGCTCCGGGCGCGACCAGAAGCCGGCCGGCGAGAGGGCGGCAGCCGTACGGACGACTCCGCGCGAAGCCAGCTCCAGCGCGATGTAGCCCCCGAGCGAGTTGCCCGCGACGTGCGGCTCGCACACCCCCATCAGCGCGCAGAAGGACTCCACGGCGTCCGCGAGCGACTCGGCGGTGTACGGCGTGCCGTCCGGCAACCCCGGCGAGACCCCGAAGCCGGGCAGGTCGATCGCGATCACGTCGTGAGCGGCGGCGAGCCGGTCGAGCACCGGCAACCAGGCCTGCCAGTGGTGCCCGATGCCGTGGATGAGGATCAGCGGCGCGCCCGCGCCACGGCGTTCGAAGGCCAGCTCCATGCCGACGAGTCAACCACTCAGCGGCTGCGCGTGGGAATCTCGAACCAGACCGCTTTGCCTTCCCTGGTCGGGCGTGAGCCCCACCGCTTGGCGAGCTGGTCGACCAGGTAGAGGCCGCGCCCGCCCTCGTCGTTTTCGCCCGCGCTGCGGATGCGCGGCAGGCGCAGGTCCTGGTCGAACACCTCGACCCAGACCGACTCCTCGCCCCTGCGCAGCCGGAGCGTGAACTCCTTGTCGCCCATGACCTCGTCCTCGAACGGTACGTCCCAGGACTCCTCGAACGGCAGCGGCGGCCCCTCGACCACCAGTTCCCGGCGCGGGACGCTCGCGGTGGCCGCGTGCAGCACCACGTTCGTGACGACTTCCGAGACCAGCAGGCAGGCCAGCTCGGCGCGCTCTTCGGGCACGTTCCAGCCGGTGAAGGCCTCGGCGGCCATCCGCCGCGCTTCGCCGACCATGATCGGCTGCGCGGGGAACGTGCGTTCCTCGACGTCCAGGTCGATGTCGCTGGAGCGCAGCACCAGGATCGCCATGTCGTCGTCGATCTCGCCGGGCACCGCGACCGTGGCGGCGTCGGCGACCCGCTCGACGTCGTCGCCGGTGGCCTTGGCCAGCTTCTCGCAGAGGATTCCCAGCGTCTCCTCGTCGGTCGGGACGCGGCCGTCGCGGGTGGGGCGGCGATCGACGAGCCCGTCGGTGTAGAGCAGCAGCGCGGCGCCGGGCGGCAGCGTGCGGGTCTCCTCCTTGTAGACCAGGTCGGCGTGCAGGTTCTTGGCCCGCACTCCGAGCGGCTGGCCGACCTCCTCGATGTCCATCTCCAGGCACTGGCCGTCGACCAGCAGCAGCGGCGGCGCGTGGCCGGCGTTGGCGAAGGACAGCTGGCGCGACCACGCGTCGTAGACGAGGTACTGGCAGGTGACGATCGGCGGGATGCTCACCTCGGTGCCGTTGTCGTCCTGCTCGGGGGTGGCGATGATGCGGGTCCACTCGTCGAGCCTGGCCAGGATGTCGGCGGGCGACTTGTCGTCCTGGGCGAAGGCGCGCAGCGCGGCGCGCAGCTGGCCCATGATGGCCGCGGCCTTGGCGCCCCGGCCCTCGACGTCGCCGATGACGATGCCGACCCGGCCCGCCGACAGCGGGATCACGTCGTACCAGTCGCCGCCCACCTGGGTCTGGATGCCCTGGCCGTGGGAGGCCAGCGGGGCCGCCGGGTAGTAGCGGACGGCGATCTCCAGGCCGTCGAGCTGCGGCAGCGCGCGCGGCAGCAGGTGCTTCTGGAAGGACTCGGCGGTGTGCCGCTCCTCCTCGAACAGCAGCGCGTTGTCGATCGCGAGCGCGACGCGGGTGGCGATGGCCCCGACGAAGTCGCGGTCGAAGGCGTCGTAGTGGGGGCTGCGGCGGTCGGTGAGGTTGGACAGCCCCAGGTACATCAGGCCGAGCGTCTCCCCGCGCACGCACAGCGGGGCGACGATGGCGGAGGTCATGCCGACCTCGCCGCACAGCTGGGCGCTGCCCTCGTGGGGAGCGGGGAAGCTGCTGGTGGCGAAGTCCTCGACCAGGATCGTCTCCTGGCGGCGCATCGCGGTGTCGGCGTAGTGGCCGGAGGGGTAGCGGATCTCCGCGCCCACCGGCTTCCATGTGCCCGGCGGCGGGGTCCAGCCCTGCACGTGCTGGGAGACGCGGCGCACCAGGCGCTCGCCCTCCATCAGCTCGATGAAGCAGTGGTCGGCGAACTGCGGGACCAGCATCTCGGCGACCCGCTTCAGCGTCTCCTCGACGTAGAGGGAGCCGGCCAGCCGTTCGCCGATGCGCTCCAGCAGGCCGAAGCGGTCCTTCTCGCGCTCGTTGCTGCGCAGGGCCTCGCGGGCGGTGATGACGATGCCGGTCACCGACCCGGACGGGTGGCGCAGCGGCACCGCCTGCGCCCGGACGTAGACGATGGTGCCGTCGCCGCGCCGTACGTCGAAGGTGCCCTCCCACACGCCACCCTTGAGCACGTGCTTGGCCAGCTCGATCGCGAGCGGGTGGTCCTTCTCCATGATCCCGAGGGACAGGACGGACGTCTCCCTGCTCGACGACTTGCCGGGGCGGCCGAACAGCTTCTCCGCGAAGGGGTTCCAGTAGAGCAGGTTGCTGAACCTGTCCGTCACGACGACGGCCATCTCCGCGTGATCCAGCACCGACCCGGCTGCCAAATGATCAGCCGCGTCTGGTGACAGATCCCCCCATCGCTTCATCCGGAGACCACTCCTCGGGGAGGCTTATGCGAAAAGCGAACCACGGGCGCTCCTGCAACAGTCATGGCCGGGGGGAGTGGAGGGTTCTCCCTTGAGGGATTCAACCAAGCAGAAGCTCGCGCGTCAGCGCCTGGAGACGAAAACGTGCGCGGCAACCTCACGCGGGAGTTCCGCGGGAGTTCCGTTCGCGTCTCCGTCACCTGTCACCCGCACACCGTCGTCGCTCGCCGCGAGCGTCACCTCGCGTCCGGGTTGTATCCCAACTTGCTTGAGTTTAAGCATCACAGCGGGATCGCTTTGCACTTGTTCGCTAATTCGCCGCACGACAACCGCCATATCGCGGGGTCCGGCAAGATCGGCCATGGCCTCCAGGGGCTTATCTGCTGCTTCATCCGCTTCGTGCGCGCCAAGCTCGGCCAGCCCGGGGATGGGGTTGCCGTGCGGGCAGACCGTGGGGTTGTCGAGCAGCGTGACCAGGCGGCTCTCCACCGACTCCGACATGACGTGTTCCCAGCGGCAGGCCTCGATGTGCACCTCCTCCCACGGCAGCCCGATGACCTGGGTCAGCAGACATTCGGCGAGACGGTGCTTGCGCATGACGCGCGTGGCCAGGGTCCGGCCGAGGTCGGTCATGGCGAGGTGGCGATCGCCTTCGACTTTCACCAGGCCGTCACGTTCCATCCGGGCGACGGTCTGGCTCACTGTCGGGCCGCTCTGCTGGAGCCGCTCGGCGATGCGGGCGCGAAGAGGGACGATGCCCTCCTCTTCGAGTTCGTAGATCGTGCGGAGATACATCTCCGTGGTGTCGATCAGGCCGTGTGCGGTCAAGGCTCCTCCCATCTTGATGCTACGCCGGTCCGGCGGGGACTGAGCCCGTCCGCGGCGGGCACAGAGGTCAAAGGGAACCCTATTGGGAGATCGACCGACGATGGCAAAGGACGGGAACAATAGTGCGGCCCGGTTCCTTCCCGATCACCGCCGTCGCGAGCGGTAGTTCCTGAATCCGGGCACCGCCAGCCCCACCAGCAACACCGCCACCGCGCACGCGAGACCGCCGCCGATCCAGGCCCCGGCCAGCCCGAACACCGTCGCGGTCGCCCCGGCGCGCACGTCACCCAGCCGCGGCCCGCCGGCGACCACCACCATGAAGACGCCCTGCAGCCTGCCGCGCATCTCGTCGGGCGCGTAGAGCTGCAGGATCGACTGCCGCCACACCGACGACACCACGTCGGCCGCCCCGCCCAGCGCCAGGAACACCACCACCAGCCAGAGCGACTGCGCCAGCCCGGCGGCCGCGACCGACAGGCCCCAGAGGGCGATGACGACGACGAGCGCGAGCCCCTGCCTGCTGACCCGGCCGACCCAGCCGGAGAACAGCGCGCCGGCGAACGACCCGAGCGCCATGGCCGCGTTGAGCCAGCCGAGCGCCAGCTCCGAGCCGCCGAACCGGGTGGCGGCCAGCTCGGGGAACAGCGCCCTGGGCAGCGCGAACACCATCGCGATGATGTCCACGACGAACGACATGAGCAGCACCGGCGTGACCAGGATGTAGCGCAGCCCGTCCAGGACGGCCCGCGCGCCGGGCCGGGTGACCTCGCCGACGGGCGGCAGCGGCGGCAGCTTGATCGCGGCGTAGAGCCCGGCGCTGAACAACACCGCGTCGATCGCGTACGCGGCCGCGAACCCGGAGGCGGCCATCACCACGCCGGCCAGCATCGGTCCGGCGACCGCGCCCACGCTGAAGACGAGCGACTGCAGGGCGTTGGCCGCCGGTACGCGCTCCGGTGGCAGGATCCTCGGGATGATGGCGCCCCTGGTGGGCGAGGTGATGGCGAAGCCCGTCGCGTTGACCGCCATCAGGCCCAGGAGCAGGTAGACGTTGCGCAGGTCCAGCAGGGCCTGCAGGAGGATGAGCAGGGTGCTCGCCCAGGCGATGAGCGAGCCGATCAGCAGCAGCTTGCGCCGGTCCATGGCGTCGGCGACGGCGCCGCCCCACAGACCGAAGACGACGAGGGGAACGAGGTTGGCGAGGCTGAGGAAGCCGACCCAGAGGGAGGAGTGGGTGAGCACCCACACCTGCTGGCTCGCGGCCACCACGGTCACGCCCAGACCGACGTGGGAGACGGTCTGGCCGATCCAAAGCCGCCGGTAGGCGGGGACCTGCAGTGGCCGGGTGTCGACAAGGTACCTTTTGATCAAATCCCCGAATGCCACCTAAGGCACATTAAGGGGCAAGTCTCTCCAGCTCCCAGCCGGGGTGCGCGCGCCGGTAGCGGAGCCGGTCGTGCAGACGGTCCAGCTGGCCCTGCCAGAACTCCATCTCGCTGGGCACCACCAGATAACCGCCCCAGAAGTCGGGCACCGGCGGATCCTCCGGCCAGCGGGCGGCCAGTTCGTCGTAGCGCCGGTCCAGGTCCTCCCTGGATCGGACCACGGCCGACTGCCTGGAGGCCCAGGCGCCTATGCGGGAGCCGTACGGGCGGGACTTGAAGTATTCGGCCGAGCGCTCGTGCGACAGCCGTACGACGGAGCCCTCGACGCGCACCTGGCGGCGGATCGGGTGCCAGGGGAACAGCAGCGACGCGCGCGGGTTCTCGGCCAGGTCGCGGCCCTTGCGGGACTCGTAGTTGGTGAAGAAGACGAAACCGTCCTCGTCGTAGCCCTTGAGCAGGACCGTTCGGGCGCTTGGCCGCCCGCCCGCCGAGGCGGTGGCGACGACCATGGCGTTGGGCTCGGGCAGGCCGGCGTCGAGCGCCTCCTGGAACCAGACGGTGAACTGGGCGATGGGGTCGGCGGCGACGTTGGCTTCCAGCAGGGGCTCGCCTTCGTACGAGCGGCGCAGCCCTGACAGCGAGGTGGCATCCACGAGACGGTATTCTTGCGCGCTTGGTGGCGATCCCACACAACCGCCCCCACCAGCGGTGATTGCGTTTCGGCGTGCCCGAAGACGAAGCACTGGACGGCAGGGGGTTAAATTGACGCGCCGGTATCTCGACATCAAGAAAGGGAGGCGGCCGAGAATGTCCGACTTCAAACCCGGCCTCGAAGGCGTAGTAGCTTTCGAGACCGAGATCGCGGAACCGGACAAAGAGGGGGGCGCCCTTCGATACCGGGGCGTCGACATCGAGGAGCTGGTCGGCCGTGTCCCGTTCGGGCACGTTTGGGGCCTGCTGGTCGACAACAAGTTCCAGCCGGGTCTACCCCCGGCGGAGCCGTACCCGATCCCCGTTCACTCCGGTGACATCCGCGTAGACGTACAGAGCGCCCTGGCCATGCTGGCTCCCGCCTATGGCTTCAAGGCGCTGCTCGACATCGATGACGACCAGGCACGCGACGACCTCGCCCGCGCCTCCGTCATGGCCCTCTCCTTCGTGGCGCAGTCGGCGCGTGGCCTCGGCCTGCCGATGGTGCCGCAGAGCCGCGTCGACGAGGCGAAGACCATCGTCGAACGGTTCATGGTCCGCTGGCGCGGCGAACCTGATCCCAAGCACGTCAAGGCCATCGACGCCTACTGGACCTCCGCCGCCGAGCACGGCATGAACGCCTCCACGTTCACCGCCCGCGTCATCGCCTCCACGGGCGCCGACGTGGCCGCCGCTCTCTCCGGCGCCGTGGGCGCCATGTCCGGTCCCCTGCACGGTGGCGCCCCCGCCCGCGTGCTGCACATGATCGAAGGCGTCGAGCAGCTCGGCGACGCCAAGAAGTACGTCCAGAGCGAGCTGGACAAGGGCAACCGCCTCATGGGCTTCGGTCACCGCGTCTACCGTGCCGAGGACCCGCGTGCGCGCGTGCTGCGCCGTACCGCCAAGGAGCTCGACGCGCCCCGCTACGAGGTCGCGCAGGCGCTGGAGACGGCGGCGCTCGAAGAGCTGCACGCCCGCAAGCCCGACCGGGTTCTGGCCACCAACGTGGAGTACTGGGCCGCTGTCGTCCTCGACTTCGCCGAGGTGCCCTCGCACATGTTCACCTCCATGTTCACCTGCGCCCGCACGGCCGGTTGGGCCGCGCACATCCTGGAGCAGAAGCGCACGGGCAGGCTCGTCCGCCCCAGCGCGAACTACACCGGCCCGGCCACCCGCCCCCTGAGCGACGTGCCCGGAGCCTCCGAGGTCGCCGGCCTCATCTGAAGCCTGCTTCGTACGGCTGCCGCCGTGGCAGCCGTACGTCAGGCCTTCGGAACGTCTCAAATCCCGGACCCGGGCCAAGCCATCCGTCACGGCTCAGTACGCTTATGCAGGTGGCTGACATCGTGATTCCCGCTGACATCAAGCCCGCCGACGGCCGTTTCGGCTGCGGGCCCTCGAAGGTTCGTCCCGAGCAGCTGGCCGCGCTCGCCTCCGCCGGAGCGAGCGTCATGGGGACCTCCCACCGCCAGAAGCCGGTCAAGAGCCTGGTCGGCCGCGTGCGCTCCGGCCTCGCGGACCTGTTCTCGCTGCCCGAGGGCTATCAGGTCGTGCTGGGCAACGGCGGCACCACCGCGTTCTGGGACATCGCCGCCTTCGGCCTGGTGCGCGAGAGATCGCAGCACCTGTCGTTCGGCGAGTTCTCCTCCAAGTTCGGCGCCGTCGTCAGCAAGGCGCCCTGGCTCGGCGACCCGACGATCATCAAGTCCGAGGTCGGCACCCACCCGGAGGCCGTGCTCGAAGAGGGCGTCGACGTCTACGCCCTGACGCACAACGAGACCTCGACCGGTGTCGCGATGCCGATCGGGCGGGTCGGCTCCGACGACTCGCTGGTGCTGGTCGACGCCACCTCCGGCGCCGGCGGGCTGCCCGTCGACATCGCCGAGACCGACGTCTACTACTTCGCCCCGCAGAAGAGCTTCGCCTCCGACGGCGGCCTGTGGATCGCGATCATGTCGCCGCGCGCGCTGGCCCGCGTCGAGGAGATCGCCGCCTCCGGCCGCTACGTGCCCGAGTTCTTCAGCCTCCCGGTCGCCATCGACAACTCGGCGAAGGACCAGACCTACAACACCCCGTCGGTGGCCACGCTGTTCCTGCTGGCCGACCAGATCGAGTGGATGAACGCCAACGGCGGCCTGGCCTGGACCACCGCCCGCACCGCCGACTCGTCCCAGCGCCTGTACACGTGGGCGGAGAAGTCCTCCTTCGCGACGCCGTTCGCCGCGCCCGAGTTCCGCTCGCAGGTCGTCGGCACCATCGACTTCAGCGACGACGTCGACGCCGCCGCGGTCGCCAAGACGCTGCGCGCCAACGGCATCGTCGACACCGAGCCCTACCGCAAGCTCGGCCGCAACCAGCTGCGCGTGGCGATGTTCCCCGCCATCGACCCGGCCGACATCGAGGCGCTGACGACCTGCGTCGACTACGTGGTCGAGCGCCTCTGACCCGTCCGCCTGGCCAGTTCCTCCAGCAGGGCGAGCGCGTCGGCGTCCTCGACGCTCTGCGCGAAGCGCGCCAGCACCGGCAGCCTGTCGGTGCTGGCCGAGAGGGCTTCGAGCATCAGCCTGGTGACGTGCTCATCCCTGCTGTGCACGGCCGCGTACCTGAAGGCGTTACGGTACGGCGTGCGCACCAGCAACCCTTTCTTCAGCAACCGCTCGGCCACGGTCTGAACGGTGGTGTAGGCCAGCGCCCTGTCCTTGTTCAGCCTGGCCAGGACTTCCCTGACGAGCAGCGGTTTACGGGCGTCCCACAACACGTCCATGATCGCGCGTTCCAGGGATCCCAGGGTTGCCACAGGAAACATTCTTGCCGGAAAACCCCCGCGGCGACCAGTGATGTCGAGATTCCGTAAAGTTGTGCGAGAACGCACGCACGTGACGGGGGTTGACCGGAGTGACGTCCCATCCCACACGGCCGTTGGGCCTGGGGTACCTGATGTTCGCCAGCCGCTGGCTCCAGTTGCCGCTCTACCTGGGGCTGATCGTGGCGCAGGGCGTCTACGTGTGGCAGTTCCTGGTCGAGTTGTGGCACCTGATCCAGACGGTCGCCACCGGCGATCCCGGCCATTCGCCGGTCGCGGCGAGCTTCTCCAAGCTGACCGAGGGCGAGCCGCCGAGCATGGAGGTCATCGTCATGCTCTCCGTGCTCGCGCTGATCGACGTCGTGATGATCTCCAACCTGCTCATCATGGTCATCGTCGGCGGCTATGAGACGTTCGTCTCACGGATCAACCTCAACGGGCACCCCGACGAGCCCGAGTGGCTCTCCCACGTCAACGCCAACGTGCTCAAGGTCAAGCTGGGCACCGCGATCATCGGCATCTCGTCGGTGCACCTGCTGCAGACGTTCATCCAGGCGCGCTGGATCCCCGACAACAAGATCATGTGGCAGACGTTCATCCACCTGGCCTTCGTGGCCTCCGCGATCGGGCTGGCGTGGATCGACCGGCTGCTGTCCCACTCGCCCGCCGAGCGGACCAAGGACCTGGTGCACTAGTAGGCGGTGAGGGAGTTGCGGCGCCGGCGCAGCACCCACGCCGACACCACACCGGCGATGAGGCCGAACAGGTGGCCCTGCCAGGAGATGCCGGGCTGGTTCGGCAGCACGCCGAGCAGCATCGAGTAGTAGGCGATCGCCACGCCCACCGCGATGACGATGTCGAGGATGCTGCGGTCGAAGATCCCGCGGGCCACCACATAGCCGAAATAGCCGAAGATGAGGCCGCTGGCGCCCACCGCGACGGTCCCGATCGGGGTGGTCAGCCAGGTGCCGAGCCCGCCGATCAGGATGATCAGCAGGGTGGCCGCCACGAACCGGCCCAGCCCGCGCACCGCCGCCAGGAAGCCCAGGATGAGCAACGGCAGCGAGTTGGCCATCAGATGGCCGAAGCCCACGTGCAGGAACGGCGCGAACAGGATCCCGACCAGACCGGAGGGCTGCCAGCCGGCGATGCCGTAGTCGTCGAGGTTGGCCGGCAGGACGTAGTCCGCGACCTCGATGGCCCACATGGCGGCGACCGCCACGACAAGCAAGATCACGGCACCCGCGGCTTCGGCGAGCGTGCCACGGAAGCGGGACCGTCCTTCGGGCTGGCCGTTCATGCGCGCTCCTGCGGGGTCGACTGACTTCTCTTTTACCGTACGCAGGAATCGCCACGCATGCGTAGAGGGCCCCCTTCTCAACGGAGAGGGCCCTCTGTGCTACTCGCCCTTCCAGTGGGGGGCGCGCTTCTCGGCGAAGGCCGCGGCGCCCTCCATCGCGTCCTTCGAGCCGAACACCGGCCCGACGATCGCGCCCTGCCTGGTGAACATCTCCTCCAGCGACCAGTCCTGCGACTCGATGATCACCTTCTTGGTGGCCGCCAGCGCCAGCGGGGCGTTCGCGGCGATCTTCCCGGCCAGCTCCAGCGCCGTGTCAAGGGCGCCGCCCGCCGGGGTGATCCGGTTGACCAGGCCCAGCTCGTACAGGCGGGCGGCCGGGTAGTGGTCGCCGGTCAGGGCGATCTCCATGGCCACGTGGTAGGGGATGCGGCGGGGCAGCCGCATGACGCCGCCGGCGCCGGCCACCAGGCCGCGCTTGGGCTCGGGCAGCCCGAACTTGGCCTCCTCGGAGGCGACGATCACGTCGCAGGACAGCGCAAGCTCGAACCCGCCGGCCAGCGCGTACCCCTCGACGGCGGCGACCAGCGGCTTCTTCGGCGGCGCCTCGGCCAGACCGCCGAAGCCGCGGCCCTCGACCACCGGGAAGTCGCCGGACAGGAAGCCCTTGAGGTCCATTCCCGCGCAGAAGGTGCCGCCCGCCCCGGTCAGGACGTAGGCCGAGATGTCGGCGCGGGCGTCGAGCTCGTCCAGCGCCGCGGCGATGCCGCGGGCCACCGCGCCGTTGACGGCGTTGCGGGCCCGCGGCCGGTTGATCGTGATGACGGCGACGTTGCCGGATTCCTCGACGAGAACCTCAGAGTCAGACACGCGACCTCACTTGGGCTGGAAGCGGATGCCGCCGTCGAAGCGGACGACTTCGGCGTTCATGTAGTCGTTCTCGATCAGCGAGCGGACCAGGTGGGCGAACTCGTCGGGACGGCCCATGCGCTTCGGGAAGACCACCGGAGCCACCAGCTTGGCCTTGAACTCCTCCGAGTTCGGCGAGAAGCCGTAGATCGGGGTGTCGATGATGCCGGGGCAGACCGTGTTCACGCGTACGCCGATCGCCGCCAGGTCGCGCGCGGCCGGGACCGTCATGCCCACGATGCCGCCCTTGGAGGCGGAGTAGGCGAGCTGACCCGTCTGGCCCTCCAGCGCCGCCACGGAGGCGGTGTTGATGACGACACCGCGGTGACCGTCCTCGGAGGCGGGCTCGGTCTTGGCGATGGCGGCCGCGCCGATGCGCATGAGGTTGAACGTGCCGATCAGGTTCACCTCGATGACCTTGCGGTAGCTGCCGAGGCTGTGCGGCGCGCCGTCGCGGTTGACGGTCCGCTCGGCCCAGCCGATGCCGGCGCTGTTCACGATCACACGGACCGGCTTGCCGGTCGCCACGGCGGCGTCCACCGCCGCCTGCACCTGCTCCTCGTCCGACACGTCGGTCTTGACGAAGACTCCGCCGAGCTCGTCGGCGATGGCCTTGCCGCGCTCCTCGTTGAGGTCGGCGATGACCACGGTCGCGCCGTGGGCGGCCAGCTCGCGGGCGGTGGCCTCACCGAGGCCGCTGGCACCGCCGGAGATGATTGCTGCAGATCCGTTGACGTCCATATCCCGGACCCTAACCCGACAACCGAATGAAGTTCTACTCGGGGTGGGTTAATTCGCGGTCACATGCCGCCGACGGCGCTGTCGACGTCGGTGTAGACCTTGATCCGCCGGTCAAGGCCGGTGGTACGCAGGATGCGGGCCACGGGCGCCTGCGGGGCGGCCAGGGACACGCCGCCGCCCTCGCCGGTCGCCAGCCGCCACGCCTCGATCAGCACCGACAGCCCGCTGGAGTCCATGAACGACAACTGTTGCAGGTCGAGCACCAGCCGCGCACTGTCCTGCTTGATGGCATCGCGCACCTCGTCGCGCAGGAAGGGCGCGGTGAACAGATCGAGTTCACCCTCGACGGCCACCACCACGGCATCGCCCATCGAGTGTCGCGCAAGCCGCAGCTTCATGTTCGGCCCCTCCTCGATGAGCCACTGTACTTGGACATCCCCGATAAGCGGGCATGCACAAACTACGATCAGCCCCTATGCGGGAGGATGAGGCGGAGCCGGGCGTTCAGCTGCCCTCCGCGCCGATGAGCCCTCTGCGCGCGGTCCTGCGGCGCATGGCGATGGCCCTGGGCGTGCTCGCCGCCATGTTCCTGCTGGTGGCGGTCGATCTGGACGGCTACCACGACAACGCCGACGGCGCCGTCTCGCTGCTCGATGCCCTCTACTACGTGACCGTCTCGCTCTCCACCACCGGATACGGCGACATCACCCCGGTCACCGACACCGCCCGGATCGTCAACATCGTGGCGGTGACCCCGCTGCGCGTGGCCTTCCTGATCATCCTGGTCGGCACCACGCTTGAGGTGCTCACCAAACGCACCCGCGACGTTTTCCGGATCAGACGCTGGAGGTCCAGGTTGCACGATCACACGCTGATCATCGGCTACGGCACCAAGGGCCGCTCGGCGATCCGCACGCTGCTGGAGAACGAGCGCACGAAGGAGTCGATCGTGGTGATCGACCCGGTCCGCGCGCTGGTCGAGGAGGCGACCGCGGACGGGTTCGTGGGAGTGCAGGGCGACGCCACCCGCAGCGAGGTGCTCAACCGCGCCGGCATCAGGACGGCCGCCCAGGTCATCATCGCCGTCCAGCGCGACGACACCGCGGCCCTGGTCACGCTCACGGCGCGCAGCCTCAACCCGTCGGCGACCATCGTCGCGGCGGTACGGGAGGCCGAGAACGACCCGCTGGTCAGGCAGAGCGGCGCCGACGTGGTCATCACCTCCTCCGAGGCCGCCGGCCGGATGCTGGGCGTGGCGACGCAGAGCCCGGCGATCAGCGCGCTCATCGAGGACTTCCTGGTCTTCGGCAAGGGCCTGGACCTGTACGAACGCGCCGTCACCGCCGACGAGGTGGGCAAGGAGCCGGCCGAGTGCGACGGCATGGTCGTCGCCGTGGCCCGTGGCGGCGACCTGCTGACCTACGCCGACCCTCAGGCCCAGACCCTGCAGGCCGGCGACCGGCTGATCATCATCCACGTTCCGCGGGTATAGCGAAGCCGTACGGCAGCTCAAGGCGGTGCGCGGCGAGCAGGTCGGGGTCGGCGAGCAGCGCGCGCGTGGGCCCGTCGGCGGCGATCACGCCGCCCGACAGGATGAGCGAGCGCTCGCACAGCTCCAGCGCGTACGGCAGGTCGTGCGTCACCATGAGCACGGTCACCTCCAGCGAGCGCAGGATCTCGGCCAGTTCCCTGCGCGCGGCCGGGTCCAGGTTGGACGACGGCTCGTCCAGCACGAGGATCTCCGGCTCCATGACCAGCACGGTCGCGACCGCCACCCGCCGCCGCTGGCCGAAGGACAGGTGGTGCGGCGGCCGGTCGGCGAACTCCAGCATGCCGACCCGGTCGAGCGCGTCCTTGACCCGGCGTTCGAGCTCCTCGCCGCGCAGGCCCGCGTTGGCGGGGCCGAAGGCGACGTCGTCGCGGACCGTCGGCATGAACAACTGGTCGTCGGGGTCCTGGAACACCAGGCCGACGCGCTGGCGGATCTCCTTGACCGTGTCCTTGCGCACCGGGGTGCCCGCGACGGTGACAGTACCGTGCCCCGCGGTGAGGATGCCGTTGAGATGCATGACGAGCGTCGTCTTGCCGGCGCCGTTGGGCCCCAGCAGCGCGACCCGCTCGCCGCGCCCGACGGCCAGGTCCACCCCGAACAACGCCTGCGTCCCGTCGGGGTAGGCGTAGGCGAGGTCCTTGACCTCCAGCGAGTAGTTCACAACGCCATCATCCCCAGTACGGCCAGCGCCCCGCCGGGCAGCGCCAGCGCGATCGCCCATTGCCGCACACCGGCCGAGATCTCCTGCACGACCGGCATCCGGCCGTCGTACCCCCGGCTCAGCATCGCCAGGTGCACTCTCTCACCCCGCTCGTAGGAGCGGATGAACAGGGCCCCGACCGAGCGCGCGATGACCGGGATGTGCCGCATGTTGCGCGCCTCGAACCCGCGCGACTCCCTGGCGACCTTCATCCTGCGCATCTCGTCCACGATCACGTCCATGTAGCGCAGCATGAACATGGCGATCTGCACGAGCAGCGACGGCACTCGCAGCCGCTGCGCGCCCATGAGGACCGCCCGCGGCTCGGTCGTGGCGGCCAGCAGGATCGAGGCGACCACCCCGAGGGAGGCCTTGGCCAGGATGTTCCAGGCCGCCCAGAGGCCGGGCACGCTCAGCGAGAGCCCGAGCACGGTGGTCCGCTCCCCCATCCCGATGACCGGGATGAGGAAGGCGAACAGGACGAACGGCAGCTCGATCACCATGCGCCGCGCGACGAACGTCAGCGGCACCCTCGCCACGGCCGCCACCGCCACGAGCAGCACCGCGTAGCACCCGAACGCCCAGAACGCCTCGCGGGGCGTGGCCACCACCACGATGGCGAAGGCCAGGACCGCGAGCAGCTTGCACTGCGGCGGCAGCCGGTGCACGAGCGAGCCGCCCGGCCGGTAGAGCTGGTGGTGGTGGCCCGCGCCCATGGCTTACGCCCCGGCCTTGACCTTACGGCTGCGCACCGCGTACGCGATGCCGGCCGCCACCAGCAGCGTCAGGCCGACGCCGATGATGCCGGCGACGCCCACCGGGATGCCGCCGACGTCGCCGTAGTCGGCCAGCGCCCACGTGCCGAACAGATGGTCGGTGGTCTGGTCGATGAACCCCTTGTCCTCGGCCACCCGCTCCAGGCCGTCGGGTGAGGAGGAGGCGAAGAAGGAGACCACGCCCGCCAGGATCAGCGTCACGCCGAGCCCGCCCAGCACGAACGGCCGCACCCCGGCCTTCTGGATGGTCTCCGGCTCTCCGGGAGCCTCGGTGACGGAACCGTCGGCGCCACGGAGCACGAGCGGCTTGGCCAGGCCGGCCGCGCCGTACACGAGATCAGGGCGGACCGCCAGGACGGCGCCGACGGTCACCGCGGTGATCAGCCCCTCACCGATGCCGATCAGAACGTGCACGCCGCCCATCGCGGCGGCCACCGCGCCGACCTCGATCGGCGCGGTGCCGCCGATCGCGAACAGGGCCGTGAACGCCAGTGCCGAGGCGGGCACGGAGACGAGCGCGGCCAGGAACGCGGCGACCGTGATCGCGCCCTTGCCCGCGGCGAAACGGGTGATCAGCCGGAACACGCCCCAGCCGACCAGGACGGTCACGATGCCCATGATGGTGATGTTGACGCCCAGCGCGGTCAGCCCGCCGTCGGCGAAGAACAAGCCCTGGACCAGCAGCACCACGGCCACGCACAGGACACCTGTGTACGGCCCGACGAGTATCGCGGCCAGCGCGCCGCCGAGCAGGTGGCCGCTGGTGCCGGCGGCCACCGGGAAGTTGAGCATCTGGACGGCGAAGATGAACGCCGCCACGAGGCCCGCCATGGGCGCCGTCCGGTCGTCGAGCTCGCGCCGGGCGCCGCGCAGGCAGACCGCGACCCCCGCTGCCGCGACGACCCCGGCGGAGATGGACACCGCCGCGTTGAAGAAGCCATCGGGAACGTGCACGACTCCTGCCTCTCAGTAAGGGGGGATTTTTGGGGGGATAACGTCCTTACGATAAGGCATCGCCTTGCACCTGCACATAGATGGCATTTAGCGAAGAATTCTCCGGATAATCGCCCTCGGCGTCAGCTTCCGCACGACCGTGCTCAGCCGTCCACGCCCCGAGGTCGCGTACGGCCGCACGCTCCGCAGCACCGCGCCCCGCCACCAGCGCCGCGCCGCGGGCACCCCCACCGCGCCGGTCTCGATGCGGAAGCGGGCGGGCGGCCCGCCGAGCTCCAGTTCCAGGTAGGCGTCCCAGGTGCCGGGCGCGAATCGGCCCACCGCGGGCCGCGCCGCGAAGGCCCCGCCGGGCAGCGCGGTCACGCGCTCGGTCCGCTCGCTGCCCGTGCGCCGCTCCTTCCACACCAGCCCGCGTACGGCTCCCGCCTCCACCGCCGACCCGCCGACCGTGATCTCGCCGTCGAGCAGCAGCCGGTGCCCCAGCCCCCAGCGCGTCCTGGTGATGCGGACGCTGCCCGGCACCGCCAGCACGTGCCCGCCGACGTCGAGGCTGAGGTTCCCGTTGTCCCTCGTGAAGTACGGCAGCGCCACCACGTTGCCGATCAGCCGGGGCGACGGCCTGCCCATACCGCCCTCCCGGTTGGCGCCCAGCCTGCCCAGCCGGGTCACGCCCTCCAGTTCGACCGCGACGTAGGCGTCCCACACGCCCGAGGCGAGCTGGGCCGGGTCGATGCGCACGGTGAACTCGCCGCCCTCGCACTCGGCCGGCACCACCTGCTCGCCGGCCGGGTCGTGCCTGGCACGCAGGACGACCGAGACGCCGTCGTTGTCGCGCATGCCTTCGAGCCGGGCCGTACCGGTGACCAGCAGCCGCTCGGCCTCCCACCGCAGCCCGGTCAGCCGCCGCAGCACGGTCGCGCTCTCGATGTCGGCCAGGCGCAGCAGGCGCTCGATGTCGCCGAGGGCGGCCAGGCGCTGGCGGTCGGTGCTGTTGAGCCGCTCGGCCACGCCCGGGGTCAGGTACTCGTCGCAGAGCGCGGCCACCTCGGCCGCGATGTCCTTGCGCCGGACGTCGTCGGCCTCCAGGAACGGCGCGCCGAGCTGGGCGAAGGCGTCGAGCCTGAAGTGCCGCCTGAGCAGGTGGTCGCGCAGCGGGCCCGGCTCGATGTGCCGGGTCATGAGCTCGATCGGAGCCCGGATCATCGTGAGCCAGGAAATCGGGTCGCGGCTGCCCGGCTGCTGCATGATGCTGCTGCCGTCGGGGCGGGCGGTGAGGTGGTAGCAGTCGTAGTCGGCGACCACGGAGATCGTCTCGGCGTGGCAGTAGGCGTGCACGGAGAACTGGATGTCCTCGCCGATGAGCTGATCCTCGGCGAAGCGGATCGTGTGGCGCTCCAGCATCTCCCTGCGGAACAGCTTGAAGCAGCTCAGGCTGTTGTAGACAGCGCTCTCGCCGAGCTCCACCCGGTCGGCGCTGCGCTGGAACATCGACACCGGCGCCCGCCTGCCATGGCCGACGATGCGGCCCAGGACGATGTCGGAGCCGTTGCGGTCGGCCATCGCGACCATGCGCTCCAGCGCCTCGGCGCCGAGGTAGTCGTCGGCGTCGCAGAAGAAGACGTAGCGGCCGGTGGCGTGTTCCAGGCCGACGTTGCGCGGCTTGCCGGCGCCGCCCGAGCAGGGCTGGTGGACCACCTTCACGATGCTGCGGTGGTAGGTCGCGTAGAGGTCGAGAAGCTCGGCGCTGCCGTCGTCGGAGCCGTCGTCGATGACGACGATCTCCTTCTTCACACGCTGGATGAGCGCGGAGGTCAGACATCGGTCCAGGTAGGTCCGGCAGTTGTGGGCCGGGATGATGACGCTGACGTCCGCCGCATCCTCGTCGCACCCCGTCGTCGTATCAGCCACAGCCGCGCCCCTCAGCCGTCACAATCTGCTTGCACTTCGTTTCAGTATGTGACGAGGAACGGCTCTCGCGTGGGCGATCGGGCCTCTTGGTGCGCCGTTTTCCTCCGCCGCACCTGGCGAAATTTCAGGCTAAAGCACCTAATGAGCGGCTATGCGGAGCATCGAATTCCGTTCAGGAACGCTCTTCTTCCACCCGGGGGATAAGAACAACCCCGAAGGGAACAGTGCCCTACCCCCTGGCCGCGGCCGTGATCCGCGCTCAAGGTTCGCGCGTCTACACTCAGGCAACCTTGACCGGGAGGTGGCAGGTTATGGGAACCAGTCTCTACAAGCAGCTCGTGGCCCAGGCCAAGGTGCTTTACGCGGCCGAGGACATCCTCACTTCAGCGCGGCTGAAGGAGCTTTACGAGTGTTCGGAACTGCTCCGCCGTACCAGGACCAGGGCTGAGGACATCGTGCTGGAGGCGCGCATGATGCTCGCGGACGCCGAGCGCCAGGGCGACCCCGAGCGGATCGTCGCGCTCAGCGCCCAGGTCGACCAGGCGCGCGCCGCCTACGACAAGGTGCTCGACGCCTACGTCACCCTGTGCTGCCGCATCCACGAGGAGCGGAAAACCCTCCTCGACGATGGCTTGTCAGGAGTAGCCTGACGGGTTAGCGTCAGGCCATGCCTGACTGGAAAGACAAGCTGCACTGCTCCTTCTGCCACAAGAAGAGCACCGAGGTGGCCAAGCTCATCGCCGGCCCCGGGGTCCACATCTGCGACTCGTGCGTGGCCCTGTGCGACCAGATCCTCGAAGAGGAGAAGCTGGCCGACAGCACCGAGCCGCGGCTGCCGATGTGGGAGACGATGAGCGACGACCAGATCCTCGACCACCTGCCGAAGATCGCAGCCGTCCAGGCCCAGATCAACGACAACATGCGTGACTGGGTCGCGCACCTGCGCGGCCGTAACGTCAGTTGGGAACGTATCGGCGCCTCCCTCAGCATGACCAAGCAGTCCGCCTGGGAAAGATTCAAAGAGCCTTCCGCGTAAACCTCTGTGACTGCTGAGGCGTCTCCCAGCAAAGGGAGGCCCGCATGCGCGTGCTTGACGGCCTCGCGGCACCGGAGCTCAGCGACCTGCACCTGGAGTTGACGCTGATCGTGGTGCTGCACGAAGAGGCAGAACGACTCGCCGCCGAGTGAACGGGCTCCAGCTCCCCGGCCGCCCCGGGGAGCTGGAGCAGGGGGATCAGCGGAGCTGGCCGCGTACCGCGCCCATCGGGAACCTCTTGTTGTGGACGTTGACGTAGTAGTTGTGCGGCCACCTCTTGATGGCGCGCAGTTCCCTCCAGGTGAGCGTGGTGGCGGCGTTGGCGGCGTTCTGCCGCTTGACCGCCCTGACGCAGCCCTTCGAGAACCCGTCGGACGGCGTCCTGAGCGTGACGGTGATGTCACCCGCCACCCCTCTGGCGCCGCGGTGGATGTGGGCGGCGGTGGCCGGGCGGATCTTCCTCACGGACAGGGCGTAGCACAGGTGCCACCCCTTGACCCGCCAGAAGAAGGCGCCGGAGCCGTTCCGGTCACCGGGACCCGGGACTTCCTGCTTGCCACTGAGCCTGACCACACTCGGCCGATGATCAGCCGCCGTTGAGGTGGTGACTGCCGTTGTGGCGGATGCCGTTGAGGTGGCGGCCGTTGAGGTGGTGGCTGCCGTTGAGGTAGTGGCGGCCGCCGGGATGGAGCTGCCCAGAAGGGCGGCAGCCGCCGTGAGGCCGACGACTGCCAGGTGCTTGCGCATGGGAACGTTCCTCCCATCCGACTACGGGACACTCCCGGCACGGATCGTCCGGCCGTCGGGTTCGCCCAGTAAGGGCAAAGCGCCCACCCGGTAAGCCACCTTTCCCCACCGGGCCACACCCCCACCCAGCCACACCCCCACCCAACCGCCCACCTCACCAAACCCCCACAGCACCCAGCCGCCACCTCACCGAACCCCCACAGCACCCGCCTCCCCAAACACCCCACCCAGACCACCTTGCCGGACACCCACCACACCGGACCACGCACACCGACACCCCGCCGCACGCCTCACCGGACCACCCGGCCCGACACCCCACCCGGACCACCTGACCGGACACCCCACCGCTCACCTGACCGGCCCCCCTGCCGGGCACCTCACCGGGCCTACCCCACCGGATCTTGCCGCGGCGAGTCCGTCAGTCGTTGCCCGCGGCCGTGGCGATCACGTCGTTGAGGACCTCGCGGGAGCGGACCAGGTCGGCGATCATCCGGTCGATCCGGTCGCGTTCCAGCGTGAGCTCGTCCACCAGCGCGGGAGTGGCGATGGCGGAGGGACCGCCGTCGGAGTCGCGCATGCAGGGCAGCACCCGCGCGATCTTCCTGCTGTGCAGCCCCGCGGCGAACAGCTCCTGAATCCGGATGACCCGGTCGACCGCGCTCTCGGGGTAGTCGCGGTGCCCGCCGGGCGTACGGCCGGCCACCAGCAGGCCCTGCTGCTCGTAGTAACGCAGCGACCGCTCGCTCACACCGGCCCGTCTGGCCAGCTCGCCGATCTTCATCCCCATCCCCCTCCGACCCCGATGGTAGGCCCTGTACACCGAACCAAGCGCTTGCTACGCTCCGCCCATGGTCTCCACGATGGTCTGGGGTACCGGCAATGTCGGCCGCGCGGCCATCCGCGCCGTCGAGGCCAACCCGGATCTCGAACTCGCCGCAGTGATCGTCCACAATCCCGACAAGGTCGGCCACGACGCCGGAGAACTCGCCGGCCTCGGCCGCGACCTCGGCGTCACCGCGAGCGCCGACGCCGAAGCCGCGTTGTCGGCCCGTCCGGACGCCGTCGTGTACGCCGCCTCCGGCGAAATCCGCCCAGACGAGGCGCTCGCCGACATCGTCAAGGCCATCCGGGCCGGCGCCGTCGTCGTCACCCCCTCTCTCTACGCCCTCTACGACCAGCGCAACGCCCCGCCCGAACTCCGTGAGCCCGTGCTGTCGGCCATCGCCGAGGGCGGCGGCTCGCTGTTCGTCTCCGGCGTCGACCCCGGCTGGGGCAACGACGTGCTGCCGCTGCTGGTCAGCGGCCTCGGCTCCGTCGTGGACGTCATCCGCTGCCAGGAGATCTTCGACTACTCCACCTACGACCAGGAGGACTCCGTCCGCTACCTGGTCGGCATGGGCCAGCCGATGGACTACGAGCCGCCCATGCTCGCGCCCACGATTCCGTCCATGGTCTGGGGCGGGCAGATACGGCTCATGGCCCGCGCCCTCGGCGTAGACCTCGACGAGATCCGCGAGACCGTCGAGCGGCGGGCGCTCGACGCGACGGTGAGCACGGTGACGATGGGCAAGTTCGACGCAGGCACCCAGGGCGCGGTCCGCTTCGAGGTCCAGGGCGTCATCGGCGGCGCGCCCCGCATCGTCATCGAGCACGTCACCCGCATCCACGCCTCCTGCGCGCCCGACTGGCCCACACCGCCGGACGGCGTCGGCGCGCACCGGGTGGTCATCGAGGGCCGCCCGCGGATCGAGGTCACGGTCGAGGCCACCGACGAGGACGGCAACCGCTCCGCGGGCGGCAACGCCACCGCCGTCGGCAGGCTGATCGGCGCCATCGACTGGCTCCTGGCCGCGGAACCCGGCCTCTACGACGCCCTCGACGTACCCCTGAGGCCCGGAAAGCTGACATGACGACCGGCACCGCGTCGCCGCCACGCTCGCGGGCCCGGAGAGGCTGACATGAGGATCGACATTCCCGAAGGCAAGGACGCCATCGAGTACGTCTGGGGCGAGATGGTGCCCGGAATCGGCCCCGCCGCCTCGCACTTCTCGCTGTCGGTGTACGCCCACACCACGCTCGGGCTGCGCGAGTTCGAGGCGGCCCGGCTGCGGATCGCGCAGATCAACGGCTGTGTCTTCTGCCTCGACTGGCGGACCGAGCGCGACGGGCAGAAGGTCGAGGACACCTTCGCCGACGCCGTGACCGACTGGCCCACCACCGACGCCTTCGACGAGCGCACCCGCCTGGCCGCCGAGTACGCCGAGCGCTACGCCCTCGACCACCACGCCCTCGACGACGAGTTCTGGGACCGGATGACGGCCCACTACACCCAGCTCGAAATCGTCGAACTGAGCATGAGCATCGGCTCCTGGCTGGCGTTCGGCCGCCTCAACCGGGTGCTCGGCCTCGACACCGTGTGCAAGCTGCCCAGCGGAGCCTCGCCCGCCAGGAAATGAGCGCCGAAGCCGCGACCTCACCCGGCCCGACGCCCACCACGCAGCCGAAGACACACAAACCGCCCAAGCACGAACCCGAGCCCACCACCCAATGAATCCCGTGCGAGCCCTCGCCCACCGCGACAGAGCCGGCCCATGGCGAACCCGCCCGCACCAAGTGATGTCAAGGCGCGAATCCGTCGAGAGTGAGGAGTGGTACATGTCGGGTGTCTCCCGTCGTGGCTTCATCGCTGGAACCGGTTCTCTCCTGGGCGCCGCGGTCCTGGCCGGTCGCGCCCCCGCGGCCCGCGCCGCCGTCATCACCTCGGGCGAGCGCGTGCCCGCCCTGGTGATCGGCACCGGGTACGGCGGAGCCGTCGCCGCCCTTCGCCTGGCAGAGGCGGGCGTGGCCGTACACATGGTGGAAATGGGGATGGCGTGGGACACGCCAGGCCCCGATGGCAAGATCTTCTGCAACACGCTCTCCCCCGACCAGCGCTCCTACTGGCTGCGCACACGTACCAAGGCCCCCCTCAACTACTTCCTCGGCTTCCCCATCGACCGCGACATCCCTCGCTACACGGGCATCCTCGACGCGGAGGAGTTCAGCGGCATCACCGTCTACCAGGGCCGCGGCGTCGGCGGCGGCTCCCTGGTGAACGGCGGCATGGCAGTGACGCCCAAGCGCGAGAACTTCGCCACGGTGCTTCCCTCGGTGAACGCCGACGAGATGTACGCCACCTATTACCCCCGTGCCAACGCCGGTCTGGGCGTCGGCCTCATCGACCCCGCATGGTTCGACAGCACCGCCTGCTACCAGTACTCGCGCGTCGGCCGTAAGCACGCGCAGCGCTCAGGATTCCCGTTCGTCTTCGTTCCCGACGTCTACGACTGGGACTACATGAAGCGGGAGGCCGCCGGAACTGCCACCAAGTCAGCCCTGGCCGGAGAGATCCTTTACGGCAACAACCACGGCAAGAAATCCCTGCAACAGACCTACCTGGCCCGCGCCAAGGCGACCGGCAGGGTCACCATCTCCGCTCTCCACAAGGTCACCTCTGTCACCCCCGCGTCCGGCGGCGGCTACACCGTCGTCATCGACCAGCTCAACACCAGCGGCGCCACCACCGCCACCAAGACCGTCACCGCCGACCGCGTCTTCTTCGCGGCGGGCAGCGTCGGGACCAGCAAGCTCCTGGTGAAGCTGAAGGCAACCGGCGCGTTACCCCATCTGAACAACGAGATCGGCAAGGGCTGGGGCGACAACGGCAATGTCATGTGCGGCCGCGCCAACCACCTCTGGGACCCGACCGGCAAACTCCAGTCGACGATCCCCTGTTCCGGCATAGACAACTGGTCGGCCGGTGGCGCCTTCGCCGAGGTCGCCCCGCTGCCGACGGGAATCGAAACGTTCGCCTCGTTCTATCTCTCGATCACCAAGAATCCGAACAGGGCCACCTTCACCTGGAATTCCGCGACGAGCTCGGTGGACTTGAACTGGCAGACATCCTGGAAACAGCCGTCCATCGACATGGCCAAAACGATCTTCGACAAGATCAACGCGAAAGAGGGCACGATCTACCGGACCGACCTGTTCGGCGTCTACAAGATCTGGGGCGATCATCTCACGTACCACCCGCTCGGCGGCGCCGTACTCAACAAAGCCACCGACAACTACGGCCGCCTGACCGCCTACCCCGGCCTCTACGTCATCGACGGCGCGCTGATCCCAGGCAACACCAGCGTGAACCCGTTCGTCACCATCACCGCACTGGCCGAACGCAACATCGACACCATCATCGCCACTGACCTCTGATCACCGCCACCCCCGGCCCAGGGTATGAATCTGCAAGATCTCCTGAGCCGGGGGTGTCCGCTTCGCCCTTGACCGGGTCAGCGGATGCCATCATCTTTCCCACCCGCCTCACGAGTCCGCAGGTGAATGGCAAGATGCGCCACATGTGCCATCTGCCCAGAAAGACGCGGCGCGGCCACTTTTCGGCTAGTGCGCGGTGCGCACGACCTTCGTCGTGAGTTCGAAGATGCGAACGATGTTGCCATCGGTCCCGTCTCGGGTCTGCCCGGTATCCCGAAAGATGATCCAATAGCGGCCCGCGAGGTACTCCCGATGCTCCAGTGCCCCCGGCTGGGTCCTGACGAAAAGGTCGTCGTACGCGTCACGCAGTGAATCGTTTGGGTCTACCCGAAGATAGATTTCTTCCCTATCCCCCATTTGACCATTTTCGCACGTCAGAGCCGGTGCAAGGTCTGCCCGCCGTACATCTTCCTTGGCATTTCCCCTGCGCACCATCCGCAACGCCGACCACAGCCGGGCTCACCCGCCCAATCACCGAAGCGCGGGTGGGCCCTTCCACGCCCGCGGGCCGAAGCCACCGGGGTCCCCATCACCACGAGAAGCCCAAACCGCCGACAGCGGACCAAAAGGACTCCCCAGGCGTGCCGCCACCGTACGCGCACACCCCACCCCCAACCAGACCCAACCCAAAGCACACCCTCGTCCCCACTCAGCCGTACGGCCGGCGACGACGACCGATTCCACGTCACGTACCCCACCCAAATCGGTTCCTGGAGCGAAGCCGACCCCCTACGTCACCCCCGGGCAGCGGTCGGAATGCACGCCGTTCCACACTTCACCCGAGGCCCCCTCCGGAACAGGTCCCGCGGTACAGCGGCACGGGCGCGCAGAGCGGATAGCAATGCAGATCTTCGGCCGCCCCCGTGATGAAGGATGAGGCTCCGGCAATCCATTCCTCGCTCAGCCTCACGTCGGTAGCCAGCTCTGCAGCCGGAAGAGCGGCAGCCCAGCAACTCTCCCCCTTCCGCCAATCGAAATAGGGAAGGACCTCTCGCACCTGCGGCTGCCGTTCCCAGCCCGGCAGGCCCATCGCCTCTTCGGCGTACATAGCGTTAAGGACAAAACCTTTTCTCCGTCGACGGCAAAGCCGACGTGATTGGTACGGTTGACGTTTCAGTAGGCGCTGTAAGCCCGCGCGCCAATACTGAGGCGAGGAAGCACCAGCGGATAGACACCTCGATACCCGTTGCACTCGAAGACTGCAACGTGCCGATCAGAACGATCGACAAGCATCGCCCAAGGCGCTGTTACAAGTCAGCGGCGGGTGGCTAAGGCGTGGCCGCGCCGGTTCGTGGTGATGAGCCACTGGCTGGGGCGTTGCCGTACGTGCGTGCCGTACGGCAGAGGGCGAGAGCCCTGCATGTCTCCATGGCAAGCGGTCCCGTACCGCAGGGCAGCCAAGGCGCGAGCAACGGAAGCCACGCGGCAGCTGATCGCCCGGCAACCTAACCCAGCCCGCGGGAGTCAAGGAGCACCCGCTTTAGGAGAGCGACAGTCACAGGGCCGGTTTGCAGGGTGTGAGCTGAACGGACGGCTACTGTAGCCCGCTCCGCCTTTAAGATCATCCCGCATATGTCCCGCGCCGGTCGACACCGGTCCACCCTGCCGCTCGGTGGGTGAGCGGGTCCGGATAGCAAGGTGGCCCAGTCTCCGAAATCCCCCATGGCCTTCGCCTGGCCGAAGCTGGCCACGGAAGCTGTCGAGGGGCAGGCACGCCCCTAAGTTGACCTTGTCTGTGTAAAGGATTACGCTTCTCCCTTGTCAGTGTCAAGGACTAACGGGTAGTCTGCACAGGAAGCGACATACGTGATGGATCGGATGGATCGCCTCCTCCGGGTGGCAAAGGAGCAGGAGTTCGATGCGTGGCAAAGCCTGAAAGGCGGCTGGTACTTCCGGAAGGACGGTCAGACGATGACCTTCCCGAGGACGCCCGAGACGCCGAGGGAGTGGTCGAACTTGATCAACACCCTGCGCAGAGGCGGTATGGACCTCTCCGCGATGGATAGCTAGTCCTGCTTCCCCGGGGTCGCGAGACGACGCGCGACCCCATTCCATCCTTAATGTCACAAAGATTCAGGAGAACCATCTCATGAACTCATCGCTCACCCTCTGGCGCATCATAATCGTAGCTGTGAGCGCCGCGGGACTGACTGACGAACAGCGAGAAGAAGTGGTTCATGCCCTACCGGGCTATCCGACCATGTCGGATGACGTCGCGACAGGGCAACTAATCGTAGAATTCGATCTCGAAGCATCTGATGAGCAGGATGCCATCAATCAAGGCGAGAAGCTCTTCACCAAGAACGCAAGAGAGATTCTGGGAGATGTGCTGACTTACGTTGGCATCACCGCATGGCGGGAAGGCGACGATTCGTCGATACCAAGAGATTTCCTGCAGCTGGTAGGGTACGCCGAGATTGCCAGCCTCCTGCAGGTGTCCCGGCAGAGGGTACGAGAGCTAGCGGAGACGCGGGCAGACTTCCCAGCTCCCATAGCCCGCTTGGCGATGGGGCCAGTATTCACGCTACGAAGCGTTCAGGATTTCCTAGATAGATGGGACCGCCGACGCGTGGGACGACCGAAAAAGGCGAGGGTCTGATGTCGGCGCAAGTATGCCATCCGGACGCTCAGTTTCAATCGGCATGGCTGTAGCGCGGGTTTCTAGCGGCCGTTGCCGGTAGGAACGCGTAGCTTGCCTTGCCCTCCGACCGTGCTCTCCACTCCGAATAAGCAGACTACCCGCATGAGATTCGGAGTGGAGAGCACAAGGCAGTGCAGAGTAACTCCACCCTTGCTGCTTCACGGACCGGTCCGTGTCCTAGCCTGGGCTTTGGTCGGGCCGCTGGCAGCCGGTCATAACCGTGCTCAATGAGCAACGCAGTAAAAGAGCGAATGTAACATGCTCTGCCTATAAGGCTGAGCTGCACGGATGCTCCGCGCGGGCCGGTCGGATAGTGCGATTGGTCCGACTTCCGTGCTGTGCTGAGCTACCACTCGCTTTAGTTCGCTACCCGAAAAGGATCTCTTCGGGGAGCCGATTGGTCACGATAGTCCGCACACCAGTCCGAATGTGCTCGAAGCAAGCGGCCAGGTCGCCTCCGTAGTCGTCGCGAGCAACCGCAGAGTTCTCGAACCAGGTCCATCCCGTATCTGCCACAACGCGGGCGACTCATTCTGCCGATACAAGACTGTCGGGATTGATGCACATGGCCTGCCGCAGAACGACCAGGCTGGTGCCGGCCAATCCGCTACCAGGTCGATACGTCCGAGGGCGGTGAATACGTTATTCCGTCGGCCAGCCTCGAACGGCTCTACAACCAACGGCGCATCCTGACCTGACGGGCCGCACTGCCGGCAGCCAGGTGCCGGAACTCCCGGACGGTAATCGGTAACGCCCAACTGGTCATCCTTCTGACCATGGCGACGTCACATATCGAGCTGACCCGTCGTACCACGGATCGCGACCGCGATGCCGTCCAGAAACATCTTCAGCCCGAACTCGAATTCCTCATCACTCCCCACCCCGGCGATATCGGTGGCATGCCGCACCATCCTGGGATGGGTCTGCGGGTCGAGACGTTCATAAAGCGTCTGACGGGCCTGCTGTTCCCCAGGATCGGTGGCGTCAAGATAGAGATTGAACTGCACAGAACCGATGATCAACGTGGCCAACGCCCCCGCGGCCGCCATCGCGTGCCTCGGACTCAGGCCCGCGCCGATGAACCGATCGACCGCGACCTCCACCCCTTGGAGCGAATTCGGACCCAGCCGCTCGGTGCCACGCAGAAGCAAGGCAACGGAGGGATGCCCGAGAAGAAAAGCGCGGAAAGCACGCGCCAGCCACTCCGCCTCCGACCGCCAGTCCAGACCCGGGGGCGGTGGTCGCAGCCCCAGCCGGATGGCTCGGTCGGCCACGATGATCGTCAGTTCGTCCCGGCTGCGGACGTGCCGGTACAGAGAGGACTGGTTGCACCCCAGGTCCTCGGCGAGCCTCCGCATGGTCATCGCCTCGATGCCGTGCTCGTCCAGCAGCCGTAGCGCGGTGTCGGCGATCGACTCCAGCGAAAGCATCCGGTTCCGCCGCCTGCGCGTGGACGGCTCGCCGCGCGCGAGCCACCAGGATGCGGAGCCCGGCCGGTCCGGCGATGAGACGCGGGCGCGGTCCGGTGAGCTGGGCTTCTCTCGTGTCATGTCGAAGTTCAGCCTCCCATGCCTTGCAGAAGCAAAACGAGATCGCCTAGCTTAAGCAAACGACGTTTGCTTAAGAAGCGAGAGGAAACAGAGTGCTGGCTGTCAGGAACACCGCCGACGGGATCCAGGTGCAGGACGTGGCCGACCCGGAGGGACCGGGCGTCCGGCTGGACATCGCATCGGCCGGGATCTGCGGCACGGATGTCGCGTTCGTCGCGAACGGCCACCAAGGCTTCACATACGGCCACGAGTTCGCCGGTACGGTCGACGGTGCCGCCTTCGTGGTAGAGCCGTCCATCTACTGCGGTCGTTGCCCGGAATGCGCGGCAGGCAACACCCAGCGCTGCGCCGACCCGGCGCACGGCACGCTGGGCATCTTCCGGGATGGCGGAATGGCGGAATCCGTGGTGGTCCCGGAATACACGCTGCTACCGCTGCCCGCCAGCCTGCCCGTACAGGATGCCTGCCTGGTGGAACCCGCCGCCGTCGCATGGCACGGCGTGCGAAAGGCCGGATTGCTGCCCGGCGAAAGAGTGGTCATCGTCGGCGGAGGATCCATCGCGCTCCTCGCGGCCGCCGTTACGCGCCACCTGGGCTTCGACGTCGATCTGGAAGCCCGCTACGAGCACCAGACGTCAGCCGCGAAGCACCTCGGCGCAGGACGCCCACAGGGCACGTACGACGTCGTCATCGACGCCGCCGGCAGCTCATCAGGCCTGGCCCGATGCGCCGAACTGGCCGCGGCCGGCGCACGGATCATCGTGCTGGGCGTCTACAACGACACCATCAGCATCCCGGCGGCACACAGCCTCATCAAGGAACTGACCTACATCAACGCCATGGCTTACGGCCGACCCGGCGGCGTGCGCGAGTTCGGCCAGGCCGCGGACATGCTCGCCACCCGGCCCGAGATCGCAGAAACCGTCATCACCCACCGATTCCCGCTGAACGCCGCCGCCGAAGCGTTCCGAGTCGCCCGCGACAGATCCGCAGGAGCGATCAAGGTGACCCTGGAGCCGCCCCGTTAAGAAACTTCTGCCAGCGAGCGCCCTGAGCCTCCGCCATCGCCTTGTTGGCGGCCACGTCCGTCTCGACCTGCTGGCGCGCGGTATGACTTCACCCCCGACCGGCCAAGCCCTTGACCGGGATCTCTCCTGGCCAAGGGCATGCGTACGCTGAAGTCCGATTTTGCATTGCCCAGGTCAGCGCACGAATCCGTTGACGATGAGCGGCAGTGAAGCGTCCATCCCTGCGACGTTCAGGACGCCGTCGTCCTTGAGGTCGCCGACCGAGTAGCCCGCCGCGGTCATCGCGGCCACGACCACACGGGCGGCCGGGCTGACGGAACGGCGGTAGGCGGCCAGAGCCTGTGCCGGGTGTGAGCGGCCGGCCCAGGTCTCGTTGTCGGTGAACACGACGATGCCGTCCACGTTGAGCCTCTCCCGCTTCGCCCAGGTGAACGGCAGCGACAGGTCGGTTCCGCCGCCCGAGGGCCGCCACCGTGCGATCTCGCGCAGGTTGGTACGCGGCGTCACCTTCGAGGCGTGGACGCTCGTGTCCACATCGATGACGTGCACGTTGCCCTTCTCGATGCGGGACAGCATGACGGCCATGGCACAGCCGACCTCGTACGGGGAGCCGATGGTGGAGCCGCCCACGACGACGCCGCTACTCCATTGGCTGCTCATGGAGCCGGATGAGTCCACTGCGATCAGCAGCCGCTTGCCGGACGGCTCGACGGTGCCGAAGGCCAGCTCGTACGTCTCCTCCAGCGCGTCCAGAATCGCAGGTACGGGCTTCCAGGTCTGGACGTCGGCGCGCGGGTTGGGCTGCGCCCGGCCGGAGCCGTAAACGCGCATGGCGAGCCAGGCGTCCATCGGGTGGATCCGGGCGCGCAAGATCGCCTCCCGGTCCGTAAGCCGCAGCACCGCCCGCGAAGTCGCCTCCGACATCGGCTTGAGGGCGCCGATGCGTGTCATGCGGGCCAGGTTGCGGATCAGGGCGGTCAGGCCGACCGTCTCGATCAACGCCTCCCACACCGTGCTCTCGCGCAGCATCGCGTCCGGCAGGAACTCCCACGGCACGTTCGCCTCCGTGACGACCCGGACCGCCTCGGCCGGTGTGGTGGCGGCCTTCGCGGTCAGGAACCGGTCCACTGCGGGCAGCTCGGCGCGGGCCTCATCGTCGGCGACATTGCCGGCGATCCAGCCGAACAGGACCTTGCGCTGGCCGTTATCGGCTGCCGGGTGAGCGATGCGCAACACATCCCGCAGGTCGAACGTCTCACCCTGAGGCGTCTTCCGCTGGCGAGCCTTGCACGCCTTGAACGCCACGCTGTCGGCGTCGCCGGCCAGGAACCAGGAACCGAGCGCCGTACGCAGCGAACGGCCGACCGTGGGCGCCGTGCCTCGGCCGGTCCGCTTTCCACCCAGGTTCTTGTAATAGCCGAAGAACTGGGCCAGGTGGTCGGTGGTGCGGGCGACCTTCGCCAGCGCGACCTTCGCCGCCTGCCGGGTGTCCGGATCACCCATGGCGTAGCACGCGGCCAGCGCGAACAGAGCAGGACGCGGCTTCGGAGCCCGCGGCGGGCGAGCCGTCGAGATCTCGGTGAGCAGCCGGACAACCCGCGGACCGTCCTCGGCGATGGCGGAGAACAGCACGCCGGCATTGTCGCCGGTGAGCTTCTTCTCGCTCACGTAGTAGGTGCCGCCCGTGGTGCCGAGGATGAGGAAGTCCTCCACCTTGGCCCACAGGTCCTTGTCGAAGACGTAGCCGCCGGCGGCGTTCTTCACCTGGTCGTCGCGGCCGGGGATCGGCTGCGTCTGCGGGGTGACGATCGCGGAGACATTCGCGAGGGGATCACGTACGGCCATGGATGCGCTCCTTCGATTCGACCCGCCCAATGGGCGGATATGACGAAGGGGAGCGGATGTGGTGATGACCGCCGAGTAAATCAGACGCGCTACCAAACTGCGCCACCACCCGAAACTTCGGGTGAGCAGGATTCGAACCTGCGACCTTCTGATCCCGATAACCGACGACCTTCGACCCGCTCCCCTGCTCGTCAGCCCTGCCGGCGGAACGGATGTGGGGGACTCACCGGTGTTAAGGCGTCCTTGGCCGCTAGACGACAGGCCGACGTGGCCGGCCCGGCAGGATTCGAACCTGCGTCACCCGCATGGGAGGCGATAACCGATAGAGATTCGACCCGTACCGCCGGCAGAGCTGACGAGCGATCAGGTCTGGAACTGACACGGATGTAGGTGCGCCCACCGGCATTAAGAGCTCTGCCAATTGAGCTACGGAGACCCAGGCCTCCGACGGGACTCGAACCCGCAACCTCTCCATTAACAGTGGATAACCGACGAGACTTCGACCCGCGCCAGCACCAGACCTGACCAGCTCACACGACCCGGGGGAAGCGCAGATGCGTTGAAGACAACCGACGCTCTTCGACCCGCGCCCTTCAGGTCCCGTGAACTGTCTCCTACGGTATCGATCAGCGTGGCGCGGCACACCTGAATATCCGACGGATCGGCCACGGCCATCATCCCGCCACCGAAACTCTCTACCAGGGCACACACCTACTCGTCTGAAAGCGCTCCCCGCCCGCAGCAAGGCTCGCCTCGCCAGCCCGCGTGAGTTGATCTAGCAACCGTCTGGCAAATGGAAACGCCGCTCCTGAGATGAGTCCACCGTCGTCCACGAGCGTCCGAGACTCGACCTCAGCCATGTCATCTCGATGGCAAGAGCACCCGCGCCGCAGGACCTCCAGGCCCGAGGAGCGGAAGCCTCGCGGCAGCCCTCATCGAATCCCGCAATCGGTCAGCCGTAGATCCCCGCCGAACGTCTCCGCGCGTACAGACCCCAAGTCGAATACGAACTCCGCTCCCACACGCTCTGTGGTGTCGTCACTATCGACCCTCTCCACGACACGTACGAGCCGTTCGCCCACGTGCCGTGCAAAAGGAACTTCGTCGGAGGCAGGGTCGATGTCGACGCGGCTTCCCAGCTCTTCCATCGCGTAGCCGAGTCGCAGCTCGGACCGTTCGACCCGAAGCGACCAGTCGGCGCGAACATCCACGTGGAGAGTCAAGGACTCCAGATGGAGCCATGCCCCGGCGACCTCGGGGACTGTGGCGTGACTCCGAATAGACGCACCCGCACGAGCTCGGAGAATTCAGGGCATCCATATCCCCGGCTTTCGACCTGTCCAGGCTTGGAGGCCAGGTGCCGCCACAAGAGCGCAGGCACGCTTGGCTTTCTAGGACAGCCCCGCTACGGGGAACCTATGGTAGTTCGGGCCGTTTCGATGAAACTCTGCAGCTGGTCGCGGAACGCCTGGTGGGCGTTGTCAAAACGGGAGCGCGCTTCCGGGGCCTCTTGCGCGATGAACCACAGTGCTCCGTTGGCATCAGTTGCCGCCCGCTTAACAGCTTCTACCCTTTCGGCAATGACTTCCGGCCCTTCGAGGAGAACTACCCTGGCGCATCGAGCCAGCGGATCATAGGCGTTCCGCAGAGCAGTACGTAAGTCCTGAATCCTTACTAACTGCTCCTGCTGCTGCGTCACCTGGATGTAGATGTCGCCGAGCCTGTAGTAGAGCTCGCCAGTGATGTGGGCCTGCTCTAAGAACTCAAGGTAGGCCGTCCGACGTGCTTCCCGAATCTGGGTATAGTGCTGAGCCCTAGCGGACGCTTCAGCCTGGATTCGTACTGTGCGAGCGTTCCCCAGGCTCGTCACCCATCCCGCCAGGATCGCTGTCCCACCTGTCAAGATCGCAACCCACATCGCGCTGTCCACGCGACCTCCTGGTCAAGGTTGGCTTGCTGAAGCTTGCTGGTTAGCCGCGAAAGGCCTTAGATAACCGTTGCTCCTATTACGTACCCACCATCGCTGTTCCGTGGCGCCCAAACCAGGGCGATCTCGAGGTACCAGCCTGTCGTGGTCGAAGCTAGCCGGGAGCGTACGTGTCCCCGAGAAGAGTGGGCACGGGCGCCAGAGAACTCACGAGTCTGTGGATGACCCGGGAAAACGCTTTAAAGATCACCTCGGATAGACTTCGCAATCAAGGCCTTACGGAGTCTGCATTCAGCTGCTTCCGGAGACCCGCCCTAGAGCCCGAGAAGCAAAGACCTGCGGCCGACAAGCCGCCGATCAGAGCCCGGTACTGTAACTACTGCCACATGTCAAGCAACGTTCGAGTGACTTGTTCGGTAGCACAGCATTGCTGGTCAACTATCGCAAGAGGGCGCTAATTTCCGCACATGACAACAAGGAGCAGGAGCAAAGGGAAGGCTGGTCCAGCTAGGTATTGGGGTTTCGTCCCCTTTGCTGCCCTTATCGCTGCTGTGGCAGGCTGGATTCCCGAGGTTGCCCCCGTCATGATCCTTAGCTTGGCCGCCCTGTCCAGCTATTTCTTCGTCTTTCGAATGCCGGTGTGGTGTGGCGCCGTTAACCGTGACGGAACATCCTGCCGTGAAAACGCATACGGCTTGCTTCTCGGCTGCCACAGGCGCCAGCACAAGTGGCAGAAGGTAAAAATGCGGTTCGCCCGCACCAAGTGGGCCAAGATGAACCGCGGCCTCTGGACCCAACCGCGCGAGTCCCTGGCAACCATTGGGGCCGTTGTTGCGGTCCTGGGGGGAGTGGCTGCTTTCGTGCCTCTCCCCTGGATGCCGAAGTGACCAGACGGATGCGCCCGGCACGTTGAAGTGTTGGTCGGCTGGGCGCGCGGTGATGGCCTGGTAGGCCCGAATCAAGCTGATTGTCGCGGTGATCTGAGCGCGTGGGCGGCGCTGGCCGCGATCGGCCGAAAAGCCGCAGCGCGGCCAGCGACCGCCCGACGCGCGCCGGCCGCCGTAGACGGGCGGCCTTTGAACCCGTAGAGAACGTTCTCATTCACCGGGATCAGGCTCGGGCTGGCTGACGAAGCTGCCCAAACCGTGGATGGTGTAGATGTCGCCCTCGTCGCGGAGAGCGCGCATGCCGTTGTGCACTGTCATACAAGCGATGCCGAACTCCTGCATCAGATCGTTCCCGCTCGGCACGCGTGATCCAGGCGACCCGGCCATCACCCTGCGCGTCTACGCCCACGTTATCACCGAGCAGGCAGCCACCGCCGCCGAGATCTTCGCGACCGCTGTTAGCAAGGGTGTTAGCAAGATCGCATAATTGTCCTGACAAAGCAGAAGCCCCTGAGCAAGAACCACCTGCTCAGGGGCTTCTGTATGCAGAGCCGACGAGGGGAATCGAACCCCTGACCTTCTGTTTACAAGACAGATACGGAGGGGTAGCTGAGACGTCGCCGCCCTGGTCAGGCATGCGGAGGGGTTCGTCGTGATGAGCCGCTGTCTGGGGGCGTTGCTGTATCTCCGTGCTGTACAGCTGAGATCATCCATTCTGAAGGCAACGAGCCCTGAGAGTGGAATGGGCGGCTGCGCTTCCGGCGCAGGCCGATTCAGTCGACCAAGTCCTTCGACGCCACCGTCTCATCTGCGGGTGGTGGTTGGATGTCCACCTTCATCCCCCAGTGTGACAACCGGAGGTCCGCATCGAAGACGTGATACGGCTCCTCGTTGGCGGTCCTGCCGCGGCTGTCATTCGGGTCGCGCCAGGAGCTCCACGCCCTGCGGACGAGTTGGTCACGGCCGATCCACAACCGCCAGGACACCTTCCAGGAGGCGTACTTGCCGGTAGGCGGGATGTTGCGGAAGCCGATGCGCATGCCCGGGTTCACTCTGTGAAGCTGGGCGAAAGTGATGCTCCCCTCGTGGAGGGTTGTGGGCACACCGTCATAGACCCCGGCGGGCCGCTTGCGCACGGTGGTGGCCAGTACCGCTCGCAGCGTGGCCGGATCGCTGAGGCTGAGATGGAATCCTGACTTCAGTACGAGCCGGCACGGCCATTCGTAGGTCACCCAGGTCTTGCCTGGCGGCAGCGGACGGTCAGGGTCGGGCTCGGCGTAGAGTTGGTAGCCGCGCTTGCCGATGCAGATGTTACGTGTGCCGTCAGGTGCCGAGTTGAAGTCCCTCAAGTCCGTCGCGACAATCTTGCCCTTGCCGAATCCGACGACACCGCGCACCGGTTCGGTCGCAGACCACTCGCCGAGCATGCGCATCCGCGAACGTTGGACGATCTTCACCCCATGGCCCGGAACGAGTTGGCGCTGAATGGCACCAGCCGGATCCACGACCGTATCGGCCCGCGCGGCAGGCCCCACAGTCACCATGGATGCGGCCATCAGCAGAACCGCCGCCGCCATACCTCGCCTCATCACGCAAAGATCCTCGCAGCGACAGATCTCATGGCGATCACGCTCCGTCGGGAGTAGGTCCTGTGAGAGGCCAAGCCGAAGCACTTCACGATGAGGGAAATGCATACCCCAAGCCAGCGGGCCAACGCACAGGTCAGACGAGAGACAAGGGTTGGTGGGATGGGATCACGCACGGCGGTGGCGCTGTCCGCCGCATCCGGCCGGCGAGCAGTTCCGCCAGCCGGTAGCAAGTGGACCCGTACCGCAGGACTCCAGGCCCGAGGAACGGAAGCCGCGGGGCAGAGCCTTCGACACCCGCATTAGGAGAGCGGGATTCCTCGGGCGAGAACCAACCTCTTGAGCTGTAGGAACTCAGGAATCGAGCACGGTCGGCTGGAAGATCGTTTCGCAAATGGTTCGCTGATCAGTAAACGTCGCTGCAGCGGTATCGGTCCGCCGGTCTGCGCCCTCGAAGATTTGCATGTTCTTCGATCCCAGGTCCGGCCACCGGGAAAACTACTCGATCAAGCGTCCGAGAAGGGCATACGCTTGCTGTGGCCTTTCGTTGCTTACGGCCTCGCACGGAACAGCCACGGAGCAGACCATGATCGGAGGTGCGTGTGGCCATACCGAAGAAGGGCTCCCGGCTCATCACCGTCGATGGTGTCGTCTACCGCTGGCGGATTCGCCACAAGCCCACCTACGACCAGGGCAACGGCTGGAGCCCTATGACATTCGCCGTCCAACTGGCCGACGCACCAGCCCAGGTCCTCGTGGTATCGCTGCCCTTCCATCGTCCCGACAGCTGGCTCGGAGAAGAGACGGCAACGGTACGGCCGGCCCTGGTAGCTGCTGTTGTGGCCAGAGCTCTGCACGCCGGTTGGCGACCTGATCAAAACGGGAGCCACGTGCGACTCGATCTCTCGCGCGACAATCTGGCAGCGCTGGCGGAGATCCTGCCAGTATTGTCGTTCGCCTCGTATCGAGCATGACCGTCCGCTTTTCAGGCGGACCGATCGCCCTGCTCGGGCGATCGAGACCGTGCTCAGCCGCGTGTGGACGGTGGCGCAGATGCGTCGGCATGTGGGGACGTTGCTGTCAGTGCTGCTGTCATCTCTGCCAAGGTCACTCGGTGGCAAGGCCCGACGGAGGAAGGCCTTGCCACCGATCGCCCCAGCCCGTACGACGGGCACCGAAGTCCGCGATCGTCACGGCTTCAGCCGCTGTGCCGCCTTCTGATCCGTAGGAAGGTTGAGAGCGTCCACAGCCGTTCCATGCCCGCCTCCTGATCTGCTGCCGGACCGCCGCGTCGTCCCGATCGATCCAGGGCAGTCCAGAGCTGCTGTTACACAGGTTGAATTCGTAGGGTCGGTCATGTCTTTGCCGGGTATCGAGGGTGAGCTCGGTCTGGGTCAGGCAACCGGTGAGCAGATGAGGCCGGTACTGGATCTTCTTCAGCTTGCGTTTGACGATCCGGACGGGTCCAGGCAGGTCGGCGACGGCGAAGTTGGCCAGGGCCCGGCGCGGTAGGGACCGGACGCCCTCGACGGGGATTAGCTCGGGTGCGTAGGCGGGTAATTGGACGATGCGCAACCAGTCGGCGTGCTCGGCGGCGAACTCGGTGAACTGGCCGGTCAGGTGCACGTTCAGGTTGTCCCAGCACCAGACCAGTGGCGCGCGCCCAGGCGCTGGTGGGTGGCCACGATCAGGTGGTAGTCGATCCAAGAGAACGTCTTGGGCTCGCCCTTGCGGCCGTGGTAGATGTGCAGGGTGTAGAACAGGTGCGGGCGTTCGCCGTCCCGTAGGCCACGACGCCGGCCCTGTTGACCCGGCCAGAACCCCCTACCGCATACCGTCACCACCACGGGCGCCGACCGGCGCCCAGGTGCGGCCCTTCGGCGCCTCAGCCCCTGCCCGGCCTCGTCTGAGGCCTATGAGGCGAACGTCAACATATAGTCGGTCGTGCGCCATGTTGGGATGCGCTCCTGTTCTCGCCTGCGCGCTGGACGAGAGACTTGGATGTCGCTGTTGCCGGCTCCCAGACGTGTAGATTCGGTCAATCTGCAAAAATCTCACTTGTCCTGTCGAGTCTGCTGGAATCCGCTAGCATCGCAGCGTGTTGCCCAAGTTCGAGTACGCGGACTTCAACAAGTTCCTCGTCAGCGTCGGGGCTCTCTTGATTGCTGCCGGGCTTGCTATTCCTATCTTCTTACTTCAAGAGAAGACGGTGGCAGGTACGCCGGAGAAAAACTTAAGAGAGCTGACGCCCATCGGTAAACAAATATTCTCGGCGCAGCAGGAGCAGATCCGTTGGCTGCTCAGCTCATGGCCGTATATCTCTGGAGGCCTCGCAGTTGCTGGTCTACTTCTGATCACCTGGGGCGGTTTAAAGTGGTGGCAGAGGCAGAAGCACCTTGTTCTTCGGGAAGAAGCCGAATTGGGCAAACTCAAGGCCGAGAAGGAGAAGCTCGACGAAGAAGTAGCTCAAATTGTTAAAGCGAAGTTGGAAAGTCCTGAAGAGGCTAGTGAGTCGGTAGAGAGAAAGGCCGAGGAGGTCGTTGAAGAAGTATCCGTTGATCAGCATGCCGCGAGCGTGAATGGGCAGGCGTCTCCTCCTCAACCGCGGAGTGACGTCTCGGCAAACATAGCTAGAAATGCACGCGCATCCATAACTCGACACTATGTCGACGCTGAAGATGCAGCTGTGAAGCTCGTCACCCGTCTGATGGGGCGAGATGGCGAAGCCTTCCAAAATGTCAAGCTTGGTAAGGCGGCACGTGTGGACGCGGTGGCTATCGGACCTCGTCTAAGTCTCGGAATAGACGTCAAGCTCCTTACCGAGTCAAACTGGCGTCTTAATGTGCGAAAGCGCGTCCTCGACGCATTGAAGTTCTCGCTCGACATGCAGAATCTGTCGGAGAAGGAGTATGGTCGCAGGTTGCGGCCGCTTATAGTATGGGCGCTGCACGCTGAGCCAGGAGCGGTGGTTGAGGATGACGTCCTACATGCCGCAGCGCACAGACTGGCAGCGGAATTCGAGCCACACCTCCGCACCTTTGAAGAGCCGCCACTGTTCCTTATCGCCGACTCTCAGAAGCTTCGAGATCTGCCTGATGCGTCCGACCAGGATATACGGATCATAGAAAACTGGGCGAGGGGGCCTAGGAGCTTTATCTTGACGGTTCCGTCGGAGGGGGCTTACTCGGCCATGACGCCTCTAACGGCTTGACTCCGCGCTGGCCCCTGGCGCCACGCGGAGTCACGCCGTTGGTGGCTGCTGCTTCTCCTCGGTGCTGCACGATAAGGACTGTCACTACGGACAGCATCACGCAAAGACCGGTGGCCGGACCGACGAAGTCGGTTCGCGGCAGCGATCGCCCCAACCGCCAGTGCCGGTACCGAAGTGAGCGATCGTCGCGGCCCGACCAGTTCGATGCGAAGCCACTTGATCGCGGTCTTTATCAAGCTCCTTAGCCGGACTGAACCGTGTAAACAGTCTGGTGAGGTCCATAGACGTCCACACTTGTACGCCTCGGTTGTCACGCAGTTGGTCACTCAGCAGCGCGGTGGTCAAACGACTGCACAGCCGCAGATCGGGCTGGTGTCAGAAGCTTCCAATCTCCCGCTCGCCCCGATCACATGAGCTCGTGGATGCTCTGAGGAGATGGTCGATAGGGCGAGCGGGTAACGATGAATGATGGCTTGCCGCGCACACCCCAAGTGAGCGCGTCCGGGTCATCCTTGGGCCTCGGCTCCAACGCCCAGTCATATACACCTATCCGGATTTCCCATCCGCTAGGCGGACTGTGGCAGTCCTCCGCCGCGTAGTCCACTCCATCGCCTTCTTGAGCAGCCCACACGCGCAGGGAGGCCGCAGGGCCGTGGGACCAAAGCTCATCCAAATTGTTCTCGGCCCACAGCTCTCGCCAACGTTCGGTCCACGCACCGATAGTCGTTTCGAGAATGACGGCCCCGCCAGGCGGTACTCGAACTCCACGATGATCGCTTATGGGCTCGGGAAGAGGATCAGGCCATAGCGGAGTAGATCCGCCTACACATGACCATGAATCGTCCACGACGATGGTGCGCGTGTCCTCGTTAACGAGGATGCCTCTGACAGGAGCTTCGAGCCAGTTCCCCTCGAAATCCGCCTGATTGGCGAACTCGAATATGTACTGGTCGCAGATCTCCTTTCCGAGGTAGGTGAGCCTCCACCCCTGGGAGCGCTCCAAGCTGACGTAGACCCTTACACGTCCGGAGTCGGCTTCGGTTCGCGCCTGCTGAACGGCCGCAAGCTCATCGGCGTCCGCGCTTCGAGCAGCTGCATGGGCAGAGTCGGCAGCAGCCTTGGCCGAATGCACCGCAGCGATTGCGGATCGACGAGCATATAACAAGGAAGCTACCGCGATGATGGCAGCAATGATCGCGATCACATCGGAGGTGGCCACGGGTTCAATCGTAGGTGCGCCAAGCCTGCCAGAACTACTCATTGCAATAATGTGCCGCTATTTCGGGAAGAGCCGTTTGATCGCCAAGGCGCCGCTCGCCAGCAACTGGCCTCTGCCGAAGCGCAACGGCTCTGGGCCGCGCCGCTCCTGGGCGACGCGCGGTAGGTCCCGCCCGTGCGGCCAGCACTCATCTACAGGCCCTGATCACCCCGTACGCCGTCGACTCACCGCGTAGCGGCAGCGGGCCGGGGACGGAGTGTCAAGCTCGGCTTCGCGTGTACGTTCGCCAGTCGCCGTTCCTCGATCATGCGTTGTCCTGCGGTCAGAGCCGGGCTTGATACGTAGGAGTCGGTCTGCTGGACTTGCGTGGGTCGATGGTGTGCGAGGTGATCAGCCCCCAGCCACCCGTCTACGTTCAGGGCCGTGTGACGATCACCTCGGTGCCGGAGTGCTCCCGCCGGAGGCATGCTTTGACCTCATCGGCTCAGTCCGGGAGTCGGCATCCCTCGTGGTGCTGGGAACGTTCTGTACACGGTTCTGCCTGCGTTCGTTGGTGCGGCGGGGTGGCCGGGCGGGACCGGCCCGGAGAGGCCGCACGCCCGCCCGGACCGCCCGGCCGCCCAGCGGGCGGCGGCTTGATAGCCGTAGAGATATTTGGGTTGCAGGCTCAACATGTGCTGCGGACGGGGCTCGCTCTGGCCCAAACGCGTTCCAGACCGGTGAGATAGACGGCTGTGGTGCCGTGGGGACCGACGTGATGAAGGTGGATGACGGGTGCGTCTGGAGCTTTCGTGCCATAGGCGTGGGCGTTGACGAAGAGATCGTCGTCGGCTCGATAGATCGAGTTGTAGAGCACAGTGCGGTGAAGGCGAATACCCGCGCTCGGCACCTCTTGGAGAGGGCTGAATAGTGTGAGGGCGTTGCGGACGCGGGCGGCCATGACGTCTGCGCCGATTCCCTCGTCTACGCCTCTCGCAGCGACCTCGGTACTGTCCGGATCGCCTAGGAGGATACGGAGTCGTACTCCGGCACTACCACGTTCGGCGATCAGGTTCATAAGCCCTGCGTCCTCGGCGAGAAACAGCCCACTGTAGGTGAGGATTTCGATCCTTTTCGTGGCCGTGGCGAAGAGGTTCCGCCATGCCGCATGTGGAACGGCCCAGCGGTGTGGATAGATAGCGCGGACCTCGTGGTTGATCATCCGGTGAGCGCCGGCGCAGAAAGTGCTGCGCCAAGGGCGAATGCTGCAAGAGCTACCCCGCCCGCTACACGATCATCGGCATTCGCCGCACTCTGCGCGCAGCACTCAACCAAGCGATCCGCGAAGAACTGCTATCCAAGAACGTCGCAGCTCTCACCAGTCTGCCCAGCGCAAGCCAGACCAAGAAGCGCAAAGCCAAAAGCGTGTGGAGCGTCGACGAAGCACGCCGATTCCTCGAACACCTCCGGAAGGTCGACGACCCGCTATACGCCGCCTACGTCCTGATCCTCGTTCTCGGCCTCCGGCGGGGCGAAGTGTTGGGCCTGACCTGGTCAGCCGTCGACTTCCAGACCGAAGAGGTGGCCATCTCCCACCAGCTCACAAGAGTCGGCGGCCAGTTGCTTCACCGCGACACCACCAAGACGGACGGCTCGACGACCACGCTCCCGCTCCTGGGCCTGTGCATCGCCGGCCTCCACCACCGCAGGACCAAGCAGACCGCAGCAGAAAATGCCGCCGAGAACTGGCCCGACACCGACCTCGTCTTCACCACCCGGAACGGCACCCCGGTCGAACCGCGCAACTTCAACCGCGCCTTCGCATCGCACTGCCACAACGCCGGCGTCCCAGCGATCCGCGTCCATGACACCCGCCACACATGCGCATCCCTCTTGGCCGCCCTGGGCGTCCATCCGAGAGTCGCGATGCAGATCCTCAGGCATTCTCAGATCTCGGTGACCATGAACGTCTACACCCAGATCCCCACCCCGGAGACGCGCAAAGCCCTGAAGAAGCTTAACAAGCGCCTCGATGGCTGAACCCGTAGCTGTACAACCGTGCTGTACAAGATCAAAAAGGCCCCTTCCCGATCGAGGAAAGGGGCCTTTCACGTGCAGAGCCGACGAGGGGAATCGAACCCCTGACCTTCTGTTTACAAGACAGATGCTCTGCCGATTGAGCTACGTCGGCACAGCCCATCAGTGTAGACGCTCACCCACGCCGATGACGAGCCACCTCATACAAGGTAACCCCAGCCGCCACCCCAGCATTCAACGACTCGGCCGCCGCCTGCATCGGAATCCTGGCCAGCGCGTCACACTGCTCCCGTACCAACCGGGACAACCCCTTCCCTTCCGACCCCACCACGACAACAAGCGGCTCGGTGAAGAGGGAGACGTCGCCGATGTCCACGGTCCCCTCGCCGTCGAGGCCGACCACGAACAGGCCGGCCTCCCGGTACTCCCGTAGCGCCGCGGTGAGGTTGGACGCGCGGGCGACGCGGAGGTTGGCGAGGGTGCCGGCGGAGGTCTTCCAGGCGCCGCCGGTCACTCCGGCGGAGCGGCGGGAGGGGATGAGCATGCCGTGGGCGCCGAAGGCGGTGGCGGAGCGGGCGATGGCGCCGAGGTTGCGGGGGTCGGTGACGCCGTCCAGGGCCACGATCAGCGGGATCTCGGCGGCGTCCTCGGCCAGGGTGATCAGTTCGGTGGGATGGGCGTAGTCGTAGGCGGGGATCTGCAGGGCGATACCCTGGTGGACGGCGCCCTCGGTCAGGCGGTCGAGTTTGTCGCGGCTGACCTCCAGCAGGGCGATGCCCTGCTCCGCCGCGATCTTGATGGAGTCGCGGACGCGGTCGTCGTTCTCCAGGCGCTGGGCGACGTAGAGGGCGCTGGCGGGGACGCCCGCCAGCATGGCCTCCAGGACCGGGTTGCGGCCGCCGATGTACTCGGGGGCGTCCTCGGAGCGCCGCTGGCGGGCCGGCTGGCGGCCGGCGCCGCCTTTGGCCTCGCGGGCGATGCGCTCCTCGCGGGACTTGTCCTTGAACCAGTGGCGCATGTGGGCGGGCGGCGTCGCGCCCTTGCCCTCCAGGCTGCGCCGCTTCTGCCCACCGGTGCCCTTGGCCGGGCCCTTCTTCTTCGCCGGTCGACCGGACGCCCTACCACCTGCTGCCATGGGACCAAGGGTACCGGCGAAATTCAGCGCGCCAGTTCCCAGCGGGGACCGTGCGGGGTGTCCTCGACGACGATGCCGAGGGCGGTCATCTGGTCGCGGATGGCGTCGGCGGCCGCGTAGTCCTTGCGCTCCCTGGCGGCCTTGCGCTGCTCGAGCGCCACCGCCACCAGCGCGTCGACGACGGGCTTGAGGTCGGAGCCGCCGGTACGCCACTGGGGCGAGCGGGGGTCGAGGCCCAGGACGTCCAGCATGTTCTGGGTCTCGGCCAGCAGGCGGGCCACCGCCTCCTTGTCACCCTTGGACAGCGCTACGTTGCCCTCCCTGACGACCTCGTGGATGACGGCCACGGCCTGCGGGGTGCCGAGGTCGTCGTCGAGGGCGTCGGCGAAGGCCTGGGGAAGGGGCGCGTGGGCGTCCACGTCGTGGATGACCTCCGCGGCCCTGGTCACGAAGCCCTCGATGCGCTGGTACGCCGCTGCCGCCTCCAGCAGCGCCTCCTCCGAGTATTCGATGGAGGAGCGGTAGTGCGGCACGGCCAGGTAGTAGCGCAGTTCGACCGGCCGCACCTTCTGCACCAGGTCGGGGATGAGCAGCGAGTTGCCCAGCGACTTGCTCATCTTCTCGGCGCCGATCTTGAGCATGCCGTTGTGCATCCAGTAGCGGGCGAAGCCGTCGCCGGCCGCCTGCGACTGGGCGATCTCGTTCTCGTGGTGCGGGAAGATCAGGTCGAGCCCGCCGCCGTGGATGTCGAAGGTGGGGCCCAGGTACTTGGTGACCATGGCCGAGCACTCCAGGTGCCAGCCGGGCCGCCCGGGTCCGAACGGCGTCGGCCAGGTCGGCTCGCCCGGCTTCTCGCCCTTCCACAGGGCGAAGTCGCGCGGGTCGCGCTTGTGGGAGTCGTCGTCGCAGTCGAAGGCGGGCCGCATGTTCTCCAGCCGCTGGTTCGACAGCGAGCCGTAGCGGTCGGCGTAGGAGCGTACGTCGAAGTAGACGTCGCCGCCCGAGGCGTAGGCGTGACCGCGCTCGATCAGCCGCTCCATCAGCGTGATCATCTCGGGCACGTGGCCGGTGGCGCGCGGCTCGACGGTGGGCGGAAGGCAGCCCAGCGTGTCGTAGGCCCAGGTGAAGGCGCGCTGGTTGCGCTCGGCCACGACGAACCAGGGCACGCCTTCCTCGGCCGACACCCTGATGATCTTGTCGTCGATGTCGGTGACGTTGCGGCAGAAGGTCACGTCGTAACCGGAGCGCGTCAGCCAGCGCCTGAGCACGTCGAAGTTGACGCCCGAGCGGATGTGCCCGATGTGCGGGGGCGCCTGCACGGTGGCCCCACACAGGTAAATCGACGCCCGGCCGGCTTCGACCGGAACGAATTCACGGATGGCGCGCGTGCTGGTGTCGTAAAGGTGCAGGCTCACGAAAGAAAGGCTAACGCCTCGGGTGGCGTCGCATGCCGACAATCACCCCTTGAGAAAGACCTTCTCCGGACGTACCCGGACGATCAGCCTTTCCGCCCCCGCATGCTCCTCCCAGGCCGCACCGGTGTACTTGCGCGACAGCTCCTGGATGAGGTCGCCCGCGGGGTCCTCTTCCAGGGTGACCATGCCGCGTACCTCGGCGTACCTGAACGGGTTGTCCGGGTCGATGACGACGATGCTGGTGCGCGGGTCGCGCTCGTAGTTGCGCGGCTTGCGCCGGCCCTTGACGGTCGAGAACAGGATGTCGTCGCCGTCCGTGCGCACCCAGATCACCGACGCCTGCGGCCCGCCGTCCGGATTGATGCTGGTCACCGTCGCGTAGTTGGGGCCGTCGAACAGCCTCCGCACGTCGTCGGAGAGCTCTGCCATGGAATCTCCCTTGATCGCTTGCTGTCACCCATTCTTCTGTAGTCTCGAATTCGCCATGGAAGTGACTCCCCCCTCCACGTTGCGCCGCCTGGGCCTCGCCCTTGCCGGACTCGCGGTGGCCGCCCTGACCGGCGCCGCCTGCGCCCTGTCCTTCGACGATCTGCGCGAGCTGGCCATCCTCGGTGAGGCCCGGCCCGAGCTCGCGTTCTTCTATCCGGCCGCGTTCGACGCGGTGCTCGTGGTCGCGCTGACCGGCGTCCTGCTGCTGCGCACGGCCCGGCCGCTCGTGCGCGCCCAGGCCGCGACCGCGCTCGTGCTGCTGATCGTCGCGGCCGCGGCGGTCAACGTGGCGACGGCGCTGCGTTTCTCCTTCGATGTACGGCAGGCCGCCCTGGGCGTGGCCCTCGCCCCCTGGATCATGCTGGCCGTGGCGCTGTGGTTGTGGCTGCTCCTGATCAAGCACGTGCAGGCGGGACGCGCGGCCGTACCGGAAGAGGCGGAGCCCGAGCCGGACATCGTGCCCTTCCACCGGCCCGAACCACCGAAGACGGAGGAGACGGAGGAACTGCCGCCGCTGTCGGAGCGGGTCACCCGCTGGTCACCCCCCGAACCAGAGCCAGAAGAAGAGCCTCAGAAAGAGCCAGAGCCCGTGCGCTGGGGCGACCGCGTCAAGCCGACCGACGTGCTCGTCCACCCCAGGACGCCGGAGGTCACCGACCGCGACGCCGACACCCAGCCGGTACGCGTGTTCGTGGAAGAGGAAGAGGAAGCGGAAGGGGAAGAGGAGCAGGCCGCCGACCCCGGCCACGGTCCCGAACAGGCCGACGACAGCGAGCGGGACGAGGTCCCGGCGCCCTCGGGACGCCTGCGCAGCACCCCGTTACCGCCTGAGGAATGAAAGTTTGACCGTACGCCCACGGCCCCCTGACCCGGGTGAGGGAATCAGCCAGCCGTGGCGATCATGTCGTGGGTGCCGGTCCCCGAGGGAAGCGACTTCCCTCTGCTCAATCTCCCTTTCGGCGTGTTCTCGCGCCGCGGGGAGCTGCCGCGAGTGGGGGTGGCGATCGGCGAATACGTCCTCGACATGCACCTGCTCACGACGCAGGGCGCGCTGCCGCCCGCGTACTGGTTCGCCAGCGGCACGCTCAACTCCTTCCTCGCCGCGGGTCCGCGGGTGTGGCACAACGTCCGCGCCGACCTGCTGGAGCTGCTCACCGACGAGAGCCGCAGGCCGCACGTCCTTCCCGCGCTGACGCCGCTCAAGGAGGTGCGGCTGCACCTGCCGTTCAACGTGGCGGACCTGCTGCTGTTCCAGACGTCGCTGGAGCACGCCACGAACGTGGGCCGCATGTTCCTGCCGCCCGAGCGCGATCCGCTGCCCCGCACGTGGCGGCACATGCCCGTCGGCCAGTACGGCAGAGCCGCCGCCGTCACCGTGTCGGGGGCGCCGGTCGTGCGCCCGAGCGGCCAGCTGGGACGCGGCCACGTGGGCCCGACGGCCAAGCTGGACCTGTCGGCCGAGCTCGGATACGTGGTCGGGGTGCCGTCGGCGCCGCCGTACCCTCTGAGCACCTCCGACTTCCCCGCCCACGTCTTCGGCGCGGTGCTGGTGAACGCCTGGCGGGCCTGGGACCTGATGGCGTGGGAGGCGCGGCCGATGGGGCCGTTCCTGGGGCAGGCGTTCATGGTGTCGATCTCGCCGTGGGTGGTGCCGCTGTCGGCGCTCAACCACGCGCGTACGGCCCAGCCGGTCCAGGACCCCGAACCTGCGGCCTACCTGACGATCAAGGACGACGTGGCCATCCGGGCCGAGCTGGACGTCCGGCTGAACGGCCTGACGGTCGCCAGGCCCGAGTACCAGGGGCAGTACTGGACCGGCGCGCAGATGCTCGCGCACGCCTCTGTGACGGGCTCTCCGGTGCGCACGGGCGATCTCCTGACCACGGGGCCCGTCGGGGGCGCAGGCACGCTCCTGGACCTCACCTGGAACGGCAGAGACCCGCTCGGGATGCCTGACGGCTCCGAGCGGGTCTTCTTGCGCGACGGCGACATGGTGCGTGTCACCGCCTCCGTCCCCGCGGCCGATGGTTCGCGCCTGGGGTTCGGCGGGGTCGCGGGGACCGTCTATCCCGCCGTCTAGGTCTTGCCCCCGCGGCTGCGGCGCAGCCCCGCCACGAGGCCGACGCCGACGACGGCCAGGACGACCTGCATCACGAGTTCGATCCAGTCGGGGCCAGAGGTGTTCTCGACGCCGATCGCCTGGGCGATGAGCGTGCCGACCAGAGCGGCGATGATGCCTACGACGATGGTGAGGATCCACCCGATGGCCTGCCTGCCGGGAATCAGCAGCCGGCCGATTGCGCCGATCACCGCGCCGATCACGATGGCGCCGAGGATGGACTGGATGGTCATGTGGGCACCTCCCGGTAAGTGTGAGACCTTCACACCCACAGCCTGAGGTCTACCCCGTCGTTCGTGAATATGCCTACGCGGCGGGACCCGACGTTCCCGAGCCTCGCGTGGCCTGCATGCGGGCGACCAGCCAGACGCCGACCACCGCGAGCGCGAGCTGGAGGATGTGTTCCAGCCAGTCGATGCCGCGGGTGTCCGCCCAGCCGAACACCTGGGCGATCAGCGTGCCGAGCAGCGCGGCGACGATGCCGACGATGAGGGTCAGGCCGATGGACATGTTCTGCTTGCCCGGCACCAGCAGCCGGCCGAGCGCGCCGACGATGGCGCCGATGACGATCGCCGAGACGATGGCTCCGATCATGACAAGGTCCCCCCAGATCCACTTGCCGCTTCACAAAGGGTTTACCCGGCATCACGGAGAGCTACGCATGGGAAGAGCGGCGGTCCGTACCGCGCCAGTGACGGACCGCCGCACCCCTGAGTCGACGGGCTAAGGGCACCACCCGCCGGGATACCTCAACGCATCCCGACATAAGACGCCTTACGGCTACGCGAGGTTCACCACGAGAGCCGTGGCGATGGCGCCGATTCCCTCGCCCCTGCCGGTGAAGCCGAGCCCGTCGGTCGTCGCCGCGGAGACGCTCACCGGAGCGCCCACGATCGCGCTCAGGACCTTCTCCGCCTCAGCGCGCCGCGGAGCCAGCTTGGGCCGGTTGCCGACCACCTGGACGGCCACGTTGCCGATCTGGAATCCGGCCTCGCGCACGAGGCGTACGGTCTCCTCCAGCAGCACCGCGCCGGACGCGCCCGCCCAGCGGGGGTCGGAGGTGCCGAAGACGGCGCCGAGATCGCCCATGCCGGCCGCCGACAGCAGCGCGTTGCAGGCCGCGTGGGCGACCGCGTCCGCGTCGGAATGGCCGTCGAGCCCGGTCTCGCCCGGCCAGTGCAGGCCGGCGAGATACAGTTCGCGCCCAGATGCGAACGGGTGGACGTCGATACCGACGCCCACCCGGGGAAGTTGCGCGTTCAGGAGTTGAGAACCTCGTCGAGCAGGGCCTCGGCCTTGTCCTCATTGGTCTTCTCGGCGAGTGCGAGCTCGCTCACGAGAATCTGCCTGGCCTTGGCGAGCATGCGCTTCTCACCCGCGGAAAGGCCGCGCTCGCGGTCCCTCCGCCACAGGTCCCGAACCACCTCGGCGACCTTGTTGACATCGCCGGAAGCGAGCTTCTCGAGATTGGCCTTGTAACGGCGAGACCAGTTGGTCGGCTCCTCGGTGTGCGGCATCCTGAGAACGTCGAAAACCCGCTCGAGGCCTTCCTGGCCGACAACATCACGTACGCCGACAAGTTCTGCGTTTTCTGCTGGCACCTGGACGGTTAGGTCGCCCTTGTCGACCTTGAGCACCAGGTAGGTCTTTTCCTCACCCTTGATGGTTCGGGTCGTGATTGCTTCGATCCGAGCAGCCCCATGGTGGGGGTAGACGACAGTGTCGCCGACCTGGAAAGTCATGTGACAAGTACCCCTTCCGCTGTACTCCAGGGTACCACGCATCCACAGCCTCCCGGAACAGTGAAATCACCATAACTGCAGGTCAAAGCCGCATATTAGGGGTTGACATCCCTTCAACTCTGTGAATCACAAATGCTGACATACCGAATGACCTGCAGGGGCGCGGATATGACCATGGAATAGGCCGGATATGGTGGGCGCTGCCCACTCACACGCACGCGCGAGACCTAGGAGTTACCCCCGTGACCAGCCGTCGCTGGATTGTCGCCGCCGCCGCGTTCCTCGCGGCCCCCGTGCTGGCCGGCTGTGCCGCTGGGTTCGACGCCAACACCAACAAGCCGTACGCACCCGTCGAAGCCGGTGCCCTCATCGAGAACGGCGCGTACGGCGCCCGCGGCGTCCAGATCCCCCAGGCGTTCATCCTCGGCCCCGACGCGGGCGCACAGCTCGCCCAGGGCGGCCAGGCCCCCGTCTACCTCAACGTGATCAGCCCCGCGGGCGACGCCATCCAGGCCGTCAGCTCCGACGTCGGCGCGGCCAAGCTGGCGACGCCCATCACGATCCCGGCGGGCGTGCTCACCAGCACCGGCAAGCCGACGCCCCAGATCATCATCCAGGGCCTGTCCAAGCCGCTGCACGGCGGCGAGAGCGTGCGGCTGTCGGTCCAGTTCGCCAAGGCGGGCCAAGTCGACCTGCACGTGCCGGTGGTCACCCGCAGCCGCGAGTTCGCCGCCTACCCCGCGGCCCCCGGCGCCACCCCCGCGCCGTCCCCCTCGCCCTCCGCCAGCCACACGGCCACGACGGGCGGGCACTAGAAGCCTTCTTCTCCGGTACGGCGGGCGGCCCGCCGTACCGGAGAAAGCGAACGCGAGAAGGCCGGTCACTCCTCCACGGCGTCGAACTTGTAGCCGAGGCCGCGCACCGTGAGGATGCAGCGGGGGTTGGACGGATCGGCCTCGATCTTGGCGCGCAGCCGCTTCACGTGGACGTCGAGCGTCTTGGTGTCACCCACGTAGTCGGCGCCCCACACCCGGTCGATGAGCTGGCCACGCGTCAGGACGCGGCCGGCGTTGCGCAGCAGCACCTCGAGCAGCTCGAACTCCTTCAGCGGCAACTGGACCTGCTCGCCGCGGACCGCGACCACGTGCCGGTCGACGTCCATGCGGACCGGGCCGACGGCCAGGACGGCGCTCTCCAGCTCCTCCACGACGTCACCCTGGCGGCGCAGGACCGCCCGGATGCGGGCGACCAGCTCGCGGGAGGAAAAGGGCTTGGTGACGTAGTCGTCGGCGCCCAGCTCCAGCCCCACCACCTTGTCGATCTCACTGTCCTTGGCGGTCAGCATGATGACCGGGACCTTGGAGCGCTGGCGCAGCGAGCGGCAGACTTCGGTGCCGGGCAGTCCGGGGAGCATCAGGTCGAGCAGGACCAGGTCGGCGCCGTTGCGGTCGAAGGTGTCCAGTGCTTCGGGGCCGGTCGCGGCGACGGAGACCTCGAAGCCCTCCTTGCGGAGCATGTACGAAAGGGCGTCGGAGAACGACTCCTCATCCTCAACTACGAGAACTCGGGTCATTGGACTGCCTCCAGGGGAATCGAAGGTGGTACGGCTACCGCCGTCCCGCCGAACGCGGGCAGGCGGAGGGTGAACGTCGAACCGGAGCCTTCCTTGCTCCACACGGACACCTCGCCCGCGTGGGCGACGGCGACGTGCTTGACGATGGCCAGGCCCAGGCCGGTGCCGCCGGTCGCGCGTGAGCGGGCGGCGTCGACGCGGAAGAAGCGCTCGAAGATGCGCTCCAGTGCCTCTTCCGGGATGCCGATGCCCTGGTCGCTCACGCTGATCTCGACGGAGTCGCCGGCCGGCCTGACGCTGACGACGACCCTGGTGTGCTCGGGGCTGTAGGCGATGGCGTTGGAGATGAGGTTGCGCAGGGCGGTGACGAGGAGTTCGTCGTCGCCCCAGATGCGCAGCCCTTCCGTGCCGCCGGAGACGAGGGTGATGTCCTTGGCGACGGCCTTGGTGTTGCAGTGGTCGATGGCGTCGTTGACGGCCTCGTCGATGGCGACCTGGCCGGGGGTGGGGATGGGTTCCGCGCCCTGGATCCTGCTGAGCGTGATCAGGTCCTGGACGAGGTAGGTGAGCCGGGCCGCCTCGTGCTGCATGCGGCCGGAGAACCGGGTGACGGCCTCGGGGTCGTCGGCGGCGTCCTGGATGGTCTCGGCCAGCAGGCTGAGCGCGCCGACGGGGGTCTTGAGCTCGTGGCTGACGTTGGCGACGAAGTCGCGGCGTACCGCCTCGACCCGCCGGCGTTCCGTCTGGTCCTCGGCCAGCACCAGGACCTGTCCGTGGGAGCCCAGCGGCGCCACGCGTACCGCGAAGCAGGTGGTCTCCTGGCCGAACTTGTGGCCGGCCACGTCGATCTCGCTCTCCCGGATCTCGCCGTCGCGGCGGACCTGGCGGGCGAGCGCGAGGAGTTCGGCGGCCATGAGGCGGTCGCCCTTGACCAGCCCGAACGCGCGGGCGGCCGAGCTGGCGCGCAGCACCCGGTCGTGGGCGTCGAGGACGACGGCGGAGGAGGGCAGCACCGCGAGAACCGAGGCGACGCCCTGTGGCAGGGCACCGGTTTCGGTGTCGTCGGTGTCCTCGTCTCTGGCGCGCGTCTCGATCTGGTTGCGATAGAAGAGGACGGCCACGGCTCCGACAACGAAGCCGGCCAGGGCCGCGAAGCTCAGGGCCATCTCACTCATGTCTTCGATGGTAGGTGGCTCAGGAGACGTAACAGACCCTCTACCTGCGGATGAACGGTCCTTTCCCGGAAAGTTCACCTTGCGGTCGGGGTTCGTTCACAGATCTACACGTACCGTGACGACATGCGCGACGCGTACCATGAAGAACTTGACTCCCTCACGGACAAACTGGTGGAAATGACCAGGCTTGTCCGGTCCGCCATCTCGCGGGCCACCACCGCCCTCCTCGACGCCGACCTGCAGCTGGCCGAGAGCGTCATCTCCCGTGACGAGGAGGTGAACAGGCTCTTCGCGGAGATCGAGACCACCATCTTCGAGCTGATGGCACGGCAGCAGCCCGTCGCCGTCGACCTCCGCATGGTGATCACCGCACTGCGCATGGGCACCGACCTGGAACGTATGGGCGACCTGGCCGGGCACGTGGCCAAGGTCGCTCGCCTGCGTCACCCGGACTCGGCCATCCCGCCGGAGATGCGCTCGACCATCCTGGAGATGGGCCAGATCGCGGAGAACCTCATCACCAAGGCCGGCAGCTCCGTCGCCTCCCGCGACGTGGAGTCGGCGCTGGAGCTCGAGCAGGACGACGACGCGATGGACAGGCTGCACCGGCGGCTGTTCCGCAAGATCCTGTCCAAGGACTGGGCGCACGGCGTGGAGCCCGCGATCGACATAACGCTGATCGGCCGCTACTACGAGCGGTACGCCGACCATTCGGTACGGGTCGCCCGCGACGTCGTCTACCTCGTCACCGGTTCCCGGCCCGGCTAGGAAACCAGATCGGGGCTACCCGGATCGGCGGGTAGCCCCCTTGGATGTTTCAGCGGCCCTGGTTGGCCACGGCCTCGATGGCCGCCTTGGCCGCGTCCGGGTCGAGGTAGGTGCTCTTGACCGGCCTGTAGTCGGCGTCCAGGTCGTACACCAGAGGGATGCCGGTCGGGATGTTCAGCCCCGCGATGTCGGCGTCGGAGATGCCGTCGAGGTGCTTGACGAGCGCGCGCAGCGAGTTGCCGTGCGCGGCCACCAGCACGGTACGGCCCGCCGCCAGGTCCGGCACGATCTCGTCGTACCAGTACGGCAGCATGCGATCCACCACGTCCTTCAGGCACTCGGTACGCGGCCGCAGCTCGTCCGGCAGCTGGGCGTAGCGGGCGTCGCCGGCCTGCGAGAACTCGTCGTCGTCGGCGATCGGCGGCGGCGGGGTGTCGTAGGAGCGGCGCCACAGCATGAACTGCTCCTCGCCGAACTCCTCGCGCGTCTGCGCCTTGTTCTTGCCCTGCAGCGCGCCGTAGTGGCGCTCGTTCAGCCGCCACGAACGCTTGACCGGCAGCCACGCCAGCCCGGCCGCGCCCAGCGCGAGCTGCGCGGTCTGGATGGCCCGGACGAGCAGGCTCGTGTGGACCACGTCCGGCAGGACGCCGGCCTCGGTCAGGAGGCGTCCGCCGCGCCCGGCCTCCTCTTCGCCCTTGGCCGAAAGGCTCACGTCCACCCAGCCGGTGAACAGCCCCTTAGCGTTCCAATCGCTCTCGCCATGCCGTAGCAGTACCAATGTCGCCATGGCGACAATCTTAGGAGCCGGGGTCGGCGAAGTGGGCGAACGCCTGGAGGTTCTTGAGCGACTCGCCCCGTTTGACCCGCCATTCCCACTCGCGCTTGATGGTCGAGGCGAAGCCGAGTTCGAGTGCCGTGTTGAACCAGTCGTCGGAGTAGGTCAGGACGCAGCCGAGCAAGCGGTCGATCTCCGGCTCGCTGATGGCGTCAAGGGGGATTCTTCCGACGAGGTAGACGTCGCCCACCGGGTCCAGGGCGAAGTGCACGCCGTACATGCCGCCGTTCTTCGACAGCAGGAAGCGGTAGAACTCGGCGTGGTTCTCGTCGGGCTGACGGCAGAAGAACGCCTCCACCAGCATGGCCTGGTCGCCGATGACGAACCAGGTGACGGTGGCGAGCTTGCGCTTGCCGGGCAGGGTGACCACGAAAGCGCCCGGCCGTTCCTCCTCGAAGGGCACCTCGGCGGCCTTCAACGCCGCCTCCACAACCTCACGCATGTGCCACACCCTACGAGTTGACGGCGACCGGCATCCGGTGGAGATGAGCCATGGCGCCCGCGTACACCTCCATGAGGCGCGCGGCGGTGGACTGCCAGCCGAAGGCGGCGGCGTGGGCGCGCGCGCCGGACGCGAGGCCGTCGCGCCAGCGCGGCGCGGTGACGAAGCGCCGCAGCGCCAGCGCCCAGTCGTGCGGGTCGTGGCCGTCGACGAGCAGTCCTGACACTCCATCGCGTACGGCGGTGCGCAACCCGCCCACCGAGGCCGCGGCCACCGGGGTGCCGCAAGCCTGGGACTCCAGGGCGACGAGGCCGAACGACTCGCTGTGGGAGGGCACCACGGTCACGTCGGCGGCCCGGTACCAGTCGGCCAGCTCCTCCTGCGGCGCCGGCGGCACGAGCCGGACCACGTCGGCGATGCCCAGTTCGGCGGCCAGGTCGACGAGGACGTCCGGGCGGGCCAGGCCGTTGCCCGACGGGCCGCCGACGCAGGCGACCACGAGGCGCTCGCGCAGCGACGGGTCCTCGATCAGCATGCGGGCCGCGGCGCGCAGGAGCACGTCGGGTGCCTTGAGCGGCTGGATCCTGCCCACGAACAGCAGCAGGTGCGCGTCCTGCCTCACCCCGAGCCTGCGCCGGGACGCGCCCTGGGAGGCGGGCTGGAAGACGGTGAGGTTGACGCCCGGGTTGACGACGGCCACGCGGTCGTCCGGCGCGCCGTACAGGTCCTTGAGCTCGCGCGCCTCGTCGGAGGTGTTGGCGACCAGGCGGTCGGCGACCTCCACCACCTGCTCCTCGCCCAGCACGCGGGCGGGGGGCTCGGGGCGGTCGCCGGAGGCGAGCAGGAGGTTCTTGACCTTGGCCATGGTGTGCATGGTGTGGACCAGCGGGACGCCCCAGCGTTCCTTGGCCAGCCAGCCGACCTGGCCCGACAGCCAGTAGTGGGAGTGGATGACGTCGTAGCGGCCCGGGTCGTACATGGCCTCGGTCCGCAGCACGCCCGACAGGAACGCGCACAGCTGGCCGGGCATGTCGGCGCGATCCAGTTCCTCGTAGGGCCCGGCCGTCACGTGCCTGACCGAGACGCCCGGCGCGATCTCCGCCACCGGAGGCAGGGCACTGCCGGTCTGCCGGGTGAAGATCTCCACCTCGACACCCAGCTCCGCCAGTCGTCTGGCGGATTCGACGATGTACACGTTCATCCCACCCGCATCACCGGTGCCCGGCTGGTCCAGGGGGGATGTGTGCATGCTGATGGTCGCCACGCGGTTGACCCGTCGACGCCTCAACGTCACCACCTCCAACCTGGCTACAACCAGGCGGACCTAAGCCGCATTCCCGACAAACACCGACAACCCAACATCCAGACCAAACCCAGGGGCACCCCTACGCCCCCTTGAAAAACCCCAGCCCAGCCCCACCTCCCCCACCCAGACCCACCCCCAAAACCCACCCAAGCCCCGCCAACCACCCACCCCCGGCACCTCCCACGCCCCAGGGGACGCCGCATGCCCAGCAGCCCACGCCCCGTGACACACCCCCCGAAACCCGAGGCTCGCGGCAGACGCCGCTTCCCGCCCCGGAGGAGCCCGTGTCCCGGGCCGCCTCTCGGGAGGTGATCGGCCCTGGGACACCGCCTCTCGGGATCGCGCTATGCCTCCCGGTGGTCTCCCGGGTCCCGGAGGGACTCCCGGTGGGTGCCTCGGGGTTCGGGAGGGAGGTGTGGTGGGGAGGGGGGCGGGGCATGGGGGGAGTTCTGGGGCCGGGTGGGGGGTGGGGGTGCGTGGAAGGATGGGTGGCATGACGAAGACGGCAGTGGTGACCGGTGCGAGCAGCGGCATCGGGGCGGCGACCGCGCGGCGGCTGGCCGCGGAGGGGTACGAGGTCGTGGCGGGCGCCAGGCGGCTCGACCGGCTGGAGAAGCTGGCCGCCGAGGTCCCCGGTATCCGGGCCCTGGAGCTGGATGTCACCTCCGGCCCTTCCGTGGACGCCTTCGTGGCCGGGCTGGAGCGCTGTGACGTGCTGGTCAACAACGCGGGCGGCGCGCTCGGGACGGAGAGCGTGGCCGAGGCGCGGCTGGAGGACTGGCAGAACATGTACGACACCAACGTCCTCGGTTCGCTCCGGGTGACGCAGGCGATCCTGCCGAAGCTGGTCGAGTCCGGTGACGGCGTGCTGGTCATGCTGACCTCCACCGCGGGCCTGGTCTCCTATGAGGGCGGCGGCGGCTACTGCGCAGCCAAGCACGCCCAGACGGCGATGGTCGAGACCCTCCGCCTGGAACTGGTCGGCAGCCCGGTGCGCGTCATCGAGATCGCGCCGGGGATGGTGCGGTCGGAGGGGTTCGCGGTGACCAGGTTCCGGGGCGACTCGGAGGCCGCCGCCCGCGTGTACGCCGGTGTGCCCGACCCTCTTTCCTCCGACGACGTGGCCGACGCCATCGCCTGGTGCGTCACCCGTCCCGCGCACGTGAACGTCGACCGCCTCGTCATCCGCCCCCGCGCCCAGGCGGCCCAGCACAAGGTGCACCGCGTAAGTGCGTAGGCCGGTCGGGGAGATCACCAGAGGGACGACCGGGTTCAACCGGCTGCGCAGGGCCGATCGCTGGCTGGCCGCCGTGCACGGCAACGTCCTGCGCGCCGCCGCCCGCCCGCTGGTGGTCGATCTCGGCTATGGGGCCTCGCACACGACCACGCTGGAGTTGTACACCCGGTTGCGCAGGATCCGCCCCGACGTCGAGGTGATCGGCATCGAGATCGATCCGGCTCGGGTGGCGCTGGCGCGGCCGTACGAGCGCGAGGGGTTGTCCTTCCGGCTGGGCGGCTTCGAGCTGCCGGTCCCGCGCCCGCCGGACGTGGTGCGCGCCTTCAACGTCCTTCGCCAGTACGGCGAGGCCGACGCCTGGCACTACTGGCAGGAGCTGTGCGCCAAGCTCGCGAGCGGCGGCGTGCTGGTGGAGGGCACGTGTTCGGAGGTCGGGCACCGGGCGGTCTGGGTGGGCCTGGACAGGAACGGCCCGCGGACGCTGACGTTCTCGGCCAGGTTCGACGCCTTCGAGCGGCCATCCGACCTGGCCGACCGGCTGCCCAAGACGCTCATTCACCGCAACGTGCCCGGTGAGCGCATCCACGCCTTACTCAAGGACTGGGATCACGCCTGGGCGGTCAGCGCCCCGTACGGCGCGCACGGCCTGCGTCAGCGCTGGCTGGCGGCGGTGGAGGTGCTGGGAGCCACCTGGCCCGTCCCCCAGCATGCGCCTCTGGGCGGACGGACCAGGTGGCGGCTCGGGGAGCTGACCATCCCCTGGTCCGCCACTGGTTGATCTTCCTCAGCCCCTCCTCACACGACAAGTCGTGAGATGTCACGATTCCCTGGCAAATTTCATAATCACGTCGCTGAAGGTGTCGTAAGCCGCCGCGTCGAAGAGGACGAACCGCACCTCCACCACCGACGTCTCCGCGGCCGTGACGGCTTCCATCGCGATCCCTGCGGCGTCGGCCATCGGCCAGCCGAAGATGCCAGTGGAGATCGCCGGGAAGGCGACCGTACGCGCGCCGAGCTCGTCGGCCACCCGCAGCGACTCGCGGTGGCAGGAGGCCAGCAGCGCCGAGCGGTCCTCCCCCGGCGCGTACACGGGCCCGACCGTGTGGATGACCCAGCGGGCCGGCAGCCGTCCCGCGGTCGTGGCGACGGCCTGACCGGTGGGCAGCCCGCCCCCGTGGTGGGAGGCGCGCAGCCGACGGCACTCCTCCAGGATCTCGGGACCACCCCGCCGATGGATGGCGCCGTCCACTCCGCCGCCGCCCAGGAGCGAGGAGTTCGCAGCGTTCACCACGGCGTCGACCTCCTGCGTGGTGATATCTCCCTGTACCAGAGTGACGTCCATCTCACCGACCTCCCGAATGGCTGCTCGACAACCTGTAGTACTACGCTGGAGCGTGTGAAGGGTCTTGGCGAGCTAGAGCGCAGCATCATGGACATCCTCTGGGCGCAGAGCAGCCCGCTGACAGCCCGCGAGGTCGGCCGGCTCATCGCCGAACGCGATCTCGCGCCCACCACGGTCATGACCGTTCTCGACCGTCTTACCCGCAAGGGCTTCCTTGAGCGCATCCGCGACGGGCGCGCGTGGCGTTACGAACCGGCGGAAAGCCGCGACACGTACATCGCCGAGCTTATGCTGGAGGCTCTGGAAATGACGGGCGACCGCTCGGCCGCCCTGACCCGCTTCGCACAGGCGGTCCCCGCCTCCGAGGCGGAGATCCTGCGCAAGGCCCTTACGGAGCTGGAGGACGAGTGATCACCGCCGCCGCGCTGGCTGCGCTCGCGACCGCGTGCGCGCTCGGCGCTTGGCGTTTCACCTCCGCGCGCTGGACCTACCGCGCGCCCCGCGTGGCCATCGTCCTGTGGCAGGCACTCGGGCTGGCCTGGGGGCTGGCGACCACCGGCTCGATGCTGGCGTACGCCGTCCAGCCCTATGACCGCGGGCTCCTGCACGGGCTGATCGCCGTCGCCCAGGGCCGCGAACCGGTGGAGCCCTGGGACGGGCCGCATCTGTTCGCGCTGGTCGCGGGGCTGACCGCGCTGGCCGTACTCGTGGCCGTGACCCTGACCGCGGCCGCGCAGACGCTGCGCGCCCGCCGCCGCCACCGCACGCTGCTGGCGCTCATCGCGCGCGACGACCCGTTCGTGCCGGGCGTGCGCGTGCTCGACCATCCCGGCGCCGCCGCCTACTGCGTGCCCGGCCTGCGCTCGCAGGTCGTGATCAGCGCCGGCGCGATGGAACTGCTGTCCGACGACGAGCTGACCGCCGTGCTCGCCCACGAGGCCGCGCACGTGCGCGAGCGCCACGACCTGGTGCTGCTGCCGTTCGGCGCGCTGCGCCGCGTGCTGCCCTGGTCGAAGGTCGTGCGCGACGCTCAGGCCCAGGTCGAGCTGCTGGTGGAGATGGCCGCCGACGACCGCGCCCGCCGCTACTGCTCACCCCGCCGTCTCGCCACCGCCCTCCTGCGCTTCGGTACGGCCGGCGCCATGCCCACCCCACACGGAATGCTGGGCAGCGTGACCGCGGCCAACGTCATGGCCCGCGTGAACCGCCTGGTCAAGCCCGATCCCGAGCTGAAGCCCCACTTCCGCTACGGCTACCTCGGCCTGTCGGCCGCGCTGCTGGCCTCCGCGGCCAGCCTCTGGGTGATCCCGCTCTGAGCGCTTGCAGCTGCTAGCTCCGCGTTTGCAATTGCAAGCACTATGGGGCAGAATGCAGGCATGGCACTACCCAAGGTCGGCTCGATCGGCGAGTACATCCGCGAGCAGCGGCAGCAGGCGAAGATCTCGCTGCGCCAGCTTGCCGCCGCGGCGGGGGTCTCCAACCCCTACCTCAGCCAGATCGAGCGCGGGCTGCGCAAGCCGAGCGCGGAGATCCTCAACCAGATCGCGAAGGGTCTCCACATCTCGGCGCAGGCGCTCTACGTGCAGGCGGGTCTCATCGAGGACAAAGAGCCGCCGAGCGACGTCGAAGCGGCGATCCGGGCCGACACGCACATCACCGGGCGGCAACGCCAGGTGCTCATTGATATCTATGAGTCGTTTCGCAAGGAGAACCACGCCGGGGACGAGCAGACCTCCCAGAATGCCCATCCCCAGCGTGACCCGGAATCGGACGACGAACCGCTGCCCGGGGATTTTCTCGCCGCCCTGGAGCCCTTCGCGGCGAACCCCGGCAACGGCACCGTCACCCAGGAAACCAAGGAAGGTTAACCCATGACGCTTGCAACCGAGGTCAAGAAGCTGACCGAGTCCAAGCCGTTCTACGCGGTCGCCGGCGCCGGCGACTTCGCGGTGGAGAAGCTGCGTGAGCTGCCCGAGCAGCTCCAGAAGCTGCAGGCCCGCCGCACCGAGATCGCCAAGGACCTGCCGGAGCGGGCCCGTGAGCTCACCGGCAAGGCCGAGGGCTTCGCCAAGGACTTTCCCGAGAAGGCCCGTGCCTACGCCGGTGAGCTCGGTCACAAGGCCACCGAGGTCTACGAGGAGTTCGCCAGCCGTGGCCGCAAGGTCGTCAGCAAGGTCAGCGGCGAGGCCGCGCTGGAGCTGGAAGAGGTCTCCGAGGCCGCCGAGCCGGCTGCCGCCGCCCCCGTCGCTCCCGCCAAGAAGACCACCCGCACCCCCAAGGCCAAGGCCTGAGCGTGCGGCGCGATGAGCCCGTCCCGGTCCGGGGCGGGCTCTTTCGTTGCCCGCGTGCCAGAGTTGCGCACTAGGCTGGGCCCGACAACGCAGCCTGGGGCGGAGCCAACATGAGCATGATCAACGGCGTTCTCAACCTTCTTTTCCTGGTGCTGGCCACGGGCATCTTCGGCATGTCGGTCTACGCGCTGGTCCACGCGGTGCGGGTGACGCCGAACGCCTTCGTCTCGGCCGGCAAACTGCAGAAGAACCTGTGGCTGCTGATCCTCGGCCTGGCCACCCTGTTCTCGGCCGCCGGCGCCTGGTCCTACTTCAACGCCTTCATGGTGGTCGGCGGGGCCGCGTTCATCGGCATCGGCCTGGGCATCTTCTCGATCCTCGCGGTGATCGCGGCCACGGTGTACATCGTGGACGTCAAGCCCGCCGTGAAGGGCATGGGCGGCAGGGGCGGCAACAACGGCCCTTACGGCCCCTGGTGAACCACCGCCGGGCCTAGCGCCGCCGACAGCCACTTGGCCAGGCGGGCGTGGCCGGTGAAGGTGGGGTGGACGCCGTCCGGGAGCAGGATCTCGGAGCGGCGGCCGGTGACCCAGCGCTGCTTCAGCGGGTCCAGGAACATGACACCCTCGCGGGCAGCGACCTCGGCCAGGGCATCGCGTACGGCGTAGGCCCTGGGCGGGGCGTCGGCCAGCCAGATCGGGCCGACCATGACCACGCGGGTCTCGGGCCAGCGTGCGCGGGCGGTCCAGAGGAGTGTGGCGGCGGCCCGCCGTACGCCCAGGGTGGGCCAGCGGCGGTCGTTGTGGCCGCCGGAGATGACGAGCAGGTCGGGGGCGGGGCGCCAGGAGAGCTCGGCGTCGAAGGAGTCCTGGAAGCTGCGGCCGACGCGGCCCTTGTTGATGTAGCCGGTGCCGCCCGCGCCGGCGATCACGGGCTGCCAGCCGAGCAGGCGGGCGGTCGCGGCGGCGTAGGAGCTCCAAGTGGGGACGGGGCCGGAGCCGACGGTGAAGCTGTCGCCGACGAACATGAGCACCGGCGCGGACTTCTGCTGGACCGGAGTCGGGTCCGGGCCCGCCGTCTCGCCCGCCGCGCTGCCGCATCCGGTACAAAACGCCATCATCAGGGCGGCGGGTGCGATCAGACGTCGATGCATCAGGCCGCGCATGACCACCTCATGGGCTCTAAGCTGCCGGACATGAGCTCCGACCTCTACGGGCGCACTGAGCGTCTCGAGCTGTCCGACCAGAACCTGCGCGAATTCGAGGCTGTCGTGCTGGACTCGACGCCCGACGGGATCGTGTTGAGCAGGTCGGCATTCTACCCAGGCGGCGGCGGTCAGCCGGCGGATCACGGAGTTCTGATCTGGCTGGGCGTGGAAACCCGGATCGCCGGGGTACGCAAAGGCGACGATCTCCACCTGATCCCGGCCGAGGGCGATCCGGTGCCCCCGGTGGGCACGGTGGTGCGCGCCGCGGTGGCCGACGAGCGGCGTTCCGCGCTGATGCGCACGCACTCGGGGCTGCACGTGCTGTGCGGGGTGGTCTTCCGCGACTACGGCTCGCTGGTCACGGGCGGGAACATGGAGCCGTTCACCGCCCGCATGGACTTCAACCTCCCCGAGGTCCCGCCGGGCTTCAAGGAGGCGGTCGAGGACGCCTGCAACGCCGAGGTCTCCGCCGACCGGCGCATCGACATCCGGGTGCTGCCGCGCAAGGAGGCGTTCGACATCCCCGACATCATCCGCACCGCCACCAACCTCGTCCCGCAAGAGGTCGAGGAGGTACGCATCGTGGACATCGTGGGCCTCGACACCCAGGCCGACGGCGGCACCCACGTGGGCTCCACCGCCCAGATCGGCCGGATCAAGGTCACCAAGATCGAGAGCAAGGGCAAGGGCTTCCGCCGCCTGCGCATCGCGATCTCCGACTGACCTCACGCCTCCGGGTCGTATGCCAGCAGGTCGCCCGGCTGGCACTCCAGCGCCGCGCACAGGCGGACCAGCGTGGAGAACCTGATGGCCTTGGCGTGGCCGTTCTTGAGTATCGACAGGTTGACGACGGTGATCTCCACGCGGTGCGACAGCTCGGTGAGCGTCATCTCGCGCTCTTTGAGCAGCTCGTCGAGTCGGATGCGAATCGGCATGTCAGATGGTGGCCTCGACCTCTTGGAGCAGGGCCAGGCCCCGGCGGACGATCTCCGCGATGCCCAGGGCCGCCGCGCCGGCCACGACGCCGATCAGGCCGCCGGGAAGCGGCTGGAACATGAAGCTCTCGGCGAGCAACATGGACGACAGTAGCGTCTTGGCCAGCCAGCCGAGGAGCGCGGCGGCGATCGACCCGGCGATGAGGACCCAGCCGAGCCTGCTCAGGTGGCCGGCGGTGCCGGCGGAGAACAGCGCGCGGTCGCCGGACCTGGCCTGGCGCAGCACGCGGATGAGGATCCCCACCGCCAGCAGGCCGGTGACGACGCCGGGCAGCGTGTCCAGGAGATAGAGGCCGGCGATCGCCGGCGAAGGGTCCACGGGCCGCACCACGACCTCGGCGCCGGAGCCCACGTAGGCCGCCCCCTCGGCCAGCATGCCGGCGGGCAGGGCGCCGGGGACGTTGAGGGTGACCCCGATGCCGCCGGCCGTGCCCGCGAACGCCATGCCGGCCGCCTGGACCAGCATCGCCAAGGCGCCCAGGCAGCCCAGGACGAAGCCGATGCTGAACGTGATCTCAAGTCTGGCGATCCATCGCATAACGATTATCGTAAATAACGAAAGTCGTTATGTCGAGGGTTCGATGAGGGTCGCCAGGCCGTTCAGGAGCGGAGTCAGGCCGAACTCGAAGAAGGCGTCCAGGTCGAGGTCGTAGTCGTCGCCCAGCCCGGCGACGACGGCGGCGAAGTGCGGGTAGGCGCCGGAGTCCCGCAGCTCCTCCAGGCCGGGCCCCTGCGCGTCCATCCACTCGTCGTCGCCCATGCCGGTCGCCGCGTCCTGCTGAGCTTCCCGCTCCAGGTGTACGGCCACGCCCTGCACGTAGTTGTAGATGAGCACGTGGATGTTCTGCCTGGTCATGGCGTCGAGTCCGTAGCCGTCCAGGGAGGCCAGGGCGTACTCGGCGTGCCGCATCAGGTTGGGCAGGATCAGCGGCCGGGTCAGCGCGGTGACGTGCGGCAGCCAGGGGTGGCGGCGGTACAGGGACCACAGGCCGCGCGCCGACAACTCGAAGCGGGCCCGCCAGCCCTCCGGCAGCGGCTCCGGGTAGTCGAACTCGCCGTAGGCGGCGTCGGCCATCAGCCGTACCAGGTCCTCCTTGCCGCCCACGTGACGGTAGAGCGACATGGTGGCGGCGCCGGTCTTGGCGGCGATGCCGCGCATGGACAGGGCGGCCAGGCCCTCGGCGTCGGCGATCTCGATGGCGACCCTGACGATCCGCTCGCGGGTGAGGTCGGAGGGGGTGGGCGCGCGGTCGCGGGCGGCGCCGGCGACGGTGCTGCCGACCCGGGGCTCGGACGTGATCACGCCCTCCTGAGCCAGGAGGGTCAGCGCCTTGGCCGCCGTGGCCAGCGCGACGTTCCAGTCGCGGGCCAGGCCGCGCGTGGACGGGACCTTGTCACCCGGCTTCAGCTCGCCTTCTGCGACGCGCCGCTTGATGTCGGCCACGATCCGGATGTATGGCGGGGTCATGGAGCCTCCTGTTCTAGTACAGAAGGTAGCAGAAATGCCTGTTGCACGGACTGTGCGTACTGTGTACATTCAGTTTGCGTACAGCGTCAACGACTGAACGGGAGAACCATTGTGAACGTCCTCATCTCCGGCGCCAGCGTCGGCGGCACGGTCCTGGCCTACTGGCTGCGCGAGCGCGGCGCCCGGGTCACCCTCGTCGAGCGGGCCCCGGCGCCGCGCGGCGGCGGGCAGGCCATCGACGTCCGCGGCGCGGCGCTGACCGTCGCCGAACGCATGGGCGTCCTGGAGGCGGCCGAGGCGCTCAGGACCGAGATGCTCGGCATGTCCGTCGTGGACGGCGACGGCGACGAGGTCATGCGCTCGGAGGAGTCGACCTTCAGCGGCGGCCGCCTGGACAGCCCGGACATCGAGATCATGCGTGAGGACCTGATGGGGCTGCTCCTGGGCGCCGTCGAGGGCGTGGAGATCCTGTGGGGCGACTCGATCACCTCGCTCGACGACGACGGCTCCGCCGTACACGTGAGATTCGAGAGGAACGCGCCGCGCACCTTCGACAGGGTGGTCGGCGCGGACGGGCTGCACTCCAACACCCGCGGGCTCCTCTTCGGCCCGGAGGAGCAGTTCGTGGAGCATCTCGGCATGTACCTGGGGCTGTTCCGCGCGGAGAACTTCCTCGGGCTCGACCGCTGGCAGGTGTGGCACCGCGAGGGGGCGGCCGGGTTCGGTCTCTACCCGGCCGGAGACGGCGAACTGGTGGTGAACATGGGCTTCGAGTCGGGGCCGATCGCCTACGACCACCGCGACACCGGGCAGCAGAAGCGGCTGGTCGCGGCGGCCTGCTCTGAGCTGCGCTGGATCGCGCCCAAGCTGCTGGAGGCGATGTGGGCGGCCGGCGACTTCTACTTCGACGTGATGGCGCAGGTCCACCTGCCCGCATGGCACAAGGGCAGGGTCGCGCTCGTGGGTGACGCCGCCTACTGCGCCTCGGTGAAGTCGGGGCAGGGGACGAGCCTGGCCATGGTCGGCGCGTACGTGCTGGCCGAGGAGATGGCGGGGGGCGACGGGTTCGGGCGCTACCAGGAGCGGATGCGCGAGTTCGTCACGCTCAACCAGGCGCTGGCCAAGGAGAACCCGGCCGGGCCCGCCCCCGAGGAGAGCGTGCGGCGCGCGGCCGACGCGATCACTCTGTGAGGCCCCGCCACGTGGGGTGGCGCAGGACGCCGTCCCTGGTCCAGCCGGCGTACTCCACCTCGCCGGCCAGCTGGGGCTCCACCCAGTGGGCCGGCTCGGGGGCCGCCCCCGCGAACGGCGAGGCCGTCCGGGCCAGCGGCGCCATGCGCGCCGCGAGGTCGCGCAGCATGTGCTCGGTGAAGCCGGTGCCCACGTGACCCACGTACCGCAGGCCGTCGGCCGAGGGCACCCCCACCAGCAACGACCCGATCATCCCCGACCTGCGGCCCTCACCCGGCTTCCAGCCCCCGACCAGCACGTCCAGCATCAGCGTGTTCTTGACCTTGATCCACAGCTCGCTGCGCCGCCCCGGCAGGTACGGCGAGTCGAGCCGCTTGCAGACGACGCCCTCCAGACCGTGCTCGCGGGCCACGCCCATGACCACGCGGGCGCTGCCGGGAAACGACGGCGGCACCCGCACCCGCCCCCGATCCAGGGCCAGCTCCTCCAGCAACGCCCGCCGCCGCTCGTACGGCAGCCGCAACGTCGAACGCCCGTCCAGGTGCAGCACGTCGAACGCGTGGTACATGACCGGCACCGTGGCCAGCAACGACCGGCTCGGCGACCGGACGTGCATGCGCGACTGGAGCCGTCCGAAGTCCGGCGCCCCCGACGAGTCGAGCGCGACGACCTCGCCGTCGAGCACCATGTTCCGCGCACCGGCCAGGTCCGCGCGGAGCTCCGGATAGGCGCCGGTCACCTCGCGGTCGTTGCGCGAGAGCAGGCGTACCTCGCCGTCGAGCAGGTAGGCGACGGCGCGTACCCCGTCCCACTTGAACTCGGCGGCCCAGGCCGCCTCCTGGGCGGCGATGGGCAGCTCCCCGCTGACCGCCAGCATCGGCCTGATCAGCATCATTCCCCCTGGTCAGAGGCATACCCCTGCCAGACATAGGGCGAACCGATACGATTTGCCGCCATGACCGGAATCAGGCTGACGCTGGCCTTGCTGGGCGCCACCGCCCTGACGCTGACCGCGGCGCCCGCATGGGCGAGCGCGGCCGCCGCACCGATCACCGACCAGGTCAACCTGGAACTGCGCGAGGACGGCGTGCTCCGGGTCAGCGAGAAGATCGGCGGCGCGGGCGAGGTCAAGCGGACCTTCCTCACCAGGACCCGCTACGACGACGGCAACGACCGCGTCTACCAGATCGCCAACGTCAAGGGCGGCCAGCTCGCCGGTGACGTGCTCACCGTCAAGGCGCCCGCCACCGTCACCTACGAGGTGAAGGGCGCGGTCACGCCGTCCGGCGGCGTGGAGGAGCTGCGCTGGTTCGCGGTCAACGGCTGGAACGTCCCGGTCTCCAAGGCCACGGTGAAGGTCACCGGCGCCGGCATGGTGCAGAACCTGTCGTGCTTCGCCGGCGAGCTGACCTCGGCCATCGGCTGCACCAGCGCCTCCATGGACCACGGGGCCACCCAGGCCGACTTCGAGCAGGAGAACCTCGCGCCCGGCGAGGCCCTCACCGTCGTGGTCGGCTACCCCAAGGGCACCAGCTCCGGCACCCCCATCCTGGAGCGTCGCTTCTCGCTGGCCGCCGCGTTCACGCTCAACGGGATCACCGGTGGCGCCCTGGCCGCGCTGCTGGTGCTGATGCTGGGCGGGATCGGGCTCCTGTACTGGACGCGGGGGCGGGACGCGCGGATCGCCGGTCAGGAGAGCGCCGTCGACCCCGTGCAGAACGGGCACTTCTCACCGCCGGACGGGGTGCGTCCCGGTCAGATCGGCACGCTCGTGGACGAGCAGGCCGACGTGGTCGACGTGACCGCGACGATCGTGGACCTGGCGGTGCGCGGGTACCTGCGGATCGACGAGCAGTCCAGGCAGGCCTACGACGCGCCGGACTGGACGCTGGTCAGGCTGCCGAGCGCGCCGGTCGAGGGCTTGCTGCCGTACGAGAAGGCGTTGTACGACGCGGTGTTCGAGGGCCGGGACGCCGTCCTGCTGTCGGAGTTGTCCGGATCTTTCGCGAAAAATCTCGGGAAAGTGCGGGATGAGTTGTACGCCGATGTCGTGCGGCAGGGGTGGTTCGCCCGGCGGCCCGACACCGAGCGGACGCGCTGGACCACGATCGGCTTCGTGCTCATCGGCGCCGGGATCCTGGCCACGGTGGGCCTGGCCTGGTTCACCACCTACGGGCTGCTGGGCCTGGCCCTGATCATCGCCGGGGCGGCGCTGGCGGTGGGCGGGCAGTTCATGCCGGCCAAGACCGCCAAGGGGTCGGCGGCGCTGGCGCACACGCTGAGCTTCCGGCAGTACCTCTTCTCCGGCGAGCTGGGAAATGTCCCCGAGCAGCACCGAGTCGAGCTTTTTTCGCGATATTTGCCCTACGCCGTGATTTTTGATGGCGTGGAGCATTGGTCGCGGGTGGTGGCCTCGGTCACCGGCAACGGTCACCAGGCCGACAACCTGTACTGGTACCATGGGCCCGCCGAATGGGACCTGTCCAAGTTCGCCGGGTCGATGCGTACCTTCACCACCACCACGTCCGGCGCGATCTCCGCCACCCGGCAACTGCGCTCGCTGTGAACGCCGAGGAGCTGGAGCGCCATCGCAGGGAGCTGCACGTTCACTGCTACCGGATGCTCGGCTCCTACCACGAGGCCGAGGACCTGGTCCAGGAGACGTTCCTGCGCGCCTGGCGCAAGCGGGACGAGCCGCCGGACAACCTGAAGGCGTGGCTGTACAAGATCGCCACGAACGCCTGCCTCGACTTCCTGCGCGCCAACCCCCGGCGGCCGGAGCCGCTCGACACGCCCATGGCGGCCGACGCGGGGATGGCGTGGCCGGTCTCCACCCACGTGTCCTGGATCAGCCCCTACCCGGACGACCTCCTCGACTCCGTCATCGAGCGCGAGACGATCGAGCTGGCCTTCCTCGTGGCGATCCAGCACCTGCCCGCCAAGCAGCGGGCCATCGTCATCCTGCGCGACGTGCTCGGCTGGTCGGCGCCGGAGACCGCCGCGGCGCTCGACACGACCGTCACCGCGGTCAAGAGCGCCCTGCAGCGTGCCCGGCCGGTGCTGCGCGAGCACCTGCCCGCCCAGCGCATGAGCTCGGGCAGCGCCGACGAGCTGGCCGTGGTGCGCGCCTACATTCACGCGCTCGAACAGGGCGATCCTTCGGTCCTGCCCGCGCTGCTCGCATCGGACGTCTGGCAGACCATGCCGCCCACGCCGGGGTGGATCCTCGGCCGCGAGGCGTTCGTCTCCTCGTGGGGCCCGCAGATGTCCGGCGAGGCCTCGTGGGGCGACTGGCGGGTGCTGCCCGCCCGGGTCAACCGCCAGCCCGCGATCGCCGCGTACCTGCGCCGGCCGGGCGAGGAGGTCTTCTCCGCGTCCTGGCTCGGCGTCTTCCGCATGGAAGGGCCGCTGATCAGCGAGATCACCACCTTCGACCACGAATTTTTCCCGCAGATGGGTCTGCCCGATTCCTTTTCCGGCGATGCCTCGTCTTATGGGCATGACTGATCTGCAGAAGAACGTTCAGGCCACGATCGACGAGCTCGTGGAGACCGGGGTGGAGCGCGGGGTTCAGGTCGCCGTGTACCGGGAGGGCGAGCTCGTCGTGGACGCGGTCGCCGGTCTCGCCGACCCCGCCACCGGTCGCCCGATGACCTCGGACACCCCGGTCTACGTGACCTCCACCGGCAAGGGCATGATCGCCACGGTCGTGCACCTGCTGGCCGAGCAGGGCCTCCTGGCCTATGACACGCCGATCGCGGAGTACTGGCCCGAGTTCGCCGCCCATGGCAAGGAGCGGGCCACCGTACGGCATGCCCTCAGTTACCGGGCGGGCGTGCCCGGCGTGCCCGTGGACACCACGGCGGCGGACATCGCGAACTGGGACAAGATGTGCGCCGCCGTCGCCGACGAGAAGCCCTGGTGGGAGCCGGGCACCACGATGGGCTACCACCCGCAGTCCTGGATGTACCTCATGGGGGAGATCGTCCGCCGGACGTCCGGCAAGACCGTCTCCCAGGTCCTGCGCGAGCAGGTCGCGCTGCCGCTGGGCGTCGCCGGCGAGCTCTTCCTGGCCGTGCCGGCCGCCGAACTGCCGCGCCTGGCCGTCATCGAGGACCCCGAGGGCCCGCCGATGGAGCTGACGCCGGAGATGACGGCGCAGATCCCGTTCTTCCGCGTCGTGGACGGCTACACCGCCGCGCCGATGGCGGCCCTGCCCGACGCCGCCTTCAGCAACCGGGCCGACGTCCTGACCAGCGACGCCGGCGCCACGGCCACCGCCAGGGGCCTGGCCCGCATGTACGACGCCCTGCTCAACGGCCTGATCCCGCCCGCGCGGCTGGCCGAGGCCACCTCGGTGCAGGCCACCGGGACCGACGAGGTCGTCGGCATGCCGGCGACCTGGGGGCTCGGGTACTCCGTCGGGCTGACCCAGGTGCTCGACCGCCCCACCTACTTCGGCATGGGCGGCAGCGGCGGCACCGCGGCCTTCGCCGACAAGGCCACCGGGCTCTCGATCGGGATCACCAAGAACCGCATCGGCGCCGGTGACCCGTTCGGGACGGTGGACAGGATCGGGCAGGTGATCCTATAGACGGATGTGGCCGAGTTCGACGGCCTTGCTGACGGCTCCGGTCCTGGTGTCGACGCCGAGCTTGCCGTACACGTGATTGAGGTGGGTCTTGACCGTCGCCTCGGTGATGAACAGGGCCTTGGCGATCTCCTTGTTGCCCGCCCCGCGGGCCAGGAGTTCCAGGATCTCGATCTCGCGGGTGGTCAGCGCCGGGCCCGGATCGCGCATGCGACGCATCATGCGGGTCGCCACCCTGGGCGAGAGCGCCGTCTCGCCCCTGGCGGCGGCCCTGATCGCCTGGAACAGTTCGTCCGGCGGGCAGGCCTTGAGCACGTAGCCGGTGGCTCCCGCGTCGATGGCGCGCACGATGTCGGCGTCGGTCTCGTAGGTCGTCAGGACCAGCACCTGCGGCGCGTCGTCGAGCGCGCGCACCTTCCTGGTCGCGGCGACGCCGTCGGGGCCGTCGCCGAGTTGCAGGTCCATGAGCACCACGTCGGGCCGGCGCAGGGCGATCAGCCGGAGCGCGTCGTCGGCGTTCTCCGCCTCGCCGACGATCTCCATGTCGGCCTCGCCGCCGACCAGCGCGGCGATGCCCGCCCTGACCACCGGATGGTCGTCGACCAGGAACAGCTTCATACCGGAATCCTCGCAGCCACCGCCGTGCCCTCCCCCGGCGCGCTCTCCACCGTCAGCGTGCCGCCCACCTCCGCGACCCGGTCGCGCATGGCCCGCAGGCCGTACCCGCGTCCCGGGCGGGTCACGGCCATCGTCTGGTCGAAGCCCACCCCGTCGTCGTACACGTCCAGCGTCACCTCGTCGTCGAGATAGGCGAGCGTCACGATCACCCGGTTCGCGCGGGCGTGCTCGCGCGCGTTCGCGACCGCTCCCTGAGCCACTCTCAGCAGTACGGCCTGCGTCCCGTCGGCCAGCGGGAACTCCGTACCCTCCAGCCGGAACTCCGCGCCCAGCGCCGTCAGCGCCTCCGGCAGCGACCGTACGGCCAGCGGCGCGGGCCCGAGGTCACGCACGAACCGGCGGGCCTCGTCGAGATTCTCCCCGGCCGCCTCGATCGCCGTCCTGACGTAGGAACGGGCCTGCGCGGGGTCGGACTCCCAGACCCGCTCGGCCGCCTGCAGCAGCATGCGCTGGCTGGTCAGGCCCTGGGCGAGGGTGTCGTGGATCTCCCGCGAGAGACGCTCGCGCTCCTGCATGATTCCCGCCTTCCTCAGCTCCCAGAAGATCACGATGGTCATGGCCGCCACGGCGATCGGCGCCAGCACCAGGCTGGGGTCGAACCGGTCGGACAGGCTGATCTGCGCCACGATCACCGCGACGGTCAGCACGGCCGCGGCGACCAGCGTCATCCGCAACGACAGCAGCCGCAGGCACAGGTACAGCAGCGGGATCGCGCACCAGGCGAACGACGGCGCCAGTTCCACCAGCACCAGCCAGCACCCGAGTACGACCGCCAGCCAGACCAGCCGGCCCCTGCGGCCCAGGCGCTCCCACAGCAGGACGCCGCCCGCGTACACGAGTGCCAGCAGGCCCGCGTCGGCCAGGGCCGCGATGGTCGTGAGGTCCATCGCGTGGCGCACGACCAGGCGGGAGGCGGAGGCGGCCAGCAACAGGAAGAAGCCGGCGTGCATCGCCCGGTTGAGCCAGATCCGCTCCATCTCACCCCCTCGCCGTGGTGCGAGCGTAGGCGGCGCCCTCGGCACCCGCATCAACCGATCGGTTGACCCGCCCCTCGACCGATTCTCTCCCACGCATCGACCGCTCTCCCGATGGCGCGGCCGGTTCGCCCCGGCAGTCTGGAACTCGTCGAACCGACCACTGACCTGGAGGAACACCATGAAGCTCCGCACCCGCTTCGCCGCCGCCTCGCTCGCCGCCCTCGCCCTCGCCGGTGGCGTCACCAGCACCGCCGCGCAGGCCGCCGCGCCGGACGCGCCCGCGGTCGTCCAGACCAACGTGCTGTCGGCGGACGCCGCCCTCAAGATCGCCGACGCGGTGCAGAAGGAGGCGGCCAAGCAGAAGCAGCGCGTGACCGTGGCCATCGTGGACCGCTCGGGCGCCACCCGCCTCATCCTCAAGGGCGACGGGGCCGGGCCGCAGACGGAGGAGTCGGCCAAGCGCAAGGCGTTCACCGCGGTGTCCTTCGGCCAGCCGACCAGCGCCCTGGCCAAGAACCAGGCTCTGGCCGCCATCCCCGGCACCCTGCTGCTGGCCGGCGGCGTCCCGGTCGCCTCGGGCGGCGCGCCGATCGCCGGGATCGGCGTGGGCGGCGCGCCCAGCGGCGCCATCGACGAGGCCATCGCCCAGGCCGGCCTCAAGGCCGTCCAGGGCCGACTGGGCTGATGCCACCGACCCCTTTAGCGGGATATATCCCGTTCTGTCCAAAAAGGTGAGAAAGGGAGAGAGGATGGGGGCGTGGGTGGGGTTGGCAGGCGCGGGCTGCTGCTCGCGGGTCTAGGGCTCGTTGCGGCGGCCTGTGGTGGAGGTGGCAGCCGGGCGGTTTCGACCGCTCCGGGCGTTACCTCCCCGACAGCCGTGAAAGGATCAGACGTGCTTGACGAGACACTACTTACCGCCGCCGCCGCAGGTGAGGCCGCCGCCGTGCGCGAGGCGGTCACCGAGGGGGCCGATCTCGAGGCCCGTGACGGCCGCCGGCGTACCGCTCTGCTGCTGGCCTCGGCCGCCGATCACGTGGAGGTCGCGCAGATCCTGGTGGCCGCCGGCGCCGACCCGGACGCGCTGGACGCCCAGCACGACACCCCATGGCTGGTGACCGGTGTGACCGGCAGTGTGGCGATGCTGCGTGTCCTGCTGCCCGCCAACCCGGACCTGACGATCAGGAACCGCTACGGCGGCGTCTCCCTGATCCCGGCGTGCGAGCGCGGTCACGTGGACTATGTCCGCGAGGTGCTGAAGACGGACATCGACGTCAACCACGTCAACGACCTCGGCTGGACCGGCCTGCTGGAGGCGGTGATCCTGGGTGACGGCTCGGCCAGATACCAGGAGATCGTCCGCCTGCTGCTGGCCGCGGGCGCCGATCGCGAGCTGGCCGACCGTGACGGAGTCACCTCCTTGCGGCACGCGGTGAAGAAGGGCCAGCGGGAGGTGGCCGACATCCTGCGCGGCTGACGCGCGGCCCTATGGGCGCACACGGATCTCGCCCACGGGGCGGCCGCCGCCGTACAGGACACCCGTGGCGAGGGCGTCGAGGCCGGGGCCCGACAGACCGAGGCGGCGCAGGGCGGCGACCGTGACGGGCGTGCGGGCGCGCGACGAGCCGTCCTCGATCTTGACGGTGCCGGCCCGCCCGTCCTCGAAGACGAACGCGTCGAACGCCTCCGCCCCCGACTTCAGCATCAGTCCCGGTACGGCCCGCATCAGCTTGGCCTCGTCCCGGTGCGTGCCGGACGTCCACTGCGGATAGGCGCGCATGGCGTCGAAGACCCGCCGCTCGTGGCTGCCGGGCCCGCCGAGCGGCAGGGCACGGAACGCCCTGGTCACCCCCAGCATGGACACGAAGAACAACGGCGCCCCGCACCCGTCGACCCCGGAGGCGGCCACACGCTCCCCGGTCAGCTCCTCGACCGTCGCCCGGACCGCCCGTTGCAGCGGATGCCTGGGCTCCAGGTACGAGCCCAGCGGCCAGTCGTTGATCACGCAGGTCGCGAGCATGGCGGCGTGCTTGCCCGAGCAGTTCATGTACACGCGGCTCCGGTCGGTGACCGTCCGGTCCTCGGGATAGTCCTCGGGACACAGCAGCGCCGACTCCTCCAGCCCGGCCCCGGCCAAGATCTTGCGAACCCCGTCCACATGGTACGGCTCGCCCGCGTGCGAGGCGCAGGCCAGCGCGAGCAGCTCACCCTCCAGCGAGAGCCCGTTGCGGAGCATGCCCAGTACCTGGAGCGGCTTCATCGACGAGCGCGGCGAGGCGGGCACGTGAACCGCGCCCTGCGCGTCGACCGGCGTCCCGTCCGCGTCCACGGTGAGCACCCGCGCCAGATGCGTGGACTCCACGAACCCGGACCGGACAACCTCGACAACGAGCGACATTCCCCGCCCCCTTTCAGCAGGAGTCTACGGATCGGCGAGAATGAGTTCCCATGCGGGCGGTAGTGCAGCGAGTGAGTACGGCCTCGGTGGTCGTGGACGGTCAGACGGTGGGCGCGATCGACGAGCCGGGGCTGCTCGTGCTCGTGGGCGTCACCCACACGGACACGGCGGAGCAGGCGCGCAAGCTGGCCGCCAAACTCTGGGGGCTACGCGTCCTCGACGGCGAGAAGTCCTGCTCGGACATCGGCGCGCCGCTGCTGGTCATCAGCCAGTTCACCCTTTATGCCGACACCAGGAAGGGCCGCCGCCCCACCTGGCAGGCGGCCGCCCCGGGACCGGTGGCCGAGCCGCTCGTGGAGGCCGTGGTGTCCGGGCTGCGGGCGCTCGGCGCGCACGTCGAGACCGGCCGCTTCGGCGCCGACATGAAGGTCTCCCTGGTCAACGACGGCCCCATCACCCTGGTGATCGACGTCTAGGGTGGGGCTGGCCCCACCCATAACCGGCCATCCTCCGCCATGTCCCCGGACGGGCGGCGCTTCCTATCGTTCAGGTATGCGAAAGATCCTCTGGGCAGTGCCGGCCGGGGCCGCGCTCCTCGTCGCCGCGCTGGCCGTGCAAACCTTCGACCGCGAGCCCGGCCCGGCGCCCGTGCCGCAGACGGAGACGACGTTCGGCTACCACGAGCTCCCGGGGACCGACCTGGCCATCGAGGCCGACGGGCCCATCCGGCTCACCGTCGTGGCCGGAGGACGGCAGCGGGTCGCCATCAAGCGGGAACTCAGCTGGACCGGCGCGCGCCACCACGAGGAAGCCTGGGAGGACGCCCGGCGGCTGCGCATCGCCTACTCGTGCGACGACGGATGCGCGGCCGACTACGTGCTGACCGTGCCCGAATCGACCCGGATCACGGTCACCGGCGCGGCCGGGGGGATCAGCTGCGCCGCGAAGGTGACCTGCGCCGAAGGCTGAGCCCGGCCCTGCCGTACCGAACAGGATTAGCGGATGCGGCGGCGCATGGCCGGGTCGATGCTGACGTTGCGGCCCGCGTCCGGCGGGACGATGATCTCCTGCGTGGCGGCGACGCCGCCCGCCAGCAGCGGGGCGTCGACCGGGACCGTCCGCTTGACCACGGCCAGCGCGATCGGCCCGAGCTCGTGGTGACGGACCGACGAACCGACCGCGCCCACCTCCTGGCTCTCGAAGATGACCGGCGCGCCGTGCGGCGGCAGCGTGTCGACGCTGCCGTCGAGGTGCAGGAAGACCAGGCGGCGGGGCGGGTGGCCGAGGTTGTGCACGCGCGCGACCGTCTCCTGCCCGCGGTAGCAGCCCTTGGTCAGGTGTACGGCCTCGCCGATCCAGCCCACCTCGTGGGGAATGGTCTTGTGGTCGGTGTCGAGCCCGAGGCGCGGCTGGTGACGCTCGATGCGCAGCGCCTCGTACGCCCAGATCCCGGCCATGCGGCCCAGGCCCGCGTTGAGCTCGGCGCGCGGGATGTAACGGTCGCCGTCGGCGGTGGAGATCACGGCCAGTTCGTCGTCGGCGCTGGACACCTCGACGCGCAGCATGAAGCGCATCTTGTCGAGGTAGTCGATCAGCGCCTCGGAGGTGCCGGGCTCCACGTGCGCGAGAACGGCCTCGCCGTCGTCGACCAGCGTGAGGTGGTGCTCGACGCGGCCCTGCAGGTCGAGGATGAGGGTCTGGGTCCACTCCCCCGGCTTGAGGGTGTCGAGCTTGTTGGAGGTCAGATCGTTGAGCCATTTCAGCCGGTCTGCCCCGGACACGCGGACGATCTCGCGATTGCTGCGGTCGACGACCGCCTCTCCCTTGATCAGCGCGCGCTGCTCGGCGAACAGGTCGCCGTAGTGCGCCGCCACGTCGGCGTCGGGGGCATCGGCCGCGACCGCGCCGGGGAGATCGAGCAGAGGGCTACGCATGCCCTCCAGGCTATCTGCAGTTGCGGCACAGCCCGAAGACGGTCAGGTGATGGACGTCGGCGACGAACCCGAGCTGGTCGTCCAGCCCTTTGACCAGGCCTTCCGCCATCTCGGGCCCCACCTCCCCGACCTCGCCGCACCCACGGCAGACCAGGTGCACGTGGTCGGCGTCGGCCGCCAGGTGGTAGGTGGGCGCGCCATGGCCGAGATGGGTGTGGGTGACCATGCCCAGCTCTTCCAGCAACTCCAGCGTCCGGTAGACGGTGGAGATGTTCACCCCCCGCGCGGTCTCACGGACCTTGACGCAGATCTCCTCCGGGGTGGCGTGCTCCAGGTCCTTGACCGCTTCCAGCACCAGTTGCCGCTGCGGCGTCACCCGGTAGCCCTTGGCGCGGAGTTCCTCGTGCCACTGCGTCTCCGTCATGCCCTGAGAATAATCGCTTGCCCGGGTTCGGGGGCCTCGCATAGCGTCGTCTGCACGCGGAAAGGAGGTGGTCCAAACAATGGTGATTCATAGTTGGGCTAGCGAGGTGGTTGTCCGCTAACGAAGCGGACTCCATTGTCTCGCGTCGTTTCGGCGAAATTCGAGGCAACCACCGGGGCCCCGAGGCTGCTGGGGGGCGGGAGGTCCATCCCGACCCATGGCCCATCCAGCCCGCCCGCTCAAGCGGGCGGAACCTGCCCGGGGCCCTTCTGCCTTTTCCCGCCTAGTGCTCGGTCCGCCAGGGGATCCCGAGCTTCTCGCAGGACTCGCGGTAGAGCATCACCACCGCCTTGCGCACCTGGGGACGCTCGGTCAGCGTCTCCCCCCACGGCACGTTGAGCTTCTCGCCCCCGTCGATCGTGAACTCGATCGCCTGCGCCGTCACGTCACTCGTGACCGCCTCGGTGGCCTCGGGCCGCCCGCCCAGCCCGCGCACGATGATGAGCGCGTCGTCGGTGTGGTCGTCGTTCATGTGGCGCTTGATCGCCTCGACGACATCAGGGGTGAAAGGGGTAGTCATATCCGCTCAAGCTACCTTCTTCAGCTCCGCCGACATATGGGACGTCAGCGGGTGTCCGACGGCGGCCATGTCGTAGGCCCACATGAGGTTCCCGTTGACCAGCCCGTAGATCCGCTGCCCCGCCGTGTACTCCTTGGCCGACTCCGTCCGCGCCACCACATCGGTGCGCAGCTCGATCTTGTGGAAGACGACCTCGCCCAGGTAGATCTCCACGATGCCCGTGGGATGCGCCAGCACCACCTCAAGCTGCCGCTCGGGCCGTGCCCGCCAGTAGCCCGACTCCGTGGCCAAGGGCCGCACCCGGTTCCCGTCCTGGTCGAGCAGCCAGGTCCGGCTCACGTACTCCAGGAACGGCTTGCCGTTGTGCCCGAACTCGATCTCCTGCCCGAAGTTGAAGCTCTCGATCGTGGGGTAACCGCCCACGCCCGCGCCTTCCCACCTGCCCAGGAGGAAGGAGATGTGCTCAAGATCGGGGTGCGCCTCAGGGGTTTCCATGCCGCCCAACATTACTCTCCGTCGCCCCCTGTTCCCGGGGTACCGGGCGAGGTTCTGAGGTCAGGTGGAGGAGGCGTAGGGTGGCCTGCATGGCACGATCACTGGTGATCAAAGTGACCGCGGGGGCCGACGCCCCCGAGCGGTGCAACCAGGCTTTCACCGTCGCCGCCGCCGCCCTGGCCAGCGGCGTCCCGGTCTCGCTCTGGCTGACCGGCGAGGCCTCCTGGTTCGCGTTGCCGGGAAGGGCCAAGGAGTTCAGCCTCCCCCACGCCGCCCCCCTGACCGACCTCCTGGACGTGGTCCTGGCCGCCGGCCGGGTCACGGTCTGCACCCAGTGCGCGGCCCGCCGCGAGATCACGGTGGACGACCTCATCGACGGCGTACGCATCGCCGGAGCCCCGGCCTTCGTCGAGGAAGCCGTGGCAGAAGGCGCCCAGGCCCTGGTCTACTGACCTTCAACCCCCAGCGCCATCGCCAGGGCCTGTCAGCGGGGCAGGACCGCGGAGAGGCGTTCGGTGCGCAGGGCCTCGTACCAGCGGTCGTCCAGCGGCGCGAGGTCACCGGCCGACCAGGTCAGCAGGAGGTCGGCCAGAGCGGGGTTGCGGGCGAGGGCGGGACCGTGCAGGTAGGTGCCGACGACGTGGCCGGCGTAGCAGCCTTCGAAGCCGTTGCCGTTGCCCACGCCGGTGACGACCTGGGACAGCGGCTTGACCCCCGGCCCGAGATGGGTGACGCCCATGTGGTTCTCGAAGCCGGTCAACGTGGGCAGGTTGAGCGCGCTGTCGACCTCGGCGACGAGTTCGCCCACGGCGCGGGCCGGACCGCGGGTGCTGCTGATGTCGAGGAGGCCGATGCCGTCGACCGGCTGGCCCTCCTCGCCGCCGAAGGTGGATCCCATGATCTGGTATCCGGCGCAGACGGCCAGCATGGCCGCGCCCCTGGCGATGGCGCGGTGGAGGCCGCCGTCGCGGCGCAGCCGTTCCGCGGCGAGGATCTGGGGGCGGTCCTCGCCGCCGCCGATGAGGTAGATGTCGCCGGTCTCCGGCACCGGGTCGGCCGAGCGTACGTGGACGACCTCGGCGTCGATGCCCCTGCGGCGGGCGCGCTGCTCCAGCACCAGCGCGTTGCCCTGGTCGCCGTAGGTGCTGAGCAGGTCGGGGTAGATCCAGACGATGCGCAGGGTGCTGTCAGACGGCACGGCCGAACTCCGATCGGATCTGCTGGAAGGCGGTGTAGTTGGCGATCACGTCGACCCGGCCGGGCGGCTGCGTGCCCAGGGCCTCGGCGAACGTGTCGGCCAGCGCGAACGGTACGTCGGCGACGTCGAGCCGCAGCGCCAGGTCGAGCCGGCGCTCACCGGTGACGAACACCGGCCGCCCGCGCAGGATGCGGTAGTCGACGTCCCAGAGCCAGGAGGTGTCGCGGCCGTCGGGGCCCTGGGCGTTGACCGACAGGATGATCGGCAGCGCCGGGTCGGCGACGTCGAAGGCCTCCAGCCAGCCGGCCGGGTTCTTGGCCAGGAGCAGGCGGGCGTGGCGGCCGTCGCGCTCGACGGTGGTGTAGCGGCCGGCCACGGAGGTGACCTCGCGCAGCCTCGGCAGGGCGCGCTCGACCGGCAGGCCGAACGCCTCGGCGACGGCCAGGGCCATCGCGGCGTTGGAGCGGTTGGCGGAGCCGGGCAACTGGATGTCGAGCACCCAGCGCTGGCCGCGCGGGTCGATCACGGCGTCGTCGTCGAGGATCCACTGCGGCTCGGGCCGGTGGAAGGTGCACTCGCGGCAGGCCCAGTGCCGATCTTTACGATCCAGCGGACCACCGCACTCGGGACAGCACCAGCTGTCCTCCTTCCAGCGCTGGCCGCCGGAGACCCAGGTGACCTTGGCGGCCGTGGAGGCGCCCCAGGTGACGAGGGGGTCGTCGCAGTTGGCGATGACGTGGGTGGGTTTGCCGGACAGGGCCCGGCGCCACTTCTGGGCCAGCAGCCAGATCTCGGCGGCGCGGTCCATCTGGTCGCGGCTGAGGTTCATGAGGCAGACGACGCCGGCGCCGGTGGTGTCGAGCACCTCGGGCAGGTACTTCTCGTCGACCTCCAGCACACCGTAGGGCGCGTCCTTGTGCTGCGACAGCGCGGAGACGTGCCCGGCGGGCATGTTGGCGCCGTAGGCGTTGGTGGCCACCTCGCCCATCTCCAGCAGCGCGGAGGTGATCAGCCGGGTGGTGGTGGTCTTGCCGTTGGTGGCGCTGATGAGGGCCAGCCTGCGGTCGCGCGCCAGCTGGCGCAGCAGGTCGGGCTCCAGCATCAGGCCCACGCGGCCGCCGATCACCGAACCGTCGCCACGTCCGGTCATCCTGGACAGGGTGGCGGCACTGCGCCCCAGGGCACTCGCGAGCTGAGCCCGCAGGGGAAGCTGGGTCATGGTTATGGATCCTAGTCAAGGCTGGCCGGTACTCGGCGTCACCGCCGAATTCCCGCCATGGACGGGCGGCCGGGGATCGGGACAACCGCCCCACAAGCCCTTTTTGCCGGTACGCGCCTGGTCCGCCCGCTGCCGGAACACCTTCTCGTACGCCACATTCGGCCACACGCGAAGAAAGAAGGCGTTCCCGGCGGCGAGCTGGCTCTCGTTCACCAGCACCCCCCGGGCGTTCCACACATAACGCAGCTGCCTCCGGTAGTCATCGAATTTCTGCGTATCGAAGGCCATGGTGACGATCGACCCCCGAGGCGCCAGCTTCAGCAACGCGTCCGCCGACTGCCTGGCCCAGCACTCCGGCGACGGCCGCAGTTCGGGCGCGTCGATCCCGATCAGCCGGACGCGCTGCTCATGCCCCGCGTACTCCCCGTCGACCGGCGCGACCACCATGGTGTCGCCGTCGTTCACCCACACGACCCGCGCGCTCTCGACCGGCGGCGGGCTCGGGGGCATCAGTCCGGTGATGGGCGGCCTGACGAAGGTGTCGGCCAGCACGTACACCGCGCCCAGGGCGGCTACAACCAGCAGTATTCCAATCACGGTCAGTCGCACACGGGCAGACCTACCCAGACTCGGCGAAGGTGATCTCGGGGGCGCCGCCGTTCTCGAACGGCAGCACGAACCGCCGCGGCCACGACAGCACGCTCTCCAGCCACCCCGCGCCCATCATCTGCCCGACGTGCCGCAGCCGCGCGGCGGCCTCGATCCCGATCGCGACGGTCAGGATGTCGCGCTGCACGGCCTCGTTCTCGTCGTCGCCCAGGATGACCCGCCAGGCCAGCGCCCGGTTGTGGTCGATCTCCATCGACAGCGGGTGGTGGCGCAGCGCCTTGGCCCGGTGGCCGAGCAACTCGCTGCGCACCAGTTCGGTGGAGGCGCCGGTGCCGAACAGCGCGTACTCCAGCGCCGGCGCGGGAGCGCGCAGGTCGGGAGCCGGCTGCCCGAACGGGAAGAGCCTGTCCACCTCGTGCAGCCACCGCACCTGCGGGATCACCCACGACGGGCCGGGCCGCTCGCCGCCGCCCTCGGCCGCGTTCAGCAGCTTGGCCGCCGTCTCCGCGGCCTTCTCCACCAGCAGCGCCGGGTCGAACCAGCTCCGCAGCGCCCACGCCCGCCTGCTGACCGCCCGCTCGACCAGCGTGGCCAGCAGGCACTCGCGCCGCCTGGCGGGAACCTCGGCCCAGACCCCGGCCAGCGCGCGCGGCACCCCGGGCAGCGGCCGGTTGCCGACGAAGGCCAGCACGACGGTGTCGCACCAGATACGCAGCCACGCCCACTCGGGCGCGCCCGCGAGCACGTCCGCCTCACGCAGCTCCACGAGCGTGCACGCCTGTCCGGTACGGCACGCCGCCCCGCAGGCCGCCGAGCGCCGCCCCCGGATCGGCGGCGGCGGTCCCGGCAGCACCTTCTCCCGCGACTCCCCGAGCGGCACCATGATGCGCAGCGGCCGGTCCATGCCGTCGGCGAACACCGCCGCTGCGCCCGGCTGCAGCGAGACGACCTGGCGGGACTGCTCGTCGCTGAGGTTCATGGCGGCGCCGACGAGCTGCCTGTCGTCCTCGGCGGGCAGCCGGTGCACGACCTTGAGCGCGGTGTTCTTGACGACGTCGGACACGAGCTTGGTCGGGATCTGCTCGGCCACGACGATGCCCTCGCCGTACGCGCGGATCTCGGCGAGCATTCCGGCGAGCAGTTCGACGGCGTGGGTGGAGGCGCGGCCCGCGCCGCGGTCGCGCAGCAACCGGTGCGCTTCCTCGATCACGATCACGTGCCGCAGCCCGCCGGACTTCTCGCCGCGGGCGCGCATCCGCAGGTGCTCCACGATCCGGATGATCAGCGTGCCCATGAGGAAGGCTTTGTCCTCGTCGTTGGCGACGTCCTCGATGGCCAGGACGACGTTGCGTTCGAGCAGCCCGCCGATGTCGGCCGGGTGGCCGCCCTCGAAGAAGCGCCCGGCCGAGCCGACGCGCAGCGAGCGCAGCCGCAGGGAGATGAAGCCCTCGACGTCGGCCTGGACCTCGCGGCCGTAGCCGATCTCCCGGATCACGTCCATGGCGTGCTGCTGGAGCTGCTCCAGCGTCGGCACGCTGGGCGGCACCTTCGAGCCGGGCACCGCGCCGCCGGTGACGACGTCCCAGCCGGTCGCCTCGTAGACCCGCTGCAACGCCAGCGACATGATCTGCGGGAACGGCTCCTCGGCGTCGAAGGCGGCCATGAACAACGCCCGGATCATGTCGATGTGCGCCTGCACCGGGTAACCGGGCTCGGGCTCCAGCGGGTTCACGCTGAACGGCACGCCGTCCGGCGCCGACGGGTTGATCACGGTGACCGGGGTGCCGATCCGCCCGGCCATGGCCTGGTACTCCGACTTGGCCGGCTCGATGGCCAGCCAGGGGATTCTGGCGGCGCTGAGCTGTTCGAGCAGGTGCCGGACGGTCTGCGACTTGCCGGAGCCGGTCGCGCCGGTGACGAAGGCGTGGCGGTTGAGCGTGGCCAGCGGCACCCGGAAGGCGCCCACGCCGCGGTCCTGGCCGTCGAGGATCTCGCCCAGGTCGAGCTCGCCCGCCTCGGAGGCCTCCGAGGTGACGTCGAAGAATCCGGCGTCCAGCACGCGCAGGCCGGGCACCTCCCGCCTGGGCAGCCCGGCGAGGGCCGCCAGCGCGCCCGCGGTGGCCGCGAACGGCGCGGCGGCGCCGTCGCCCGGGTCCTGGAGGTTCAGGCTCAGCGCCTCGGGCAGCGCGTAGACGGCGCCCGCGGCGCTGCGCAGCCGGTAGGGGTGGTGGCCGATCTCGACCGAGCCGACCAGGACGGGCGCGAGCTGGCGCAGCTCGTCGGCGGTGGCGGCGCCGGCCAGCGCCCTGACGTTCCACAGCCCGGCCTCGCGGAAGGCGTCGAGCTCCTGCATGCGGCGCTCGGCGCGCTCGGCGTCGAACCTGGAGCGCTCGGAGGCGTCGCCGTACTGCCGCAGGACGTTGAGCTGGGTGCGCAGGTGGGCGACCTCGGCGTCGAGCATGTCGGTCGGCTCGGCCACCAGCAGCCAGGCGAACGGCCGCGACATGAGCGTGACCAGCGTCGACTCGAACAACGTGGGCCGCTTCAGCTCGTCGGGGTCGTACTCCCTGCGCGCGTTCAGCGGCGGCGCCTGGCGTCCCGGGCAGGGCATCCACACCAGGTCGGCCAGGTCGGCCAGGCACTCCTCGCCCAGTTGCACGCCCCTGGCCCCGCCCGGGAACAGCAGCGGCTGAGGACCGCGCGCGCCCTCGGGCCCCGGCGCGCGGCGCGGCTGCCGGGGCGGCGACAGCGGCCCGGCGTTGGTGATCAGCTCCAGCGGCGCGCCGGAGCCGCGCGAGAGCCAGCCGATGACGAACGGCCGCTGCCGCTGGGCCGCCGAGAGCACGGCCGGCAGGATGGAGACGAAGTCCCACTCCGCCGATGAACTTCGCGAGGGTGCGGCGATCGACTGGATTCTGTACCAGGGTCCGCTTAGCTGCATCTCATCCCCCCACAGATGGTTCTTAGTAAAGTCCGCCTCCATTCGGCGTGTGGACCGGTCATTGGGGAGGTCCTTACCTCTCCTTGCGCCAGTCCAGACGCGGCGGGGGCGGGCCGAGGTTCGGGGGTGGCTCCTCGCCGGGGTTCTCGTTGCCGTTCTGCGCCAGTACGGCGTCGCGAACGTCCTCCAGCTCGCCAAGCGTGGTCTTGGGGAAGGTCAGTATCGCGGGATTGGCGTCGGCCAGGCGGACCCGGCGGCCCTCGGCGGTGGCATCGGTGACGATCACGGACGTCGTGGGCAGTTGCTGCAACTGGTGCGGCTCGACCAGGAACTCCCGCGAGCGCTGCAGCACCCGCTCCTTCTCCCCGATCTTGGTCGCCGTCCTGCCCCACTCGGTCGACTCGGTGATGTCCCCGGCCAGGTCGGTACGGTTGTCGCCCCGCTCCTCCGTCGACTCCTCCACCTGGGAGATCGTCGAGGTGTAGCCGCCGTCGAGCCCCGGCACCGAGGCGCTGATCGTCTCGGTGAGCTGGGCCAGCTCCAGCCGGTGCTCGGTGCCGACGTGCTCGCTGGCCACCCGCGCGTCCTCGGCGTTGCCCAGCCGCATGAACGCCACCGCCGCGTGCCCGCGCCCCAGCCGTTCCCTGACCGTGGGGGTCAGCGAGCGGTAGGTCAGCACGAGGCCGGTGCGGGAGGTCTCGCAGGCGTCCATGAGCCGGTCGAGCACGTCGCCGCGGAGCTTGTCCGCGCCCGCGACGATGATCGTGTGGTACCAGGGCCGCTCGGAAGCGGGCGACTGGCGCAGGATGTGGGTCAGCGCCGTGGCCACGTACGTGCCGAGGACCCGGTTGCCGAACACGCCCGCCTGGCGGTCCATGCTGACCACGCGCAGGCGCGCGGGCGGGAGCCGTACGGCCTGGGTGCCCAGGGTTTCGAGCTTGCGCAGCTGTGACTCCAGCGCCCACGCGCGCTCGATCACCACGCGGTCGCTGACGCCGCGCCCGAACAACGTCCCGATGCGCTCCAGCTGCGTCGCGGTGATCAGCCCGAACCTCAGGTCGTCGCGCGGGTCGCCCACCTGGGCCAGCGCCCGCAGGGCCGCGGTGACCTGCCTGATCGTGGCGTCCTCGCCCAGGACCTCCAGCACGCGCTCCAGGATGGCGTTGTCGAAGCTGAGGTCGCGGGTGGTGCGGTGCTCCTCGCTGACGCTGACGACATGGGCCAGCACGTCGGCGAACGCCTCCGGCTTGAGCGTCGCCCCCAGGTCCAGCCGGGGCAGGTCGACGGGCAGCACCCAGACGAGCGGGTCGTCGCCGCCGCGCCTGGCCAGCTCGATGAGGTCCTTGGCGATGGCGCCCTCGGACAGGTCGAGCACGGTCAGGTGCCCGCCGCTGTAGAGCCGGGTCGCGCCGATCAGCGTGATCAGCGCCGACCATCCTGGCAGCGTCCCGCCGGCCACGTCGATGCGGTCGATCTCATCCGGTACGGCTACCGCGTACCAGTTGACCTGCCGGTCGTGGCGGTCCTTGACCTCCTGCCACTCGCGGTAGCGCTGGGCGTGCTCCTCCTGGGCGCGGAACAACTCCTTGTCACGTTCCTGACGCACCCGGTCGTCGCGCGCCTGCTGCTCCAGGACCCGGTAGCGCACCGCCCGGTCGCCCTGCAGCAGCGCGTAGCTGCAGATTCCCGCGACGCCGCCCGCGGCCACGAACCCGATCAGCGCGAACGACCAGTCGAGGTAGCCCAGCAGGGCGAGGGCGAAGATGAGCAACGTGAGAAAGATCATGAAGATGCGGAAGATCCGGACCGGCCGGTTGAGCAGATCCTCCTGGAGCTTCTCGCGCCGCAGCAGCTCGGTGTCGACCCGGGCCTGCTCTCCGGCGTCGGCGGGATCGCCGGTGTCACCGATGGGCGAGGGCCGCTTCGGCGGCGGGCCGGGGTCGGGGTGCAGCAGGACGTACTGCCAGCCCAGGTAGATCCGGTCGGCCTGGAGCTGCGCATGCTCGGGATGCACGTCCGTCACGTGACCCTCCGGCTGCGATATGTCCTTGTCCCGCGGCGACCTCGTCGTCGGCCGCTCGTGACAGCGTAAGAGCTAGAACCCCTATTCGGGCAGGGTTCCCGCCAAATCCATCACAGGGATGGGACCATTGCGGCAGATGGTACAAGCGCGACCTATTACCATCCTTACCCATGACGGAACCCTCCGGCGCACCAAGCACCCCCAAACGCCCGGTTGTGGTGCCCGCGATCGGCTTGGTCATCCTCACCACCCTCGGCATCACCGCCCTGCTCGGCGGTCTGAACACCGCGCCGGACAAGCCGCCGCCCCAGATGGGCGCCGGCCAGAAGATCGACCAGGGCCTGTACGAGACCGAGTTCGTGGAAGCCAAGATCACCGTCCAGCGGGGCCCCGGCGAGTTCGCGGAGGACCGGCGGTATCTCGACATCCTCTTCAAGGTCACGAACAAGAGCGACACGACGATCACGACCGGTGCGGGCTCCAGCGCCACCGGCGCCGGCAGCGGCTTCGCCGGGACGCTGATCAAGATGACGCCGGAGATCAAGTCGAAGTGGGGCGCGCAGGCCTTCATCCCCTCGGGCGAGGACGGCAAGAGCTCCCAGCTGCATCCCGGGGTCCCGTCGAACGTGACCGTCCGTTACGAGCTGGAGAAGGCGGCCCAAGCGCCGCCCGAGGTGGCCCTGAGCCTGTCCAAGCTGGAGGAGAGCAAGAACCCCATCTCCGGCACGACGATGTGGATGCCCGTCGACAAGGAAGATCCCTTCACCCGGAAGCGCGCCGTGGAAGTGCTCTACACCATCAAGGCCCCGGTGAAGCAGGAGGCGGCGCAGTGACCGCGACCGACCAGCGGCCGGCGGCGCCGCGCAGGCGCCGCGCGCCCGCCCGCGGGGGCGGTTCCAAGGTTCTCGGCGCCGTCGTGGGCCTCGCGCTGGCCGCGGCCGCCGTGGGACTCCAGACCCTGGGCCTGAGCGCCGACGACATGTCGATGCCGCTCGCGAGCACGGGAGACAAGGGCGAGGAGGTCGCCACCGGACGGTTCACCATCCGCGTGGACGGGGTGAAGACGGCCAAGACCATCCGCGCCGGGGACAAGACCGCCGTCACGGGCAACGTCTTCCTGGTGATCGAGACCTCCGCGACCGTACCGCAGGAGCCCACGAAGATCCGGCCGCCCGTCCTGGTCGCCGAGAACGGCCGGCGCTTCGACACCACCGACAAGGTCGACAGGAGCAAGACGCTGGCGAACGTGTGGAGCCAGCCGGGCTGGTGGGCCTCGGGCGTGTTCGTGTTCGACGTGCCCGCCGACGCGCTGGCCGGCGCCCAGGCCTCGTTCGTCGCGCCCACGAGCGCCTTCTACGGCGAGCCGATGCTGCCGGCGGCGGAGATCGACCTGGGCATCGACGAGGCGGCGGCCAAGCAGCTCGCCACCGCCCCTCAGGACGTGTACACGCTGGGCGAGAAGAAGTAGACGATGAGCACGAACGATTCAGAGCGCGACTGGTTCGCCCCGCCCGCCGGCCAGCCCCCGCAGCGTCCGCAGCCGCCGGCGCCGCCGATTCGGCGTCCGGGGCGCCGGGCCGCCGCCCCGACGCCGCCGCGCCCCCGGCCCGCGATCCACGCCGACCAGCAGGTGTGGCCGCCCGCTCCCGCCCAGCCGACCGACAGCTCGACACAGCCCATCCCGGCCATCCCGAGCGCGGGCCCGTTGCCCCCGAGGCCGCCCCAGCCGCCGTGGACCCCTCCGGAGGAGACGCCGCCCGCCGCCACGCCGCCGCCCAGGCCGCGCCGGCTCCTGCTCGGCATCGGGGCGGTCGTCGCCCTGGTGGTGGCCCTCGGCGTACCGACCGCCGACCGGTACCTGTTCTACAAGAGCGGGCGGCCCAGCCCGACCGTGCACCTGGCGGGGCCCGGCCAGACGCTCACCTACGAGCACGTGTCCTGGAAGTCGGCCATCGAGCCGGCCACGGCGCCCCCGGACAGCAGGCACAACACTCCCGACAAGCAGTGGTTGAAGATCACCGTCACCCGTTCTGCCACCGACGACACCGGCGCCGTGCTCACCGCCAAGCCGAAGCTCACGCTGAAGGACGCAGCCGGGCGTGCCTGGATGGCCGAGATCTACGAGGACAACACCCCGACCGAGAAGCACGAGGTCGGCAAGGAGTACAGCTACCTGGCCATGGCGGTCGTCCCGGCGGCGGTCGGCAAGGAGGTCCAGCTGAACCTGGAGCCGGACATCACCTACCGCATGGACACCCCGACGGAGAAGCTGTTCGAGGCGAACGAAGAGGACACGGAGAAGTCCCGCCGCAACGATGTGATCGTCTTCAGGCGGTGATGTCCTCGCCGCGGGCCCGGGCCCTGGTCGCCGCGATGTCGAAGGTGGCGGCCAGCAGGCAGTAGGTGAGCACGGTCACCAGCAGGTTCTTGACGAAGTCGACGGGCCAGCTGACCCACAACCACATGTACGGCGTGGGCGAGCCGATGAACGTGCTCACCGCCCTGTCCAGATAGTCCGCGCCGACCCGGATTCCCACGAACAGCAGGCACATCAGCCCGAAGAGCGTCGCGCCGCCCTTGACCGTGACGCGGAAGGCGTTCACGACCGGGACCCAGCGTTCCTGGAACCCGCCGACCACGCGGTTGACCGACCGCTGGGTGACCTCGTGCGAGCCCTCCAGCCTGTCGACACTGCCCGCCAGCCGGGTGCCGCGCAGCGCCCGCCGGGTGTCGTCGACCGTGCCGCCGAACACCAGAACGGCGACGGCCAGCCAGGTGAGCGGCATGACCAGGGCGTCCACGATGAAGGGCCAGATCTCGCCCATCCAGCCCCAGAACGCCTCCAGGCCGGGAACGCTCTCCTTGGCCTTGACGACGATGTCCCCCGCCTCGGAGACCACGACGCGGTGCTCGGCCCAGTCGGCGCGCAGCGCGCTGAAGGTGAAGACCGCGTTGAGGCCGCAGAACATGAACGCGAACTCGGCGAAGGCGGCCGCGATGCCGGCCAGCTTGCCGGATCCGCGCTCGACCTGCCGCTCGAACAGCATCCGCAGCCCCAGCGCCACCGCCATGGCGGCCAGCGACACACGCCAGTCGAGACCGACCAGCCCGGTGTTGAGCGTGGTCTCTTCCTTCGTGCCGTTGGCGATGTTGTTGAAGATGACGTTGTAGAAGTTGTCGTCGAGGTTGTGCAGCGAGTCCATCGCCAGGAAGGCCGCGGCGTCGGGTTTGTACAGCTCCCAGGCGAGATAGATCACCGCGAACGCGGGGGCGATCCGGTTCATCGACGACCAGAAGGACTCGTCCTCCGCCCCGTCGGCCCGGCGCGCGGCGCTCTCCCACATGGCGGCCCGCAGGGAGAGCATCATCCCGGTGATGACGGTCATCGCCAGCATGACGATGACCGTCATCAGGATGACGGTCACCACCAGGCGGGCCTGACGGAAGTCGCCGTGGGAGATCTCCGTCGCGATGTAGAGGAGCGCCCATCTGGCCGTCTCTCCCGCGGAGAACCACAGGACCAGCGGCAGCGCGCACTTGCCCGCCAGACGCAGGGTGTGCAGGGGCAGCGAGTACGGCGAGGGCACTCGCTGAGCCGGTGTCGGCCCGGGTTGAGGGGGTGCCACCACACCAGACGATCCGGACATCTGAAGAATCGTAGCGGTCTGTCCAGGATGGGCGCATCCACATCGCGGAATGCCGCCAATCAGTTGATTGTTCAACCGTCCATGACGCTTCTCAACGAGATCGAGCGTTACCGCTACGCCGAGCGGTTGCTTGGCCAGCGGGACGCGCTAGGAGCCCTGTACATGCTGGAGCCGCTGCTCGACGAGCACGGTGACGATCCCGGCGTGCTCCTGCTCGCCGCCCGTGCCTACTTCCACTCCGCCCAGCTCGGCCGGGCCCGGAAGGCCTTGGGCACGCTGGTCGAGCGCGACCCCAGCGACCACTATGCCCGGTTCCTGCTGGGCCGGACGCTGGAGCGGGCGAGCAAGCCGGAGCAGGCGCTGCCGCACCTGCGGATGGCCGCGGCCATGGCCGCCGAGCCCGACTACGCCGACTCGGTGGCGCGAGTCGAGCGGAAGCTGTCCTTGTAGTTCATCAACAGGTGGAACGCGCCGCCCGCCAGCAGGCCCCAGAAGGCCGAGCCGACGCCGAAGAAGGAGACTCCCGAGGCGGTCACCACGAAGGTGACGGCGGCGCTTTCCACCCCGGCCCTGAACGCGGCCGCGATCGCGGCGGCCAGCGCGCCGAGCAACGCCAGACCGGCCACCGCCTCGATCAGCACCGGCGGGGCCAGCAGGACCAACGCCACCGCCAGGCTCGATCCCAGGCCCAGGACGACCATGGAGATGCCCGAGGTCAGGGATGCGACCCAGCGGCGCGCGGGGTCCTCGTGGGCGTCGGGTCCGGCGGCGAGCGCGGCGGAGATGGCGGCCAGATTGATCGCGTGGCCGCCCAGGAAGGCCCCCGCGGCGGTGCCGGCCCCGGTGGTCAGCAGCACCTGGCCGAACGGCGGGCGGAAGCCGTACCCGGAAAGGACGGCCATGCCCGGTACGTTCTGGGAGGCCATCGTCACCAGGAAGAGGGGCAGCGCGATGCCGACCATCGCGGAGCCGGTGAAGGCCGGTACGGCCGGCGCCACCACGGGCACGGCGTCGAAGGTGAGTGAGGGCATCGACAACTCTGTCACCACGATCGCCACGACGGCGGCGGCCAGCGCGCCCGGCACGGCCCACATGCGGGCGTACCGGTAGAGCAGGGCCCAGATCACGATCACCGGGATCGCCATGAGCGGCACCTGCGCGACCGCGGCCACCGGCGCCAGGCACAGTTTGAGCAGGATGCCGGCCAGCATCGCGCCGGCGATCGGCTGCGGGATGCGGGCGATGAGGCGGCCGAGCGCGGGGAACAGCCCGGTGGCCATGATGGCCAGGCCGCAGACCAGGAAGGCGCCGATCGCCGCTGCGTAGCCGCCGTCGACGGGGCCCGTGGACAGCAGCAGCGCCGCCCCGGGGGTGGACCAGGCGGCGGTGATGGGCATGCGGTGCCGTACGGAAAGGACGATGGTCGTGACGCCCACGGCCACGCAGAGGGCGAGCAGGCCGGAGGCGGCCTGGCGGGAGTCCGCGCCGACGGCGCGCAGGCCGGCCAGCACGATGGTGAACGAACTGGCGAAGCCGACCACCGCGGTCACGATGCCGGCGATGACCGGTCTCAGGGCGGTTCGTTCCATTTATGGAACAGTAGTGAACTCGGCGGCGAGAGGGCAAGATGGGCGGCATGGATTCCCGGCCGGCGCTCGACGGCGACCCGCGCGAGGTGGGCCAGCGCGTACGCAGGCTACGGGAGGCACGCGGAGTCTCCCTGTCGGAGCTGGCCAGGCGGGCCGGGATCGGCAAGGCCACACTCTCCGGCGTCGAGACCGGCCAGCGCAACCCCACCCTGGAGACGCTCTGGGCGATCACCGCGCAGCTCGGCGTGCCCATCGGCGCCATCCTCGACACCCCCGCGGAACCCCAGGTCATGTACGGCGCCGCCGTCGAGGCCACCCTGCTGGAGGTGTTCGAGGACCAGGAGGTCACCTACGAGCTCTACCGGCTGCGCGTCCCGCCGGGAACCACCCAGTCCTCGCCCGCCCACCACGAGGGCGTCACCGAACACCTCACCGTCTTCCACGGCACCCTGATCGCCGGGCCGGCGTCCGCGCCGCTGACGGCGGGACCCGGCGACCACATCAGCTGGACCTCCGACGGCCCGCACCTCTACCGGGCGCAGGGACCTGACATCGTGCAGGCCAGCCTGCTCATCCGCTACCCGGGACGGCAGACCTTGCAGGGCCGGTAGCCCTCCCGCTCGGCCTGGTCCAGGGTCCGGAAGCCGACGCGGTGCGCCGGGGTGATCCGGCGGGCGTTGTGGCAGGTCGGGAAACAGACCACGCCCGTGGTGTCGCTGCCCAGGTAGAAGACGCTGGAACCGGCCAGCTCGCGCATCCGCGCCAGGTCCACGCCCTCGCCCGCCAGCACCGCCTCCTTCGCGCCGGCGCCGAAGACGTACTCGCCCGGGACGCCGTCGGAGCGGGTCACCCGGTGGCAGGGGATCAGCAGCGGCACCGGGTTGTTGCCCAGCGCGGTACCCACCGCCCTGACCGCCTTGGGCCGGCCGATCCTGGCGGCGATCCACGCGTACGGGCGTACCTCGCCGCGCGGGATCGTCCGCGCGGCCAGCAGCACGTCGCGCTGGAAGTCGCTGATCCCGCGCAGGTCCAGCTCAAGCCCGGACGCCTTTCCCGAGCGCAGAGCGGGAACCAGCCCGGCGGGCGGGCGCTCGGCGCGTACCAGCGGGCGGCCGAAGCGCCGGTGGAAGGTCTCGGCGAAGCCGTCGCCGTGGTGCACGTACGCGATGCCGCGATCGGTGAAGGCCACCGACAGCTCGCCGATCGGGCCCGGCACGCGGGTCCAGCGGGCGGCGATCCGGTCGTAGAGGTCGCGCGGCGGCTCCGCGGCCAGTGCCGCGAGTCCGGTGATGATCGGGTCGTGGGTCATCGGGCACCTCCCAGTGTGCGCAGCCGCTTCAGGCCTCGTGAGATATGCGATTTGACGGTGCCCTGCGGAATCCGCATGACCGTCGCGATCTCGCTGACCGGCAGGTCGACGACGTGCCGCAGCACCACGGCGGCACGCTGGTCGTCCGGGAGCTGGACGAGCAGGTCGGCCAGTTCGTCGCCGGTCTCGTGGCGCAGGGCCGCCTCCTCCACTCCCTCACCGGGGTCCAGGGTCTCGACCGGCTCGTCGAGCAGGTGCGGTGGTGGCTTGCGGGACTTGTGCCGGGCGCAGTTGCGCCAGACGTTCATCACGATCGTGACGATCCAGGCGCGCGGCTGCAGCGCGGAGATGCGGTCGTGGTCGTAGTCCGCGAGCGCGCGGTAGGCACGCAGGAACGCCTCGGCCGTCAGGTCCTCGGCGTCGGCCCACTTGCCCGTCAGGCGGAGCGCGGTCGAGAACACCAGACCCCGGTAAGCGTTGAAGAGCTCGGCGAACCCCTCGTCGAGGTCGTCGAGCAACGCTTTGCGCACCGGATCCAGGCATTCCATGTCAATCACGTTCTATAGAACACCATCGGGGTGCGGATGGTTGCGGGGCGGTAGCCGTACCGGAAAAGAAAGGACCCGCGCCGCGAAACACGGCGCGGGTCCTTCAGAGGGGGACCTAGACGGCGACGGCGAGCTGCGAGACCTCGCCGAGACGCGCGGAGACGTGGACGTCACGCGTGACGCCACCACCGGCGATGATGCGGACGGTCCAGTCACCGGGAGCGGCGAAGAAGCGGAAGATGCCCTCGTCGGACACCACGACCTCGCCGGTGAACTCGCCCGAGTGGTCGAGCAGCCGCGCGTAGGCGGTGCCCGCGCCGGTCACCACGCCCTGGATGACGGCCTGGGTGGACAGATCGATCCCGGCGGGCAGCGTCGCGGTCTGCTCCGGCGCCGCGCAACCCTGAGATACAACAGACATCAGCGGGCCTCTCCCAGCTCGATCGGCACGCCCACGAGCGAGCCGTACTCGGTCCATGAACCGTCGTAGTTCTTGACGTTGGCCTGGTCGAGGATCTCGTGCAGCACGAACCACGTGTGCGCCGAGCGCTCGCCGATACGGCAGTAGGCGATGGTGTCCTTGCCGAAGTCGACGCCGGCCTCCCCGTAGAGGGTGCGCAGGTCGTCGTCGGACTTGAACGTGCCGTCGTCGTTGGCCGACTTCGACCACGGGATGTTGCGGGCGGTGGGCACGTGGCCGGCGCGCTGGGCCTGCTCCTGCGGGAGGTGCGCGGGAGCCAGCAGCTTGCCGGTGAACTCGTCGGGCGAGCGCACGTCGACCAGGTTGAGCTTGCCGATCGCGGTGACGACGTCGTCGCGGAAGGCGCGGATGGAGCTGTTCTGGTCCTGGGCCACGTAGGTGGTGGCGGCCTTGGCCGGCACGTCCTTGACCAGCTCGCGGGAGTCGAGCTCCCACTTCTTGCGACCGCCGTCGAGCAGCCTGACGTTCTCGTGCCCGTAGAGCTTGAAGTACCAGTAGGCGTAGGCGGCGAACCAGTTGTTGTTGCCGCCGTAGAGCACGACCTGGTCGTCGTTGGAGATGCCGCGCTCGGACAGCAGGGCCTCGAACCCGGCCTTGTCCACGAAGTCGCGGCGGACCGGGTCCTGCAGGTCGGACTTCCAGTCGATCTTGACGGCGCCACGGATGTGGCCCTTGTCGTAGGCGCTGGTGTCCTCGTCGACCTCGACGAGTACGACACCGGGCGTGTCGAGGTTGGCCTCGACCCAGTCGGCATCCACCAGGACGGCGGAGCGGCTCATTGGGGAACCTCCATTTTGGCGGCGGGCAGTAGACGGCGAATCAGCAGATACATCTCGCAGCCAAGACAGAATCCGAAGGCTGCGTTGAGGAGGGCGGCGAGGAGGGCCGCTGCCGTCGCCCCCAGGGCGAGCGGCGTGATCCCGGTGAAGAAACCGATCAGCCCGGCACCCGCGAAGACCAGCCCCACCACCTGCGCGAAGCGCGGCGGGCGGGCGTCTTCCGTCTCCTTCGGAGCGCTCTTGACGAGCGCCTTGAAGAGCATGGTGTACGGCGAGCGACCCGCCGTACCGAGTGCGAAAACCACCGCCTGGGCGGCCAGGAGCCACGGGCTCTCGGTCACCAGGACGAGGATCAGGACCAAGGTCGTCATCGCGGCGCCGAAGCGCAGCGCTCTAGGGTCGGCACGCATCGCTGGATGCTCCTGAAGGGGTCGGGTTGGGGCGGACCTGAATGTCCGCGAGACCGTCCTCAGGCAGCGCGACAGAGCGCGGTGGCCACGCGGCAGAAATCAACCGCGCGCCGCTTCGTCAGCAGCTCTGTCGTGGGGTTCATGTCGATGAGACTACATCGACGTCTCGCCATCTGTCACATCTCGTCCGGCTCCTGAGACACCGCATTGCCCAAAGCCGCGAGCACGTCGGCCTTCCTGGGCTGCCCCGACGCCGTTTTAGTGATTTTTCCGGACCTGTCCAGGACGAGGACCGTAGGGGTGCGCAGAATGTCCAGCCGGCGCACCAGATCCAGCCGGGACTCCGCGTCGATCTCCACATGCGCCACGCCCGGCACGAGATCGGTCACCTCGGCCAGAATCCTGCGCGTGGCGCGGCACGGCTGGCAGAACGCCGTCGAGAACTGCACCAGCGTCGCCCGTTCTCCCAGCGGCGCGCCGATCTGCCCTTCCGTCAGCACGCCTGCCGGCATGTCCGTGGCCGTTTCGCGCATCCTTCCATCGCGGCGCAGTCGTACCACCCCGATCACCAAGCCCAGCGCCAGTGTGCCGAGCGCCACCCACAAACCCGTCATCAGTCATGGCCAACCATCGCGGGGCCCGGGTTCTTCCCTACGTCACGGTCTTGGTGTGCACCAGCAGCTTGCCGTCCTGGTCGACGATCCTGATGAACCGGATCGACTCCAGCGGCAGCTTCGTCGTCAGCTGGAAGACCGGGGGCTTCTCGTAGTTCTCCCGGCTGACCTCCCAGCCGTCGAGAGTCTCGCGCTTGCCGCCCTCACCGAACACGATCACGCGGCACTGGGTGCCGACCGCCACGCCGGAGACGGTGAGGTTGAGCTCGGTGCCGTCCTCGGCGGGCATCGCCATGACGGTTGCCTGCCTGGCGCCGTTGGCGCCCTTGAACTCCTTGCCCGCGGGGGCGTTCATCGTCGAGGGCGATTCCGTCGCGCTCTTGCTCGCCGCGGTCCGCGGCTCCGGGCTCGCGCTGGAGTCGAAGCCGTACTCCGGCTGGGCGGCGCTGTCAGGGGCGGCCGCCTCGCGCTGATCGGCATGCTCCACTCCCGCGGCCGACGAGCTGGTGCGCTCGCCGCTGGTCGTGGCCGTCCAGATCGTGCCGCCGACGGCGATCACCGCGGCGGAGGCGGCCACGGCCAGCAGGACGCGGCCGCGCCTGCTGCGCTTGGCCCGGTCGTTCAGCAGCCGGTCAAGCACCTGGCGCGGGGGGCTGGCGACCAGTTCCACGTCGCGCTCGGAGACCTTGCCCAAAAAAGCGGTGACGCCTTCGAGCTCCACGAGCTCGGCGCCGCACGCCTCGCACGTGGCGAGATGGGTGTCGATCTCCAGCGCCTCCTCGGGGTCGAGCGCGCCGAGCGCGTGGGCGCCCAGCGACAGCCGTACCTCCTCACAGGTCATCCTCACGGCGCCAACCCCCGCTCTTCCAGCGCCAGCTTCAACGCCCGCAACGCGTAGTAGGTGCGGGACTTGACCGTGCCCGGCGGAATGCCGAGCGTGGCCGATGCCTCCTTCACGGACTTCCCCCGGTAGTAGACCTCCATGAGCACCTCACGATGCTCGGGCCGCAGCGCCGCCAGGGCCTCGGCCACGGCCCACGACTCGACGGCCTTCTCCAGCTCGTCGTCGGCGGGGATCACGGCCAGCGCGTCGTCACCCGTCTCGGGCGGCCTGGCCCTCCTCGCCCTGTGCTGATCGACGACGAGATTGCGAGCCACCGTGAACAGCCACGCGCGGATCGGACGCCCGGACAACGCTTCGGGATGCCGCCAAGCCCTCAGCAGCGTCTCCTGCACGACATCCTCCGCCCGGCCGGAATCTCCGGTAAGTCGCAATACGTAGCCATACAGCGGCCCGGCGTGCTCGTCGAAGAGGGTGCGTACAAGCTCCTCGTCGGCGGTGCCAGCTGGACTCACGCCCTCATCACGTACGGCACGGCCAGGCGGTTCACCGGTGGCTTTGTCCTCATCCACTGGTTTTTTCCTCATCCACGGAGCGGCACGTTCTTTCCCTCGGCCGAGAGCTCCAGCCCGTCGGCCACGCTCTTCACACCCGTCACCTTCACGTCGAACGGCAGCTTGCCCTTGAACGGGATCGTGTAGGTGACGAACTGAGCCAGCTGGCTCGGCACTCCCTGGATCTTCGTGGCGGCGAGCTTGATGCCGCCGTCGGTCAGCTCCACCTTCAGCTCGGCACTGAACTTCACCTTCTGCCCGCCGAACGGCACCTCCCCCGAGGCGACCAGCCGCTGGCCGTTGCCCGAGATCTTCACGCCGGGCGGGGCGAACTTGTCGATCGTCGCCCTGGTCACGGTGCCGCTGACGGCCAGCCGTTCGGCGCGGACGTCCGCGGTGTTCTGGATCACGTCGGACAGCGGCGCGGTGACCCCGTAGGCGACGCCGTGCAGGTTCCGGATGGGCACGCCTCCATAGGTGAGCGTCCCGAGGTCGAAGCGGACCTCGGGATAGCGGCCCGCGAACGCCTGGGTCAGGAACGGGATGCCCTCGATCGTCACCGTGGGCGTACCACTGAGGTCGGCGGCGGCCCCGATCCGGTTGGCCAGGTCACGCTGGACGCCGGCCACCGCGACCCGGTCGACGGCGACAAGGAGAACGATCAGCACGATCAGGAAAATGACCAGCTTGCGCATCGGGCTCCTTTGGCACGGGGGACATTGAGCTTACCGACCAATTCCCTGAAAAAACGGGAGATCACCCGCCCGCGAACGGCGGCAGAACCTCCACCGTCACCCCCTCGCCCAGCACCACCTCGTCATGCGCCCGCCGGCCGACCGGATCGCCGTCCACCAGGAACGACGAGCGCCGCATCACCCTGGCCAGATCGTCGCGCCCGGCTGTGATTTTCGTCATGAGTTCGCCAAGAGTGACGGCCTCGAACGGCTCCTCCGCGACTCCCGCCGCGTCCTTCGCCGCCGCCCAATAACGAACCTTTCCCGTGGCCATAGGCTCCTCACAATCGTGTCGGGTCCATTGTGCGCCCCTGTTAACACGCGCGTTTCGCTGTTCAACAGGTGGACGCACAATGAACGCGAGATTCCCTTGGGTTATCCTCACGTATGGGACCTGGGCGACGTAGCCCCCGGGTCCTTGCGCGTTTTGGGGAGGCCGTGATGAGCAACCTGCTCCTGCTGACGAACGCTCTGGAGCCGTCGGCCGAAGTGCTGCCCGCGCTCGGCCTGCTGCTCCACTCCGTCCGCGTCGCGCCGGCCGAGGCCTCCGCCCTGATCGACGCCCCGCCCTCCGACACCGTCATCGTCGACGCCCGCAAAGAACTCGCCCACGCGAAGAGCCTGTGCCGCCTCATCAGAACCACGGGCATAGACGTCCCCCTGCTGGTCATCGTCACAGAAGGCGGCCTGGCCGCGATGACCGCCGAATGGGGCGTGGACGACGTCCTGCTCGACAGCGCCGGCCCCGCCGAGGTCGAGGCCCGCCTGCGCATGGCCGCCGGCCGCCTGTCCCTGGCCACCACCGAGGACGTACCCGACGAGATCCGCAGCGGCGAACTGTCCATCGACGAGGCCACCTACACGGCCCGCCTGCGCGGCCGCGTCCTCGACCTGACCTTCAAGGAGTTCGAACTCCTCAAGTACCTCGCCCAGCACCCCGGCCGCGTCTTCACCCGGGCGCAACTGTTGCAGGAGGTGTGGGGGTACGACTACTTCGGCGGCACCCGGACGGTGGACGTACACGTGCGGCGGCTGCGCGCGAAACTCGGCACCGAATACGAGTCGTTGATCGGCACGGTCCGCAACGTCGGCTACAGATTCGTCCCAGAACGCGGCGACTCATCCCTGGTCTCCTAGCCGAGTATGTGAAGAACGTCTCCAGATCCTGTCATCCCTCCATGATCACACTGGGCTTGGGCTTCATGAGACTGTGGCAGGATTCGCCGGGGTGCGGGACGGCGGTCAGGTTCCGAGGCTGCGGCCGCCGTCGACCACGATGCGCTGGCCGGTGATGAAGCCGGCGCCTTCCGAGGCCAGGAAGCTCACCGCATGGGCGACGTCGTCGGCGGTACCCATGCGGCCCGCGGGCACCGAGGCCCGGTAGGTGCTCCTGATCTCGGCCGGTACGCCGGCATGGCGCTCGACCGGGATGAAGCCCGGGGCGACGGTGTTCACTGTGATGCCGTCGGGCGCCAGTTCGCGGGCCCAGCTGAGGGTCAGGCCGATCTGCGCGTTTTTGGCGGTCGCATAGGCTGACCGGCCCGGGGGTGGCCGGTGGGCGACTTCGGAGTCGATCTGGATGATCCGGCCGAACCCGCGGGCCCGCATCTGTTCGATCACCAGGCGGCCGAGAAGCACCGGGCTCTTGACGAAGAACTCAAGCTGGGCGAGGTGGTCCGCCCAGGTGACGTCGGTCAGGGGCGCCTCGGGCTGTGGCCCCGTGGCGTTCAGCACCAGCACCTCGATGGGGCCCAGGGTGGTGGCGACGGCGGTGACCAGTTCCGCGACCTGCCGCTCGTCGGTGACATCGGCGAGAAAGGCGTCGGCGGTGCCGCGGACGGCTCGCGCGACCTCACGGGCGTTGGTGTCGCCGGGCGGCCCGTTGACGGCAACGGCCATGCCGTCCTCGGCCAGCCGCCGCACGATGGCACTCCCCAGCCCGCGCGAACTCCCGGTCACGAGCGCCACACGCCGCCTGCCCTCGCCCGTGTCACCTGTGGTCACTTGTGTCCCTTCGCCAGGAGATCCGAACCGCACCGGCGACCTGATCGCCGCGGACGGGTTTGGCCGTTGGCGCCAAGATCCCACAGGCGAGACTGTTCTCAGAACGCGCGTGGTCACAGTCCGCAGCGCTCCGCTCGGGAAGTCGCGATCATCGCCCGGGGCTCCGGTCGACCAGACATACTCACAACACGCACCTGGAAGGGGAACGACGTGGCCGAGGTCTTCTTTCTCACGAGCTGGATCATTCCGGCCATCGCGCTTTTCTTGATTGTTTACTGGGCCGTACGGCTGGCGATCAGGCATGAGAGGTACCGGCAGGAGGGCCCGAAAGTCTGAGGCCCCCAAGCGACACACAGGCGCGCGGAGCCGAGGCAACGTCGCCGACCAACCGGAGCCCGCCGCTCTCGCGTGATTTCACGCTGGCTCGTCAGTCGGCCGCATCAAGTTCGGTCCGTGCGGCACGAACCCCGATCCCCAAGGCCCCCGCCACAGTCCACGTACAACCGCTCCAGCCGACAGCGCGGCGGCGACAAGCGTCATAATCACCTCCCACGAGCGGTCCGGCAGAGCGCATACAACCCGAGCGAAGCATGGCGGGACGGTTTCAAGGCCGTCGCCCGCACCTGGCACCACTGCTCACGGCGAGAACCGCCCTCGATCAAGCTACTCGGCCCGCAACGAGAGGTGGAACCTGGTGTAGCGCTCGAAGTCGGCCACCACGCCAAACCCCAGCCGCTCCAGAACAGCCACACTCCGGTCATTGCCATGCGTCACCCCGGCGAACACATCCGTCGCCCCCAACCCGGTCCGGGCAAAGGCGATCAACGCTCCGCAGGCGGCGGTTATGTAACCCCTGCCCGTCACCTTTTCGTCAAGCCAGTAACCAATCGAGTACCGGGGCGGATCAACCGGATTGAGATCCGCTCTGCCAACGAGCTGATCCTCAAGCCAAATACCAAACCGCAGATTCCGGTCGAGTGGGCTCACAAAATCCCGCGCAACCGACTCCCGCGTCGCGACCTTCACCTCCTCATAATCGCCGTGGCGGGTCAGGTGCTCGCGATTGCGCACGATCAGCTCGTAGTACGCCTCCACCTCGTCGGCCGTGAGCGGTCGCAGGGTAAGCCGGGGCACGGAGGTCGAGAGAACGGGCAGCGCCAGATCATCAGCCACAACCAGCGACCGTAGCAACCCGTTCTCCGGCCGCGACGAGCCACATCGCACGGGTAGTGTGCCGCCCGTGGCTCGCCGAATCAGGGAGTAACGGTTCGAAGTGCCGCAGTTCCGCACGCTCCAATGGATGGCCGATGTGACAACACCGCTGCCCAGCCATCATGTCGACGTCGTGGATCGTGCTCCACCGACGCTCCCTGTGCGCATACCTTGACCGGAGGCACGGCGCTGCTCCACCGAGATCATCTGCTGATACCCGTCCGCTGATCTCTCTGCCAAACCCTTAGGACCGTGAGTACGCGAGGGTCGAAAGGGGGAGTCGACGCTACTGATCAACTCGGACAGTAAACACGGCTTATGGGCGTGCATCGTAGACAGCGAGCATCTCTTGGAGAAGGACGGCAAATGAGACGGCGATCTCATCCGGATCTTCCAGCACGCCTACTGCCCGTGCCGCGAGGCGCGCGAGGGTACTGTCTGGGCCGCTTCCATGCTGGCGTAGCACCTGAATGGCTCTCTTGGTCACTTCGCCTGCCAGCGCATCATCGCTGAGCAGATGAAACTGGGAGGCAAGTGGCCCGGCCTCCGTGACCTACAGGAGACGCAGTATGTCGAGCCCGTCCTTAGGCTTGAGCCGGAGGGGGTTGTCCAATCGGTCGTCGACCTTGATGGCCTTGGCTGCGAGCAAGGCGGCGGGCCCGGCGACGCGAATGCTGAAGGAGCGGTTGTCGGCCGGGTCCAGGGCAGTGAGGTTGTGCTGCTGGTTGTCCACTAGCGCTGGTTCAAGTCCAGTGGTGCGTCGTGCGACGCGGTTGCCGTGCACAGGAAGCCTGGCTCCGCGCCGACCCTTGCCACCGCCGCTCAGCGCGTCAGGGACCATCAGGTCAATGGCTATACCGCTGGCGCTGAGCCAAGTACCCGGGTTCACTCCGGGAGTGAACCCAGCGTCCCGCAGAGCGGCCTCCAGCAGGGGTTCCTCACATAGCAAGTCTGGAGCGAGGGCGACGTCGGCGTCGGTAGTCGTCGGCGCCACCGCCAGGTTGCCGTCGCCAACGTGCTGGTAGACCGCTTGCGCACCTACCAGAACGACGGCAGCACGATGAGGGCCGAGAGCATGCAGCGCGTCCAGTAGGACGCGACGGGCGAGCACGTACTCCAGTGAGTTGGTGAATGTCATGCCGCCCACTCTCGATCGGATTCGGTCAGGAGTTCCAACAGCTGAGCACCTTCTTCAGGGGATCTCCCGGCCCCGGTCAGGAGGTCGGCCGCGGCTTGCGCGGGGCTGACATAGCGCAAGTCAGCGTGAACTGTGGGATTGCGGTAGACGACCTCATCAAAGGGCTCGATGAGGAGCACGTTGGCGCCTCGTGGCGCAGGGTGCAGCTTGAGGTCCCGTTGTGCGGCCACGACGTCATCGACATACAGCGCCGGCAACATCAGGGGGGTGACGGCGGTGCGTCCGACGGGCATGTAGGCGTGCAGCGCAGCAGACAGGGTCAGGGCGTAGCGCCCTGGATAATCCAAGAGGTACTGGAAGACCTGCTCGGTGCCACGGGGATTGAGCATCGGTACCGCGTGATTGGAGGTGGTCACTCCATAGTCCTGGATCCACCGATGGACGAGCGATCGTTTGCGTACTGTGACGACAGCCCCACCCTTGTCGCGCTCGAGCAGACTGTCTCGATTCAACAGATCGAGGACACGCGAACTCGTGGCCGCACTGACCTGGGCCTCAGCCGCCAGGTCTCGTACTCCACGAAACCCGCGGCCGTCCAGAAGCGCGCGAACGATTCGGGCAGCGCCAGGACCGCGAAGGGATCGGAGGCGGCGGTCCGTCGTGGGATAGGGGTTTCGATCGGCTCCCCGCCGATCGATGAAGATCAGAGGCTTCCGCAGTTGGAGCCGGAGATTGCCGGTGGGGTCGAACCAGCCGGCGCCTTGCGCGGCCAGGAGCTCGCGCACGCGGGGCGAGACATAGGAAGCCGCGATCAACTGGGCACTATCGGCGGTTTCTGCGGAGAAATACCGCTTGTCATAGGCCGAGATCTTGCGCAGGAGCCGATCAACGTCTCGCGGCTCTATCCGGCGCTTCGTCTCTACGTGTATGTGGCTCAGGGTGCCGTCGGGGGTTTGGATCTCGAGAGTTGCGTCCACACCCGCGTCAGAGGCCCATCGAGGCCCTCTGGTGATCTTCAGGACCCACTCATCTGGGAGCATCGAACGCAAGTTGGCATAGAGAAGGTGTTCGAGTTCCGTTTCTCGCGGCTCACTGTTCCGCATCACGCGGAACACCCTAGCTTGCGGAACACCAGCACCGCAGTGAACTCGCTCCTACTGACCAGCGTGGCAGCGGTTCAGTGACGCGCCTCCGCTCGAGGATACTGCCTTACACCTCGGCAGAGGCTCGGCTACAGCCGCCCGATCGGGCAACTTCCATCGGGCGAAAGCCGCGGCGACATGAGTGGATACTCACCTGGGCGCTCTCGAAACGGCACCATGCCACCCATTCAAACTTCTGGTTCCGCGTAATGGGGCGCGCCGTGACAATGCTCGTGCGATCTTGGCGAGGTGGTTCCATCGACTTCTTAGACGGTCAACCGGGCGGGGTGCTCGAGGGGCGGCAGCCCCTCGATCGGAATCAGAACGGCCTGAGCCCTATGCGCGTAGCGCCCACAGCGAAGCCCGAGCTTTTGGGCGGGGTGTGGGGGCCGCGCCCCCACAAAGCACAGCCTGAGCCCCAAAGCGCGAAGCGCCCCACAGCGAAGCCCGAGCTTTTGGGCCGCGCCGCCGCAAGACACAGCCGGAGCCCCTCCGAAGGGAAGACCGAGCTTGCGAAGCGACGCGGCCCCCACACCTAATTGACCGCGGTGATACGGCCCAGCGCCGGCGGGGCGATGGGCTGGTTCGCGGTGAGGTAGACGACCAGGGCGTCGATGTCGAGCGGCCCGCTCCACACGTCCGTCCCGTCCTTGAAGGCGGCGAAGGCATCGCCACCGCCCACGAGGAAGTTGTTCGCCGCCACCCTGACCTGCTGGGTGTCCGTAACAGCAGCGCCGTCGATCTTCAGGTCACTGACCTTGGAACCCCAGGCGGCGCCCCGGCTGTACGTGTAGGTCAGGTTCGCCGACGGCTGCAGGATCTTCTGGAACGGCTGGCCGTTGGGACCACCGACGAACTGCTGCTCCAGCACCGTCTTCAACTGCGCCCCCGTCAGCGTCACGACCTGCATCAGGTTGTTGAACGGCTGAACAGTGAACGCCTCCCCATATGTCACCACTCCGTCCCCTTCACCCGCCGGCGACCCGGCGAACGTGAACGGAGCCCGGATGCCGCCCGGGTTCATCAGCGCCACCTGCGCGTTGCCGCCGGTCTTGGTGGCGGCGAGCTGGGCGTCGGCGATGAGGTTGCCGAGCGGGGTCTCGCCGGTGGGGGTGGCGGTGTTGGTGATGTCCGCGGTGATCCTGCCGACGGGCTTGTTGGCGACCGGGGCGACCCGGTCCTTCCACGTCTGGACGAAGGTGGAGATCTCGGGGTCCGCGGCGATGGTGCGGGTCACGACGTGGTTGTCGGCCGTGACGGTGTTGCGGACGATGTCGCGGCTGCGGGTGTTCACCTGGAAGTCGACCTGGGTGATCACGCGCCCGAACGATCCGCCCTGCGAGTACAGGCGATCGTTGCCCGCCGGGTCCTTGACGGTGCACTTGTACGCCTGGTGCGAGTGCCCGCTCAGCACCATGTCCACTTCGGCGTCCACCTGCGTGGCGATGCGCTTGCCCGCTCCGGGTACGGCGCTGCAGGCGTCGGGCGACTGGCCGGCGTTCACCTGGTCACCTTCGTGCACCAGCACGACCTGGGCCTTGATGCCGATGAGCTTGAGGAGCTTGGAGGCGACGTTGGCGGCCTTGACCTCGTCGACGAACTTGAGGTCCTTGATGCCTTCCGCGGTGACGATGCCTGGCGTGGTCTGGGTGACGAGGCCGATGAAGCCGATCGGCACGCCGTTCTTCCACTTGATGCTGACCGGCGGCAGCGCGGGGACGCCCCAGTCCTTGAGCAACTGCTTGGCCTGCGGCGTGGAGGACAGCCCGGCCAGCGCGTCGGATCTCTCGTTCCGGTTCTTGAACAGCACGTTGGCGCCGACGTAGTCGAACTGGGCGCCCTTCCACGGGCCGGCGGGCGAGCAGCCGTCGACCGGGTGGCAGCCGCCCTTCATGATCCGGCGCAGCTCGGCGTACCCCTCGTCGAACTCGTGGTTGCCGACCGCGGAGACCTTCACCCCGATCTTCCCGAGGAACTCGACGGAGGGCTCGTCGTGGTAGGCGGCCGAGATGAGCGGCGTCGCCCCGATGAGGTCGCCCTGGGCGACACCGATGGTGTTGCGGTCGGCCAGGCGCTTCATGTGGGCGGCGACGTAGGCGGCGCCACCGGCGTCGACGGTCTGACCGTTCTCGTCGACCATGCGGCCGGAGGAGCCGGTGGGCGGCTCGAGGTGGCCGTGGAAGTCGTTCAGCGCGAGCAGGCGCACGGGGACCGTTCTGGCGGTGGTCTTACCGGCGTCCGCGGGGGTGATGGCCAGGGCTAACCCGCCGGCCGCCACGGCTCCGGCCAGCGCAAGCCGAAGGAGGGATCGAGACGTCATGGACCAAGACGTTACGTCCGCAATCCATGCAACCCATGTCGCAAAGGTAACGATTCATCGGCCAGCCCCCTGGCGTTGTTTGCCATACGGACGCCTAGAGTTCGACGCATGAGCGTGCATGTGAAGGTCGCGGAACGACTGGCTGAACAGGAAATCGCCGACGTTTTGAGTGTCGTGGAAGCGGCCACCGAGGCCGACGGCGTCCGCCCCCTGAACGAGCATGTGATGCTCCACCTGCGCTACGGCGGCGACGCCCGCGCACGCTCGCTCCTGCTCTACGACGACCAGACCTTGGCCGGCTACGCCCACGTGGACCCCACCGACGAGGTCGAGGGTCCAAGTGGTGAGCTGGTCATCCACCCGTCGTACCGCCAAAAGGGGCATGGCAAGCGCCTGCTCAGCGAGGTCCTGAACATCACCGACGGCCAGTTGCGCCTGTGGGCACACGGAGATCACCCCGGTGCGGGCGCTCTGGCCGCTTCCATGGGGTTCGAGAGGGTTCGCTCCCTGTGGCAGATGCGCCGGTCGCTGTTCGCGCCCCTGGCGTCCTTTGAGATGCCTTCAGGGGTACGGCTGCGCGCCTTCGTCCCCGGCCGCGACGAGGAGGCCTGGCTCAAGGTGAACGCGGCGGCGTTCGCCCATCACCCCGAACAGGGGGCGTGGACGCTGGAGGACGTCCTACGCCGGGAGGCGGAGTCGTGGTTCGACCCGGCCGGCTTCTTCCTGGCCTTCCGCGGCGACCGGCTCGTCGGCTTCCACTGGACCAAGGTCCACGGCTCCGACGAGCACGGCCACGAGCCGCTGGGCGAGGTGTACGTCGTGGGCGTCGACCCGTCCCAGCAGGGCACCGGCCTGGGCAAGGCGCTGACCGTCGCGGGCCTGCGTCATCTGCGCTCGCGCGGCCTCGCCCAGGTCATGCTCTATGTGGACGAGGCCAACGCGGCGGCGATCAGGCTCTACTCGGGTCTCGGGTTCAGCCGTTGGGACGTCGACGTGATGTACGCCGCTACTCCACGAGCCAGTGAAGCGCGAAGTACGACAGAGCCGCGACAAGAGCCGCGGCCGGAATCGTGAGGATCCAGGCCGTCACGATGTTGCCGGCCACCCCCCAGCGCACGGCCGACAGGCGCTTGGTGGCGCCGACGCCCATGATGGCCGAGGTGATGGTGTGGGTGGTGGAGATCGGAGCGCCGAAGCCGATGGCCGCGCCGTACAGCACGGTCGCCGCGGCGGATTCCGCCGCGAAGCCCTGCGGTGGGTCGAGCGCGATGATGCGCCGGCCCAGCGTGCGCATGATGCGCCAGCCGCCCGCGTAGGTGCCCAGCGAGATCGCTCCCGCGGCGGCCAGGATGACCCACTGCGGGATCGGGTCCGTCGGGGAGGCGTAGCCGCCGACGGTGAGCGCGAGGAAGATCACGCCCATCGTCTTCTGCGCGTCCTGCAGGCCGTGCCCGAGCGCCATGGCGGCGGCGGAGACGGTCTGCGCGTAACGGAAGCCGCGGTTGGTTTTCCCGGGCTGCGCGTTGCGGAAGATCCAATAGATTGCGATCATGATCGCGGCGGCGAGCGAGAAGCCCACCATCGGCGACAGGATCATGGGGATGACGACCTTCTCCACGACGCCGTCCCAGTGGACGACGCTGGCCGAGGCGAGCGCCGCGCCGATCAGGCCGCCGATGAGGGCGTGGCTGGAGGAGGAGGGCAGTCCGAAGTACCAGGTGACCATGTTCCAGGTGATCGCGCCGATGAGGCCGGCGCAGACGACCACCAGACCGTGGGAGCCCTGTGGTGCATCGATGATGCCTTTTCCGACGGTCTGCGCGACCTGGGTTCCCAGGTGGGCGCCGATGAAGTTCATCGCCGCCGCCATGAACAGAGCCGCCCTTGGGGTGAGGGCTCTGGTGGAGACCGAGGTGGCGATGGCGTTCGCCGCGTCGTGGAAACCGTTGGTGTAGTCGAAGATCAACGCCACGATGACCACGCCGACGACGAGGGCGAGCGTGAGGTCCACTTAGCTTTCCTTGACCGCGATCGACTCGATCGTGTTGGCCACGTGCTCGAAGGCGTCGGCGGCCTCTTCGAGACGGTCGATGACCTCCTTCATCTTCATGACCGTGAGCGCGTCGTACTCACCGCTGAAGAGCTTGGCCAGAAGGCGCCGGTACACCTGGTCGCCCTGGTTCTCCAGGCGGTTGACCTCGATCCAGTACTCGTTCAGGTTCTTCATCGAGCGCAGCCTCGGCATCGCCTCGGCGGTGAGCTCGGCTGCGCGTTCCAGGACCTCGACCTGCCGGATGACGTCCTTGGGCAGGTGGTCGATCTGGTAGAGGACGATGAGGTCGGAGGCCTCCTCCATGAAGTCCATCACGTCGTCGAGGTTCGAGGCGAGGCGGTAGATGTCCTCGCGGTCGAATGGGGTGATGAAGCTCTCATTGAGCCGATTCATGATCGCATGAGTGCGTTCGTCACCGGCGTGTTCGCAAGCGCGCATCTTCTCGGCCAGGGCTTCCCGGTCCGAGCCGTCGCTGATGATCTCCACTAGCAGCCGGGATGCCGTGACCAGGTTGTTCGCGGAGTCGGCGAACAGGTCGTAGTAGCTGTCCTCACGAGGCGTGAGACGCAGGCGCACGTCGTTCTCCAGATGTGCGGGGATGGTCCGTGGAAGAGAGTACGGGTTACCAGGCAAAATGCGAACTTCATGTCCCCTTCATCGTGTGGCTACCCTCCATCCCTTGCCGGACACCGGCCCTGCGGATAGCTTGATCACCATTTTGCCGACGTCCGCTTTGCTGGTTTTTGAGCCACTTATGGCTCATCCTGGTGACATATGCGGCCAGCCGCCGGTGTGTTGGGAGATCGAGCCTTCCGTCTGCTTTGGTGCAGCCTCACCGCATCTGTGGCGGCTGACTACATCTTTCCCATAGCCGTGGTGATCTCACTCGTCCGGGGTGGGTACGGCGCCGCCGCCATCGGCCTCGTCCTGGCCGGGCGCCTGATCGCCCTGGTGGGATTCGCCCTCATCGGCGGCGTATGGGCGGACCGGCTCCCCCGCCGCGTCGTCATGGCCTGCTCCCAGCTCGGCCTCCTCGTCATCGCGCTCGTCGTCGCGATCTGGCCGCTGGCGCCGTTCATGGGGGTCGCCGTCTTCCTCGGCGGGCTGTGCGAGGCGTTCTTCCGCCCCGCGTTGCAGGGCGTCCTGTCAACCGTTCTTCCTGAACGGCACCGCCGTACCGGAATCGCCATGACCAGCGTCTCCCTGCGCGGCGGATCGCTGCTCGGGGCGTTCACCGGATCGGCCATCGTCGTCGCGTGGGGCCCGTGGGCCGCCTTCTTGGCCGCTGCCCTCGGGTTCGGCATCAGCGCCGGGCTCATCTGGCTCATGCGCGAACCCGTTCTACCCGCCCAGCCGCGCCACCGCCTCATGGACGAGATCCGCCAAGGCATGCGCGAAGTCTGGTCCCGGCCCTGGATGGCCGCCGTGATCGCGGTGCTCGCCCTCCACCAGACGCTCATCGTCGCCCCGGCCCAGGTCCTGCTGCCGGCCACCGCGTCCAAGCTGCAGTGGAACTTCCTGCCGCTGCACGAGGCCGACGCCATCTACGGGCTGTCGCTGGCCGCGCTCTCACTCGGCGGGCTCATCGGGGCCGTCATCGCGCTCCTCGGGCCCAGGCCTCGGCCGGGGCTCACGGCCATGGTGGGGCTGCTGCCGTACGGGCTGGTGCCCTTGTCGCTCTTGACCTCGACGACGCCTTGGCCGGTGTTCACGTGTTTCCTGCTGGCCGGGGTCGGGCTGGAGGTCGCCGCCATCGAATGGGTCATCGGCATGCTGCGCGAGGTGCCGCCGGGACGGCAGGCCCGGGTGGCCTCGCTGGAATGGGTGGCGGTGCTCGGGCTGACGCCGTTCGGCCTGGTCGCGACCGGTGTGCTCGTGGACACCGTCGGGGCCAGGCCTGTCTTGCTCGTCAGCGCGCTCGCCGCGGTGCTGCCGCTGGTGGCGCTAATGATTCCCGGGCTCGTGGAGCTGCGGTCTAAATCTTGGTCCGGTGAAAATTCTTGAACGAGCGCGACGGGGTGGGGCCGCGCTGGCCCTGGTAGCGGGAGCCGTACTTCTGGGCGCCGTACGGGTGCTCGGCCGGCGAGCTCAGCCTGAACACGCACAGCTGGCCGATCTTCATGCCGGGCCAGAGCTTGATGGGGAGCGTGGCGACGTTGGAGAGCTCAAGGGTGACGTGGCCGCTGAAGCCCGGGTCGATGAAGCCGGCCGTCGAGTGCGTGAGCAGGCCGAGGCGGCCGAGCGAGCTCTTGCCTTCCAGGCGGCTGGCCAGGTTGTCGGGCAGGGTGATGACCTCGTAGGTGGAGGCCAGGACGAACTCGCCCGGGTGCAGGATGAACGGCTCGTCGCCCTCGGGTTCGACGAGACGGGTGAGGTCGGGCTGCTCGACTGCCGGATCGATGTGCGGATATTTATGGTTTTCGAAGACCCGGAAAAATCGATCAAGCCGGACATCGATGCTGGACGGCTGGATCATGTCCTCATCGAACGGCTCCAGGCTGAGCCTGCCGGAGCCGATCTCGGCGAAGATGTCGCGGTCTGAAAGCAGCACGTAGAGCAACCTACCGTGGTTGCGGGGGTGGGGCGGGGTTGCTTGGGGACGGCTGGTTTCCGCTACAGTGGGGGGCGCGGCGTTCGGCCGACGCGGGTGTAGTTCAATGGCAGAACATCAGCTTCCCAAGCTGACAGCGCGGGTTCGATTCCCGTCACCCGCTCCAAAAGGCAAGGTCTTCGCTCCCGGGGCGCTTCGCGCCAATTAGCTCAGGCTGTGTTCAGTGGGGGCGCGACCCCCACACCCCGCCCACTGCTCGGGCTTCGCTCTTGGGGGCGCTTCGCGCCTATAGGGCTCAGGCTGTTCTTCCAGTCGAGCCGCGGGCTCGACCCCTGAAGGTCCTCCTTCGGTCGGGCGCCCTTCTCGGCCCACCCGTTGCCCAGCCAAGTGGTCAGCCAGTTAAATCCCACCCTGGCTCAAAGGTGCTCCGCGCGCCCTTCTGAAGAGCTTGCGCCATGGCCAAGACAGGCGCCGACCGCAGGCACACACCCCAGGCGAGCCCAGGCAGCGCCTGCTGTACGAGCTACAGCAAGCCCCCGCGTTGAGAGACACGACGACACCGGACACCCGATGTCAGTGCCGCCGCGTCCGCCTATCGAGCCTCGCCGCGCAGCAGTGCGGCACACAGCTTGTCGGCCTCGTTGAACGTCCAGCGGAGCGTCTCGTGGATCACAGGCTTGGCCTTCTTGCGGCTGGTTCGGCGAATGTGCGCCTGGCCTCCCGCGTGGCGCAGCTCGTACACCGTGGAACGGCAGTCGCAGGTCCAAGCGACCACCCGAACACGATCTTCCCTGTTGACCGCCCCGCGCCAGCTGATCTGGGTGTAGCGCACCTGTGCGGGAGCGACATGAGGGCTGAAGCACTCCGACAAGACGATCACGATGCACGCACCGATCCTGTACCCGAGCACGGCAGGCAGGTCGCTCGCTGGCGTCCGCCGCGACCGGCATGGGCGGTGCCCTCCGCCACCAGGGCGCGACGCAGGCTCAGATACTTCCACCCTCGTCCCGAACACGATCCACATGGCGCAGCCATAGAGCGAGGACTTCCCGATCACCTGTCACGTCTCGACCGCGCGCACGTCCCGCTTGTGATCACCGCGTCTCTGTTCGTCTCGTCTTTGTCTCCTCTTCGCTCCTCCCAGTCGTTTGCCTGATCAGACAAGGGAGCCCCAGCCCCGAGGCGTGGATTCATGACTGACCGGCAGATCCTGTTGAAGACACTCCTGAAGCAGCGCCATTGGCAGACGTACAGCACATTCTGTAAGGAGTACGACAAGGCTGCGAAGAAGGTCGATCCGTCGTTGCAGGGCGGCTACCCCAGCCGTGCGCAGCTGCACAGATGGTTGACCGGCGAACTCAAGGGCCTGCCGTACTCGGACCACTGCCGTGTCCTGGAGGCCATGTTCCCTGGCCAGAGAGCCGACGAGTTGTTCTCCGCCAACGGTGCCACCGCTCCCGCTCCGCGGGCCGAGCCTCAACCGCCGGCCGAACCCACGCCCACACCGCAGCTCGAGGACGTGACCGCCGTGTTCAGCAGTCGTTCGGCGTTCTCGTCCGCCTATCCGGCGTCAGAGTGGTTCGGCCAGGCAAAGGAGATCTGCGCGGCCGGGCTCTCACTCAATGTGCTGTGCCAGAGCTATCCCGATCACCAGCTCAAGCGTCTACTGGAGTCGGGCACCCGGATTCGCTGTCTCTTCCTTGATCCCAAGGGCTCAGCCATCCGCGCCCGCGAGGACGAAGAGCGCTACACGGACGGCACGCTCACGACGCTGACCGCGCTCAACATCACGATGCTGACCCGGCTACGAGACCGGCTCACGCCCGAGGCGGCTGAGCGCCTTGAGCTTCGCGTCTACGACGAGACGATCCGGTTCAACATTCTTCTCATCGACCGGGCAACTTGCGTCGTACAGCCCTACCTCCCGCAGGCGCGCGGCGTCGACTCCCCTACGTTTGTGATCACCGACAACACCGCCGCAGAGGGATTGTTCCCCGTCTTCGACCAGGTGTTCAACGAGATGTGGGAGCGGAGCAGACCTGCATGACCATAGACACCCGAACGCTTCTCCCGATCGCCGAACAAGCCGTCACCATCGCCAGCGACATCATCCGCACCAAGCTGCCCGGCATCATCACCGCCAAGGGCGACCGCGACATGGCCACCGAAGTGGACTACGCCGTCGAACAAGCCGTCCGCGAGTTCCTCGCCGCCGAGACGCCCGAGATCGGGTTCCTGGGCGAGGAGGAAGGCGTTGCCCATCTCGGAACCGGTCTCATGTGGACACTCGACCCAGTCGACGGCACCGCCAACTTCATGCACCGTCTCCCCCTGTGCGGAGTTTCTCTGGGCCTTGTCGACAAAGATGTCCCGACGCTTGGCGTAATCGAGATGCCATTCCTCGACGCGCGGTACAGCGCAGCCATCGATGGTGGAGCCAAGCTCAACGGCGAACACATCCGCGTCAGTGACACCAGCGACCTCGACGCAGCAATCGTCGCTCTCGGCGACTACGCGGTGGGCAGCGATGCTGAGGCACGGAACAGACCCCGCCTCGCGCTCACTCACGAACTTGCCGCCCGAGTCCAACGGGTTCGCATGTTCGGCTCAGCCGCCATCGATCTGGCTTGGGTAGCAGACGGCAAGATCGACGCCAACATCATGCTCAGCAACAACCCTTGGGACACAGCCGCCGGCGTCCTCATCGCCAGAGAAGCCGGAGCTGTAGTTGTCGACACCGACGGCAGCCCTCACACCATGAACGCCCGAGCCACCATCGCGGCCAGCCCCAAGCTCATCGCAGACCTCGTCGAGCTGATCGCCGAAGCACAGAAGGCAGCCAAGGCATAGCACTGCCGAATCGTTCTTACAGGTATCAAGGGCGGCGCTCCGCGCGGCCCTGCGCTCGGGCCGTCACAGTCAGAAAATCCTATCGCCAATCAGAGAGCAACGGCGCATAATACGGGAGTGATCGCCGCCAAGGATCCGACAAGTCTGGTGGTGCCAGATGCCTTGTTTCTGGCAATAGGCAGAGTCTCAATCGCTAGCGCTGAGCTGGAAACTGAGCTCCGATCCTTCCTTGAAGAGCTGTTTGGCTGGTGTCACCCCTCTGTCCTCCTTCTTGAGGGGCAGAATTTCGAATGGCTGACGGGACATATTCGCCTTCTCTTGAACTGGCACGCCAATGACCCCGAGGCAGGCCGTTTCGGCTATTCTCCAATCAGAGAGCATATTCTTGCTGCCCTGGACCTTATGGGGCCCCTACGCGAACAGAGAAACCTAGTTGTGCATGGCGTATGGCGGACGAGGGAGTACTGCGAACTGAAGCCTGGCCGCGGTGAGCCGCCTGACGGTTGTATCGGCCGCCCCTTTGGTGGGAATGATGATGACGAAACCTTCCATCTCGTACGGAGTCGGCAGCGCCCCAAAGCATTTCCTCCCAATCAGCACTGGGCAATTACGGATGTCTTCAATCTAGCTAGCCAGCTGGCAATTGCTCACGCCTGCTTCCGCTCTGCTTGGCGCCGTCCCAAGGAGAGCGACAATGCCTCCGGCGGGGGCGCTCCGACTACGGGATGATCGCTGCGCAGAAATCAGGCTCGTAGGTGGCTGAGGCGGGGGGCCTGATCATCCCGTCTGCTGTAGATCCGGGACAAGCCGAGCAGATCAGGGCCACGGGCACCAGATCGTTCGTCCAACTGGGCGCTCCATCTGGTGCCCGTGGCCCTGGCCCGCTTCCCCTTCGGGCGGGACGACGGCAGACGGGATGATCAGGCGGAGCAGATGTGCGCAGGTGCGCTTTCACCCTCAGAATGCTCACCGTGAAAATCATTCGAGCGACAGCTGACGTGATCACTGCGGACCTTGGGCCAGACAATGCTCTCGCTATCAACAACGCCCTCAACGAGATCTGCAACGGCGTAAACCTCAACGACTGGGACTTCCAGACGCGCATGGGGGTTGACCGGGAACAAGCCCGAGCAGTGCTACGAGCCATCAGCGATGCGATCAGCTCGATGAAGCAGCAGCGCTTGACTGAGGGCAAGAAGTGGTAGGAGGACCCCAAGTCGCCAGCTGATCGTCGTGCAATTAGCGTGCAATTAGACGGGGTGACGAGGGGTCAACCACGGTCACTCAGGACCGGCTTCCCGCCCAGCTCAGAGCCCTGACAAGCCCGGATCATTGCTGTTCCCAAGCTGACAGCGCGGGTTCGATTCCCGTCACCCGCTCCAACTGGTGAGGCCCAGGTCAGGGCTGACATGATCAAGGCTCTGAGCTATTCGACTGCGAGTTGGCGCGCCTTTCTCAGGCGACTTTCCAGGTTCGGTCGCCAAGCGTAGCTACGAGATCCAAGTGACCCCCGAGGGCAGCGATGTACTCTCGTACGACGTCGATGCCGGACACCTCGCCATGTTCGATCTTGGATATGCGAGCTTGGCTGACTCCCAAGGTGTGGGCGAGTTCAGCCTGGGTGACACCGGCGGCTTGACGGATCTCGGCGAGTTGGAATCCGCGGACGTACGCTTCGCGGCGTTCACGCGCGACGGCTTCTCCAGCAGCGCGTTCCGTCTCGTCTCGCGGGTCGAGCGCTGCCGCCTTGGCCTTGACATCTGACCACTTGCTGGCCCGAGTGCTCATCGCTCCTCCTGCTCTTCTTCTTTGAGCGTGATCAGGTGTTGGGCAAATCGTTCATCAGCCAGTGGTATCGCTTCCCGATACCAGCGGTTCCAGTTGCCGGCTTTATCGCCGGCTACCAGAAAGATCGCTTCCCTTGCTGGATCGAAGCAGAACAGCATTCGGATCTCACTCGTCCCTGATGAGGGCGGACGTAGCTCCTTCATGTTGTGGTATCGGCTGCCCTGTACCCGATCCACCAGAGGACGGCGTGCCGTCGGGCCTTCTTCCGCGAGCTGATCGATCGCGTCCTTGATCAGGTCTCCAGTCTCCGGATCGGCTGCGCATATGGTCAGGTACCACGCCTCGACCTCCGGATGAAGACTGACCTCCCAGCTCATGCAACGATTATAACCATCTAGTCATATTCTCCGTGTCCGCATTCTCGCTCCTCCGTCGCGGCGGGTCAACGATGGACCGGATGATCAAGCGGTCGGCGTGTGCGCCTCGGACGGGAGGCACCAGGTCGTGGGCTGATCGGCGTGCCATTAGCATGCCATTAAGGGCGGTAACGAGGGGTCAACCACGGTCACTCACGACCGGCCTCAGACCAGGTCAACGCCTCTACAAGGCAAGATCCCTGCAATTCCCAAGCTGACAGCGCGGGTTCGATTCCCGTCACCCGCTCCACCCATGTTCATGAGCGATGTCACCCTCACTCTGTACCCTCTATAACAGGGAGAGGAGCAAGCCATGACAGCCCAACCGCAGGACTTCACCCCCGCAGGCGCGTCCATGCCGGACAAGAATCTCCGCTCCATACGCGCCGCGCTTGTGGTCCCACAAGATCGGGAGGCGTTCGACGCTGGGCTCAAGGCCGTACTCGACGAAGTCAGGGTCAGCCTCGACCTCGGAGCGCTGAGCGCGTTCGTGCACCGCTGGTGGATCTCCGCCTGCGACTCGGTGAAGGATCCCGAAGGGCGGCGGCAGATGCACATCCGGGCTGAGCAAGTCATGGCCGGCGAAGCGGTACAGCAAGGAAAGCCATGGCGTGAGATCTTGTCCGCGCGCGGAATCGACGTGTAAGTGTACAAGCTCGCCATCGATCCGATAGCCGAAGATCAGATCGCTGCTCTCCCCGATGAAGGCCCTTCGACCGCTCGCGGAGTTGTTCACCCTCCTGGAAACCGCTCCGTGGAGCGGCGAGCCGTACAACTCCGCCAACCCCAAAGCGAACATGCTCACCCACGCCTTCGGTGAACGCGGTCTGGCAACCTACATCGTCCTGGAACGACAGCGCGAGACCTACCTAGTGCCCTTTTTGAGGCCCCACCCGTTGCCCAGCCAAGTGGTCAGCCAGTTGGATCCCACCGCTTCGCTCCGCACGTTCCTCTAAGAGCTAACGCCATCAGCTAAGCCACGGCCGAAAGGCGGGTGCGAACACGGCCTCCAGGGCAAGCCCCAGGCAGCACCTGTCAGCCAGATCGACACCAATCTCCTGACTCCCGAAGGCATGGGCTGATCAGCACCCGCTCGGCAACAGATCGATCATCAGGGATGAATGATCGACAGGCCCAGAACCGTCAAAAGGATCAGCGTGACCGCTCAGCCTCTTCGAGGCCAAGGGCGAACTGGCCGGCCTGAGCCGGAAGCTCGAGGCAGGGCTCGGCGATCGCCTGAGGGGGCTGAGTGGCTTCCCACGTACCCAGGACCTCGATTCAGGGCTGCAATCGCGATCGTGAAGCACCTGTTGGGCGGCCCAACGCCATCCGGCGCGGCGCACCCGCCGTAGAGCGTCTCGCAAGTGGCAGGGATCGGACCTCGCAGAGCCGAGCCTGCTCCTCCCATTGAGCGATAGTCACTTAAGCTATCAAGTTATGATCTACGAACATGCCGGCTTCTTGATAGGTCGAGTTCCTAGATGGAACGGGGTGGCTCGAAGCATAGGGCCGCGACCTTAGAGTGCCGTCGTGCGGATCTTATGGGCGACTCTGACCGCGATCGTACTGGTGCCGCTAGCCGGCGGCTTCTATCTGATCATGAGCCCGGTTTGGCGTGACAATGCTCGGCTCAACGACCTGCGAGAACGGGTTCTCGCTCACCCTCTCCCGCCCAATACAAGCGGCATCTATCCGAAAGATCCCGAAGCGACCTTCGGAAAGAACCTGACTGGCGGGAGCGGAGACTACTGCGATTACCGCGTACGCCTGACGCTTCAGACCGCACTCTCCGAAGAGGAGATCCGCACGTACTTCCGCGAAGCGAAGATCCCTGGAGCAGTGCACCAGGCACAGATCTCCCTGTTCTTCGAGGAGGAGGGCGACGCCGGCGGACGCCGGGTCATCGTCGAGGTGTACGACAGCCACGACAGCGATTGGGATTGGCGCTGCATCTGACCTACCCGACCGGGTAGGCGTCCTCCAGCTCGTGACGATCAGCAGGGAGCAAGATCTCGACCACCACAAGCGGGGCGCCGGAGGCTGAGGTGCCCAGCAGATTCCGGACAGTCGGCTCCATAAGCTGACAGAAGCCTGGAAGAGGTAGGTACTTGACGAGGCGTCGTAGGCAGTTCTCGCCGGAGTTCAAGGAAGAGGCCAGGGCTATGGGGCGAAGGCTCAAGCAAGGGGATCAACCTAACCTTCGATAGGCCCGCGGACGAGCCGGGCCCGGCTTGGGCGCATCAGCCATACGGCGGCGGCGAGCGTGAGTACCCAGCCGATCACTTCGATGAGCAGGTGATCCGTTGCGGTGGGGACGGATTGCAGCAGGAACACCCGGACGCTGTTGATCGCTCCGTGCGTCAGGACCGCGGGCCAGACACTTCCCGACTGCCAGCGAAGTGCGAGCAACAGCGGCGCCCACGGCAGCATGCCCGCGTAGTAGATGACGAGGTCCCAGAATGGGCGATCACCGATGACGGCCAAGACCGGCAGGTGCCAGACGATCCAGACCAGGCCGCTGACAAGGGCCAGCCGCCAGAATCCCCAGGACGCGGCGCGCGTCGCCAGCCAGCCGCGCCAGCCGAACTCTTCGCCGATGGCGAAGACCGACTGCATGAGGAAGACCGGAACGATCCATATGGACGCCACGAGGATCTGGTCAAGCGGGTTGAGCGGCCAGATTCCCAAGGCCAGTGCGATGGCGGTTTGGATCGCGGCGATCGCGGCGATGAGGCCGATCCCGATGCCGGCCCACTTGGGTGTGCCGCGCCACCTGGTGGCGAACGTCTCCCGGAACGTTCCTGGTCGTCGGGCGAGCCACATGATGATCGCTGCGAGCAGCGGGGTCAGTTGCAGGATCGGAGTGATCAGGTTGTTGAGGTCCGTCGAGACGAGCCGGAAGACCATCGGAATGGACAGCGCGAAACACAGCAGGACGGCGATCGCGAAGAACCACGTGACGTCTGTAGTGGTTGATCTGGCGGAGCTGGAGCGCGTGGGGGACGTAGTCATGATGACCTCGTTTCGTGCGGGCGCGAGGATCTAGCTCGATGAACGTGCGGTGATCTTGGTGTGGCGCGGATCGGCCATCTTGAACTCGCGCAGCATGATCACCGTTGCTGTCATCGACTCGCTCAAGGACGCGATGCGGTACGGCGTCCGGGGCGTCACCGCGTTGTCGTCCTCGTCTCGGCCGTGGACGATCGTCTCGACCGACCACCCGTCGATCACGGCCGCGGGTACGCCCGGCGTACCGTAATCGGAGCGGTGGTCGTCGGTCAGCTCCTGGTCACCGGCATAGGCCGGGGCCGTCCAGCCGACGAGCATGACGACGCTGAGAAGTATGAGACGTGGGAAACGCACAATCTCGAAGCTAGGCCGGGCGGCATCGGTCCGTCCTCACCCGAAGGGGTGAACCGGGTACCGCCCGCCAGGATGGACTTCGTGGCGAGCGACGAGCTCATTCGCGTAGGCGTGGATCACCGGGTGCATGTGGTCGCGCAGGTACGGCCGTTCAGGGCGGTCGCCCTCCGCATCGGCACCTGCCGTACGAGATCGAGGATCGTCGCGGCCACCCACCGGGGCCGGCGCCGATGTCCCGGAGGTGACGTCGCGCACGGTCGCGGCGGGCATGACGTTACGTGCGCACGGTTGAGGCCGTGATTGGTGCCTTTCACGTGTACGTGCGGAGCTCGATTTCTCCAGGTCGGTGTCCGAGAGTTCGCGGACCCCTGCGTTCCATCTCCCGTAAATCTCATCGCTTCTGGTCATTTCCGCACGCTACAGAGCACGGAGATCTGGCTGTACGCCGTCGCCGTCCGTGGGGCGCGAGAACGTACCGCACCGGGAGATGACGCTGGAGGCTACCTGAGACCGCCGCGAAGGCTGATCGTTGCGGCACGCAGATGCCGAGTTCAGGACGCGATTTCGGGTCGTGCCGATGAGTTTTGTGCGGACCCGCGGTCTATACGGCTGGAAACGCCTCAGCGTGGGAGGAAGCATATGGAGGCAACGATGAGCGTCGGTCCCAGGGTGTTGGTGGCGGGGGCGAGCATCGCGGGGCCCGCGCTGGCCCACTGGCTGCGCCGGTGGGGGGCCGACGTGACCGTGGTGGAGTGGGCTCCCGAGCTGCGTCCCGGCGGACAGGCGGTGGACGCGCGCGGGGTCGCCAGGGAGGTCATCGGGCGCATGGGGCTGGACGCGGCGGTACGCGCGGCGTGCACCGACACCGCCGGCGCGCACACGGTGGACGCGGACGGGCAGGTGCTGGAGACCTTCCGTGTCGACGACGACGGCGGCGACGGGTTCATCGCGGACATCGAGATCCTGCGCGGGGACCTGTCCCAGGTGCTCTATGACGACACCCGCGACGGCGTCGAGTACGTCTTCGGCGACCGAATCGCGGAGCTCACCCAGGACGCGGACGGGGTCGACGTGGTCTTCGCGGGCGGGAGCCGGCGGCGCTTCGACCTGGTGGTCGGGGCCGACGGGTTGCACTCGGCGCTGCGCGCGATGGTCTTCGGGCCGCATGAGCGGTTCCTTCGCCATCTCGGGCATGTGCTGGCTTTTTACAGTGTGCCCAACGAGTTCGGGCTGGACCGCTGGCTGCTTGAGTACCAGGATCAGGAGTCCGGGCGCTCCGCCCTCCTGCGGCCCATTCAGGACGCCAGCCGGGCGATGGCCATGTTCTACTTCTCCTCGGCCGGCTTCGACGTCGACTACCGTGACATCGCGGCCCAGAAGGTCCTGCTGCGTGAGCGGATGGCGGGCCTGGGCTGGTTGGCTCCGGGCATCCTCGCGCACCTGGACGACACCCCGGACTTCTACCTCGACCAGGTCGCCCAGGTGGTGATGGACCGCTGGTCGAGTGGCCGGGTGGGGCTGCTCGGGGACGCGGCGTTCAGCTCCTCGCCGATGTCGGGGCAGGGCACCGGGCTGGCGCTGGTCGGCGCGTACGTGCTGGCCGGGGAGCTGGCCGCCGCCGGATGGGATCCTGACGCGGGGTTCGCCGCCTACGAGGCGCGGATGCGCTCGTTCGTCGAGGCCAACCAGGAGATCGGCCGCCTGAACGCCCGCAGCCGCGACGTCCCCGGGCCGGACGCCGAGCCGCGCCCCGATTTCGCCGGCGAATGGTTCGCCGAGCTGGTCGGGCGCGCGATCAACGGCGTCGAGCTGCCCGACTACACGGGGGTGCCGGACCCTGCCGGATCGCCACCCGCCTCGTCGGCCAAGCGGTAGACACGGCCGGACAATCTCCGCTCAAGCCGCGTAGTGCGCATTGGAGCGTCAGGTGCCGCCCGTGCGGACCTTCGGCTGGTCCAAGGGCGGGACGAGTTTCGCGGTACGGCGTGCGCCGGCCTCGGCATGCCCCCGATGCGATCCACGATTTCAAGGCCGCCGACACATCCTGCGGATGCCCGATTTCGAATAGAGCTGGCCGGGGTTCTCCGGTGTCCCGACCAACGCAGGAGCAGAAATGCAAGCTGACATCTCCCGCCCTACCCGCCGCTGGGTCCGGCTGCTGGCATCCCTGGCCGTAGCGACCGCCAGCCTCACCGTCGCTGGTGCCGTCAGTACAGCGACACCCGCGAGCGCCTGCTGCTTCGAGGGCCGGCATCCCGATGAAGATGGGTTCGTGGTCGTCGAACGCCCCGGTTTCGGCAACTACGACTATGTCTACAACAGCGGGCGGGTCCGGGAGTATCGCAACTTCACGTTCTTCCGCGAGTATCGCCGCTGACGACGAGCGTCCGTTCCCGCCGGCAGTCTGTCAGCGGGGGCGGGTGCCATACCGCGGTGGACGGCGACTGCCCGGCCTCACCGTGATCGTCGTGCGATTAGTCGATCACGGTCACGCAGGAACGGATCATTGTTGTTTCCAATCTGACAGCATCAGGCTTCGGGCTTCAGGAAGTACTGGACGGCGGCGTCCGTGGTTTTCAGCACTGCCGGGTCATAATGTGGCGCGGGCCATATCTGAAGGTAGTGGTCATCTACCGCGCAGCGCTCTTCATCCCTTCCTCGGAGGTGGTATCGCAAGCGGTATGTACCGGGACCAGAAAGCAACGGGGCAAGGTTGTGCGCCTTTTCATCGTTCCAGTCCATGAGCCATCCCACCAGGAAAAGCTTGCCGGACGGGGACTCAAAACTGATCTCTACGATGTCCTCATAGCCGTCAAGGTCAGCGCCTGGATCCCGGTCGGCGGCAGTCACCGTGAAGGGAATATCCCCCCACTGCGTGGCGATGTTCAGGCTCGCGAGACCTCTCTCCTCTAATTTGATGAGCCCCGCGGTGTGGGTCCGTGAGTCGGCCGACTTATAGTCCCCGCGATCCATGAGATAGACCTGACCACAGTCCTCGACCTCCACGACCATCCGCCTCGTGCGCACGACAGGAGATTCGTCTCTGCTCATGGACGGGGAGCATAGAGTTCTTCCACGACAGTTTCGGCTGCCGGGCGGCACAGAGCGGCTTCCGTGCCAGATACGTGTCAGAGTCATGGTCCGAAGGGTTGCGCCGGTACGCCGGGCGTCCTCACTGAGGGCCGGAGCGGACGCGCCGACTCACCAGGACGATCAGCGCTGTCTGGATAACAAGCATCGCCAGCGCGATCAGTCCCGACACGGCGGACATCTGTTCCTCCGAAAGCCCACCACCACATTCCGTAATGTTGCCGCCGTCGTATGACAACACGCAGTTGCGCCCCAGGATCGCAACAACGGCAAACCAGTTGGCCAGGAGAAGAGGGACCGCGCCCAGCAAAAGGGCCGGCGTGAGGGATTTCGACCTGCCAGCCGCTGGGTTCATCGTCGCCACCGCAGATCGGAGACGCCCACGCCACTCACATCGGGGTTCACATCGAACACCCAAGCACGAGCGAGCCATCGCGTGCCAGGGAGCCAGCTCTTACCTGCGCCCTGGTTTCGCAGCGCGGCAAGGCGAAGTCTGGAGCTCATATCCGCTGGGCACGGGACTGGATAGGCGCCCTGGTGCGGCTCAGGCCGACCATGGCGCCGCCGAGCACGCCGTACAGCCGGCCCTGCGGGCCGTCGTCAACGGCGGAAAGGCCACAGCGTAAAGGTGCGGCGTCGCCGGCCAAGGACGCGACGGACCAGGTCCTTGGTGATGTCGTTCCGGCGCCGGACGTAGCGAATCTCGACGTACACCTCCTCAGGCGTGAACTTTGGGTGCTGGGCGGCAACGTCGCGGATGTATCGGGCTTTGGCCTCGTCGGGGTTGGAGTCTGCTCGTGGGATGCGGCGTTCGAGGGGCCGACGTATACGCCGGCCTGATTTGTCGAAGTAGACCACGCATACCTCCCAGCACCGGATGACTCGACGCTAAAAATGCACGGCATGCAGGTCTATGACCGAATTGTGCGGAACTGTGACGTCGAATGACATGTTCCTGCCAGCCCTAAGCTGTCGGCTGCCATTGGAGGTGAGAGGGAGGTGCGGGTGACCGTTCACGTTGCGGTCGTGGACCCCGTGCCCGTGTTCCGTCATGGCGTCGTGGCGGCGTTGTCCAGCGAGGGATATCTCGTCGAGGAGCCCCCCGATGCGGCGGCATGGCTCAGCGAACGGCCGGGCGCGATGATTCTGCTGACCCTGCGCTCCGCCGAGGACCTTGACCAGGTGATCACCTTGTCCCGCGTACGGCCCCGGCCCCTCGTCGTCGCACTGCCCTTCGGCGAGGCCTCTTCGCTGGGAGCGCGGGCCGTACGGGCAGGTGCCCGGTCGGTGGTGGCGCACACGGCGACGGTGCCGGCGTTGCAACGGGCGGTGGCGGCGACGCTCGACGGCGAAGCGGTCATGCCGGCCGACGTGGCCGACCTTCTGGTTGCCGGCCGGGGTGGCCGGCCGCCCCGTCGCTCGGTTCTCTCGAAGGAGCAGATCGCCTGGTTGCGACGGTTATCCGATGGGTGGACGGTGGCGCGCCTCGCCACGGAGGCCGGCTACTCCGAGCGAGCGATGTACCGGCTGCTCAAGACGCTTTATCAACAGATAGGCGCCAATTCCCGCTTTGAGGCCATGTTGCTGGCACATGAGGAGGGCTGGCTTCAGTCCTAGACGGTAGCGCCCGGGCGGATGCAGGCCAGCCCGTTCAGCACCGGCTCCAGTTCGGAGGCGCCGTCGGCCATCGCCTTCACCATGAACCTCAGACGGACGTCCAGACCCGGGGTCGGCTCGGCCCACTCTGGCCGTGCGCGACGGAACGCCTCCAGCGCCACCGTTGTTTCCGAGGTGCCGAGAAGGACTGAGTAGCACCGGGCGATCCCGGTGAAGTCCCAGGCTACGAGATCATTCTGGTCCGCCCCGGTGCGCTTGTCCGTCTCCTCACGGAGCTGCTGGAAAAGGTCCCTCGCGGTGCCTGGAAGGTCGCAGCGGTGCGCGATGATGCCCCGCAGCGCCAGTTCCGCGGTTTCCCGGCCGGCCACTCGGTATCGAGCCGCCTCTTCGATCGCCTTTCGAGCCTCCGGGAGAGCGCCCATGTGCACGTGGGCGAGGGCCAGCGTGGTGAGTGACCGCCGCAGGTTGATCGGATCCCGGTGGTCGCGCGCGACATCGACGGCCCGCTGCGCTGTCGTTCGCGCCTCGCTGTGCAGGTCCCGGTAGAGATGGAGGTCCGCGGTCGAGGTGAGCAGTTCCGCCTGGGCCGTGGGATCAGGGGCGGCCAGGATGAGATTCGCGCACTCGTCCAGCATCCGCTGGGCGTCCGGGATCTGGTTCAGCTCGGCGTACCAGCGAGCGAGGCGCAGCGTGGCGCTCGACGCCAGCCCAGGTTCGGTTTCCCGTACGGCGCCGAAGGCTTCGAGAGCATTTCCGACAGCGTGTCGGTAGTCGCCACGCCGCTGGCGGCAGTCGGCCAGGCCCATCAGCGCGGCGGCGCGATCGCCGCCGTCATCCTCGTCCTCGCCCGCCAGAGCGTACGCCCAGCCGAAATGCTCCTCGGCCTTCGCGAGATCGTCGTGTTCCCAGAACATGGCGCCCATGCCTATGTGGCACCGGCGTATCGCCTCGCGATCGTGTTCCTCTTGAGCAATGGAGAGCGCGTTCTTGTACGCCATCAGGGCGGAGGGATGGTCGCCGCTGTAGGAGTAGATGTCGCCGAGGGCCGCGAGGTTCATCATCTCGCCCTCCCGGTCGTCATGGAGTCGGCCTCGGATGGCTTCCCGTTGGGTGCGCAGTTCGGCGCCGCTGCCCCAGAGGTACACCAGGTGGTCCATGGAGTGGATCAAGTCGTGCGCCGCGCCGTACATCCCGGCCCGCAGCCAGACGTCGACGCGTGCGAAGTGCATGTCCAGGTCGGCGATGCCGTGCACGTCCTCGTCGTCCTTCTGCATGGTCGCCAGCACCTCGGCCGCCCGGAGCAAAAGGTCAAATCGGGTTGGCGGCTCTCCCTCTTCCGCACACCGATCGCCCTGGCCCAGACGCCCGAGGACCGCGTCCGTTTCGGCTTTTCGCAGATGTCTGCGGCCATCCCTGCGCTCAAGGACGAGGCGAGCCGCCACGAGAGCGCGCAGGGCCGGCTCGACCTGCGTCGCCGACACGTACGGCTTGAGGACATTGATGACGGTGTCATGGTGAACCGGGACGCCGAGCGCCGCGACGGCCTCCGCCACCCGCTGCTGTTCGACGGGCAGGTGGTCGACGAACGTGCGTACCAGACGCTGATGCACCTCGCTCGCCTCCAGCCATGGTTCAACCTCATGGGCCTGTAGGGCGGGTGGCTCGCTGCTGAGGCACGCATGGAGGAGTTCGGCGCGCCGGGGATTTCCCGCCAAGAGGCCATGAAGCCGCCGCAGATCGGCTCCTCTCAGCTCTGCGAGGCCATACCTGCGGTCTGGATCGAGCTGGGCGAAATATTCGCCCAAGGACGGCGGCTCCAGTCCTTCGAGACTGATCCGGCACGCGCTTCCCGCCCACGCCACACCCGTCGTCGTCTCGGGCGGGTGCTGCGTCAGAAGAACGACTTTGACCAGGGGGTACGGCCGGCTCTGCACGACGTCCAGCGCCAGATCGAGCTGTGGGTCGCGCAGGAGGTTCCCCTCCTTGAGGAGGTTCTCCGCCGAGTCCAGCACGATGATCGGCCGGATGCCACCGGCCTGCTCGAGACCGTCCAGGGCGATCTCCAGGCGTGCCGGCGCGGACGGGCCGGCCACCTGTCCCGACCCGGGCGGCTCGATGGCCTCGATCAAGGTTGGTACGCCGATTTCCTCGTGCGGTGTGGCCTCGTGCCAGCGCACCGGCGAGGTATCGACATCCGGATCGTTCCAGCCCAGGTCGGCGAGCACCTCGCGTACCAACGCCGTCTTGCCGATGCCGGGCGGGCCGGTGACCACGATGACGGACGTGACCTGATCCTCCAGAGCCGCGCGCAGGTGACCGCGGTGCCCTGTTCGGTCGACGAAGACCGACCCGCTCTGTGCCGACCGGCTCATCGTCCGTGTCGCCGTCGTGCGACTGGTCTCAACGATCTTCCCGGCGTCGAAGGGCATCGTCGGGCCCATCCGAACGTCCACTGGCCCGAGCAGACATTGGGTGAGCCGACCCGCCAGCCTCGAGCACCAGCGGGCGGCTGCCGGTGTACCGGAGGTGTAGGCACTGTGCAGCATGGCCTGCGCGAGGAGAGACACCCGCAGTTGCCGCTGCCAGAGCGCCGGGTCCCAGCTCTTCCGGCGCACGAACCCGAGCGCCGGCTCGCGGAGCGCGTCGATGACGCTCCGCACGTCACCCGGCATGCCGCCGTCGAGGCGTTCATCTCGATAGCCGAGCTCCAGGTAGGCGAGGAACACGTTCTGGCTGTGCTCGGAGGAGGCACCTATCTCGCGGGAGCAGAGCGAGAGCAGCAGGGTGGCAAGATCCCGGCTCAGTGGTCCTCGCGATTCGTACGTTGCCAGGTCGATCAGCCGAAAGTCGGCTGGACAGACGGTCCTGTTGCGCACCGGTACGAGAACGTTGTCCCCGTGCAGGTCACCGTGCGTTCGGCCCACCAGATAGTGGATCCCCGCCTGGGCCGCAGGCGAGTCCTCGGCGAAAAGCCGCCATGGGTTCGGTAGCGCCGCTTCCTCGTCCGGCAGTCGCAGGAAAGCGGGCTCGAGGAGGTTGTGCTTTTCCGCCCAGCCGCGTAACCACCCGCCTGTTTCGAAGCTACTGCCCAATTCGCACCGCAGTAGCTCTGCCACCGTCGAGTGTTCGCTGCCGTAATCACAACCGGCCCACTTCTCAAGGATTTCCTTCCAGACCACTTCGCAGGCGCCCGCGAGTTGGCTGAGCTCCACCGTTCCCAGCGGATCGCCGTCGACCATCGACTGACCGATCACCAAAGTGCCCCCGGGACATCGAATGGCCGGAAAGGCGATCTCAGTGAGGTGCTGCTCGCGAAACTCCCGGGGCGATTCGTTCAGAGCTTGCCTGTGCTGCTCGCCTTCCCGCCGATGGTTCGCCGGCACCGGCGGGCAGAACTTGATCACGCACCAGCGAGGATCGGGTTTCCCGCTTCGATTGGTCAGCATCGCCTTCGCCAGCCGGGCCCCGGTGTAGCCGCGTGCTAGAGGCGCGACACTCTTGGCATCGATCTCGACCTCGTCGCCGAACAGCGACTCGATGATCTCCGACGCGACCACCTGGTCGTCGAACACGCGGGTCAACTGCTCCAAGGCGTTCATGAGCGGGGAAACCGCGCTTCCAGCAGTTGCATTCTGACCTGGAAATCGGCCTTGTCCTGGTCGTGGTAACGCTGGAAGAACCACGTCGGCAGGCGTGGCTGGAGCCGTCGCATGTGATACAGCGTGTCCTGCACCTGGCGGACGAAGAGCGTCAGCGCGGCGGGGGTGGCGATCACCGGTGACGACGGATCGTCAATGGCCGCCCGCACCAATCCCAGTACGCGTAGCCGTTCCGCGGTGCTCGCCATCTGCGTGCGATACATCTCCAGACATAAGAGCAGCAGGCCGAGCGAGGGCACGAACCATCCCGTGACCAGCCTGCTCACCGTCGCGCCGGTGGCGAGCGTGAACACGACGCCCGCTATCGACCACAGCCCCAGCACGCCGAGCATCATCTGGGCGAAACGGAGCCGGATGCGTGAGCCCCAAGCCAGGTTCTGGTCCAGACAGAAGAGCACGTCGTACGGCGGTGCCGCGTTCGCCACCAGGTAGTAGCCCCGCAGCCGACGCTCGTCACCCCGGAAGCGCCGGCTGAGCCGGCTCACCTCGTCATCGCCGATGCGATGCCCGACCGCGACGTGGTTCCACGGCAATCCGAGCAGGTCAGCGTCGAACATTTCCTGGAGCGTCGCGGCCATACGCAAATACCGCTCGGCCCAGGGGGCCATCACCGCCTTGTAAACGGCGGCCCAGAGAGCGCCGATGAGAGCGACCGCGGCGCCATACCCTGAACCCAGCCCGGTCACCAGGCCCGCGACAGCCACGGCGATCGAGACACCGACGCTCAGAGCCTGCGCGCGCTGGTTGTAGACGTGAGTGACAGCGATGGCCTTGAGAAGGCGCATGGCCGCGACACTGTCCTGCCGATCGGATAATGGGTGCACGCCTTTCAATGCCCCTCCCGCGCATGCCGGTCGACTCACTGAGTGTCACACGCCCGGCGTTCCCGCGATACCCGCAGTGCTGACCGCCTGGCGCCTTACTCCTTGACGTCGTCCGGATCGTTCTGCCGGCGGAGAGCGCGGATATAGCCCCATCGCCATATCAACACCGCCCCGACCATCCAGAAGAAGGCGAGCGTGAGAGGGCGCACGGTGAGGTACGACGCGGTGAACCTTTCCGGCCCGTCGGTGAGGTAGTCGACGACCAGCTCCACCAGGAAAAGCATCACGAGGAAGGCAGTCAGCTTGAGCAGGGCGCCGCGCGACTCTTTACTCCAGGCTTTCGGACGAACCGCCATACCCTTCGCCCCTTCTCCGTGCCCAACCCGAGCATTCGATCTGTGCCGCTTCAACCTAACGCCTCCTGCGGAGGCGATGGTCGGGCGTACGCTCCCCTCGTGAACCCGGAGGCTGTGGATTGGGCGGCGATCCCCGGGCCGGAGTGGTACCGGCCTGAAGCCGTCCCGGAAGCCTTCACCGCCCTGCGCAGAGATATGGCGGAAGGTGGCGGCATCCGATCAGTGATCGGGAACGATCACGCTGGGACGCTGTATCCAGCCGCCGTCGCGGGCACCGACGTCCTACTGGAGATCATCGCCGAGCGCCCCGGGTCGCCGAGGCAGATCGCTCTTTGTGTTCTGCTGGACTGGTGGGGATGTTTTCAGCCGGAACCGGGCTTCGAGACGTTCATCGATCCGGAGGGTGAGACGGTTGATGTCATCGCGGCGATCGTCGAGCGAGTTGGGCGGGCCGCCGGCACGTTGCAGGTGATCGCCGAACGGGACTCCAACGCCCGTGACCTCATCCGAGAGCTGCTCGGAGCTCAGCGCCAGGGGTGGACGATATGACCAGGTCAGGGCCGTCGGCAGCTACGTGAACATCCTGGTGGGCGTCGGCCGGCCGCTGAACAAGGAACGTCCTCTACGATTGCGGGCGCCCCGATCGAGGCCACGGCTCCACTCAAGCCACCCCCAGGAGGGCCGGTCAGGAGGAAGACGATGGCGGACGACCTGCGATTCTCGCTGCTCGGCCCGGTGCGCGCCTGGCGCGGTGACAGGGAGCTGAAGCTCGGCTCGCCGCAGCAACGGACGGTGCTGGCCGTACTGCTGCTGGCCGAGGGCAGGGCGACCGGCCCGGACCTGCTCATCGACGCGATCTGGGGTGAGGAGCAGCCGCGCACGGCGCTCAGCACGCTGCGGACCTACATCTCGCGGCTGCGCGGGGTGCTCGGCGCGGAGGTGTTGTCGTCCGTCGGTCATGGTTATGTCCTGCTCGGCGGTGAGCGCGACGTCGTCGCATTCGAGCGTCTGTACGGCGAGCGGCACTACACCGAGGCGCTCGCCCTCTGGCAGGGAGAGCCGCTGGCCGGCCTGGACGGCTTCTTCGCCGAGACCCAGCGCGCTCGCCTGAACGAGCGGCGGCTGGCCGCGCTCGAGTGCCGCCTGGACGCCGACCTGAGAAACGGCCGGCATGCGGACATCGTCCCCGAGCTCACCGCGCTCTGCGCCGACCACCCGACCAATGAGCGGATGCGCGCGCTGCTGATGCTGGCCCTCTACCTCGCGGGACGGCAGGCCGAGGCGATCGGCGTCTACACCGACACCCGCGAGCTGCTGGACCGGGAACTGGGCGTGGCCCCGTCTCCGGAGCTCGCGGAGCTGTACCAGCAGATCATCAGCGCGGACGTGGCGCTCGGCCGCCCCGCCGAACGTGTCCCGCAGCGGCAGGTGCCCAGGCAGTTGCCGTCCGACGTGGCCGACTTCACCGGCCGGGAGCGCGAGGTGGCGGGCGTGGTGGCCGCGCTGGGTTCCGGTGAGGTGCCGGCCCTGGTCATCTCGGCCGTGTCGGGGGCGGGCGGGGTGGGCAAGACGACGCTGGCCGTACACGCGGCTCATCGGCTTGCCGGTCACTATCCCGACGGGCAGTTGTTCGTCGACCTGCGCGGATCGAGCGCGCGGCCGGTCGAGCCCGGGGTGGTGCTCGGGGCGTTCCTGCGCGCGCTCGGGCATGAGGAGCCGCCGGAGGACCTGGCCGAGCGAGCGGCGGAGTACCGGACCGCGCTCGCCGACCGGCGGGTGCTCGTGGTGCTCGACAACGCCTCCGGCGCCGGTCAGGTACGACCGCTGATGCCCGGTTCGGCGGGGTGCGGGGTGATCGTCACGAGCAGGGCCCGGCTGACCGGGCTGTCCGGCGCGCGGCAGGTGGATCTGGAGGTCCTGGGGCCGGCCGAGGCGCTGCTGATGTTCACGACGATCGTCGGGCAGGAGCGGGTCTCCGCCGAGCGCGGGGCCGCCATGGATCTGGTCGCGGCCTGCGGATTCCTGCCGCTGGCGATCAGGATCGCCGCCGCCCGGCTGGCGGCCCGGCCGGGCTGGAGCCTGGCCACGATGCGCGACCGGCTGTCGGACGAGCGGCGCAGGATGGCCGAGCTGAGGGCGGGCGATCTGGCGATCGAGGCGACGTTCTCGCTGGGGTACGACCAGCTCGACGCGGTGCACGCTCGGGCGTTCCGGCTGCTGGCCGTACCGGATGCCGCGATGTTCTCGCTGCCGGTCGCGGCGGCGCTGCTCGACCTGCCGGAGCCGGACGCCGAGGAGGTGTGCGAGGCGCTGGTCAACCTGAGCATGCTGGAGTCGCCCTCGCCCGGCCGCTACCGCTTCCACGACCTGCTCAAGCTCTACGCCAGGTCACGCCCCGACGATCCAGGGGTACGGCAGGCCGCGCTCGCCAGGATGCTGGACTTCTACCTGGCCACGGTGGCCGGGGCGCTCCGGTTGACGTTCCTGGGCGACCTGCGCCCGGACAAGGTCGTCACGCGCTCGGCGGGGCTGCGCTTCAACGACGAGGGCGCCGCCGTCGACTGGGCGGACGAGGAGGAGCAAGGCCTGCTCAGCTGCCTCGAACAGACCGCGCGCACCCCGGGCGGCGAACTGCGCCAGGCCGTCATCCTGCTCGACATGACCATCGACGTGATCGGCTATGAGTCCGACACCGCCCGCTATGAGCGGCTGTGTGATCTGCTGGTCACCGCGGCGGCGGATCGCGCGGACGGGGTTCTGGAGGCGCGGGCCCGTTGTGTGCGCGGGTTCACCTGGGTGAGCAGGCGCGCACTCGACGCGGCCACGCAGGACGGCCTGGCCGCGCGCGACCTCAGCCTGGAGCACGGCGATCTGGACACCTACGCCGACTCGCTCAGCCTGCTGGCCCGCAGTGCGATGTGCCGGCGGGAATCGGAGGAGGCGGCGGACTGGTACCGGCAGGCCGCCGAGGTGTGGCGCTCGGTCGGTGACCCGTCCAACCTGGCGATCACGCTCGGGAACCTCGCACGCGTGCTGGCCGATCTTGGCCGGATGGACGAGGCGCTCGAGGCCGGCAGGGAAGCCGAGAAGATCATGCTGGAGGTGGGTGACGGCAGGCCGGACGCGTCGGCCGCGTACCAGCTGGGGATCGTCCTGCACCAAGCGGGACATCCGGAGCAGGCGCTGGCCGAGTTCGAGACGGCCCTGACCGAACATCGCAAGCTGAAGAAGCTGGGGTGGGAGGGAGCGACGCTGTTCCGGATGGCCGAGACCTACCTCCTGGTCGGTAGTTCCGAGCGTGCGATCGAGCATGCGGAGGACGCGCTGGCGGTGCTGACGAAGGCGGACGACGAGTGGGCGCAGGGGATGGCCCTCACCGTGCTCGGCCGGGCGCTCGGCGAACGGGGGCAGCCGGGGCGGGCGCGAGCCTGCCTGACCGAGGCGCTGAAGATCTTCGACCGGCTCGCGCTGCCGGAGGCGGAGGACGTGCGCCCGCTGCTGGTGTCATAGCCGCAGGCGGGCCTCGACGAGCCGGCGGTGGTGCGCGGGGATGGCGTGGGCGTCCAGCGCGCGTCCCAGCAGGTCGGCGTCGAAACCGTGCGTGCTCAGGTGGTCCAGGAGGGGGTCGTATCGGTCGGGCCGGTCGCGCAGAAATTCGGTGGCCAGCCGGAGTTCCAGGCGGACGACGGGCACCTGGTGAGAGCCGCACGTGATCAGGACGTGGTGCTGCCATGGGCCGCTGCCCACGCATTCCAGGGCGTCCGAGTCGGCCGGCCGTTCGACGGTGCTGAGCTCCAGGTCGACGCCGTTCACGTCGAACCTGGTGAAGTACTGCGCGGTTTCGGGGAGCCATGAGGCTTCGTACAGGCAGGGGAACACCGAGAGTGCCGCGGCGAACCTGTCCAGGTCCTCTCGGCAGGCCAACAGTATGTCGACGTCTCTGGCGGGGAGCGGGACGCCTTGGAGGAGGGCGGCGCTCGTGCCGCACACGCGGTACGCCGTGCCGGGGTCGGCCATGTCGAGCGCCGTCGCGAGAGCCGTACTCAGTGATCTTGTTCTGTCGTCCATGGACGCGAACGTATCCAGCGGGCGCGCTTCTTCGTCAGGGGAGAATCGCGTCGACGTAACCGCCGTCGACGCGGAGGGCGCCGCCGGTGGTCGCCGAGGCCTGCGCGGAGCTGAGGTAGACGACCATGTTGGCGATCTCCTCCGGCTCGATGAGGCGTTGCAGAAGCGACTGCGGGCGGTGTTCGCGCATGAAGGCGCGCTGTGCCTCGTCCCAGGGCAGGTCGCGGCCGACGAGCTGGTAGACGAAGTCCTCGACGCCGCCGGTGTGGGTGGGGCCGGCGATCACGGAGTTGACCGTGACGCCGGTTCCGGCGGCGGCCTTGGCGAAGCCGCGGGAGATCGCCAGGAGCGCGGTCTTGCTCATCCCGTAGTGGATCATCTCGGCGGGGATCGCGACGGCTGAGTCACTGGCGATGAACTGCACCCGGCCGAACGAGCGCTCCATCATGCCCGGCAGGTACGCGCGCGTCAGCCGTACACCGGCGAGGACGTTGACCTCGAAGTACCGGCGCCACTCGGCATCGTCGATCTCCAGGGCGGGCCGCGATTCGAAGATCCCCAGGTTGTTGACGAGGATGTCGACGTCCGGCAGTGCTTCCACCGCCGCCGCGGCGCCCTCTTCGGTCGCCAGATCCGCCGCGACCGGGACGATCTGGACGCCCGGCACCTCGGCGCTCAACCGGGACGCCGCCGCCGCGGTCGACTCCCGGCTCCGGCCGTTGACCCCGACCCGGGCGCCGGCCCGCGCCAGGCCCGCCGCGATCGCCGCCCCGATGCCCTGAGTGGAGCCGGTGACCAGGGCCGTTCTGTCCGTGAGATCGATGAGCATGATCCAGAACATACCCGTCAGAGGCTGAAGCGGCGGGAGAAGCCGGTCAGCTCCTTTCGCTGCTGGTCGAGCGAGGTGGCCGAGGTGCTGACGACGACTCGGGTGACGCCTTCGCTGGTCAGGTCCGCCAGCCGTTCGGGAGTCAGGTCGATGGTGGCGGTCCTGGTGTATTCCAGGGTGCCGGGGTCGCGGCCGGACTCGGCGGCGGTGGCGCGGACGAGGTCCCACTGTGCCGGGTCCGGGCGGCCGCCGGGGAAGTAGCCGTCGCCGAGGCGGCCGGCGCGGCGGGCGGCGGGGCGGCTGGAACCGCCTACGTGGATGGGCAGGCGGGTGGTCTGGTGGGGTTTGGGGAAGCTGACCAGGTCGGTGAAGGTGAAGAACTCGCCGGAGTGGCTGACGCCCTCTTCGCCGCCTGCCCACAGCAGGCGGAGGACGTCGATGGCCTCGTCGGCGCGGCGGCCGCGGGTGGCGAAGTCGACGCCGAGCGCCTCCGCCTCGCCGGGCAGCGCGCCGAGGCCGACGGTGAGCAGGCGCATGCGGCCGCCGGACAGGACGTCGACCGTGGCCAGGCGCTTGGCGAGGATCACCGGGTGGTGGTACGGCAGCAGCAGTACCCCGGTCCCGAGCAGGATGCGCTCGGTGGCGGCGGCGATGAAGGACAGGCAGTCGAGCGGGTCCAGGTACGGCAGCGCCGGTGGTATCTCGAACGTCCCCACCTTGGCCCCCGGGTACAGGACGATGTGCTCGGGCAGGTAGATCGACTCGAAGCCGCATTCCTCCGCGAGCTGGGCGAAGGCCACGATCTTCTGGGGGTCGACGCCGTAGTAGGGCGTGCTGTAGCTGATGCCGAACTTCATGGTCCTGGAGGCTAGAACGTTGACACCGGCGTCAGGGCAAACCGCGAAGTGCCATAGTGGCTCATATGGCCATTAACCGCGCTCTGGCGGCGATCCGACTCGGCAACTCCCTGTCCGTCGACCGATACCCCCAGTGGGCATTGTGGGCGATGAGCGTCGTCGCGGGCTGGGTGGTCCTCACCCACGTGATCGGCCTGGCCACCGGGGTGCCGCAGAGTTTGCTGGCCGAGTCTCTGAAGTGGGGGCCGGCCGCCCAATGGGTCGAGCACGGCCTGGCCCTGGTCGCGATGGGATTCCTGCTCACCTCGATGGTCGAGGCCCTGCTCCACCGGCGGCGTACCGCGTAGAGTGCCGGCTCTTGTCCGTTGTGCGGAGCACACCTTTCGGATGAGGCCGGAGTGGTGGAAGCGTTCTGAGGTATCCGGCGGGGGTGTCTGCCGTATGCTCGTGTTCGTCCCGCCCCTGACCTGGCCGGTTACGGTCCCGGCCGCGTAGATCTTTTGTGGCCGCAGCCGGGTGCTGGGCGAGGAAAACGGGCCGGTGAGCGGCGCCGAGTACGGATTGATATCCAGAAAACCCCCGCCGCGTGTCAAATGGGCTCATACTTACCGTAATGAAACCCAGAACAGCCGCGGTCCGGCGTCCCCTGCCAGGAAGTCCCTTCAACGTCCCTCAGGCCCCTGCGCCTCCGATGCCCGACTTCGAGGTGCAGGACCTGGTCAGCCATGACAAATACGGGTTGGGCTCGGTCATCCGGGTGGAGAAGGATGTCGCCGTTGTCGTTGATTTCGGCACGGAGACCCTTCGCATCACGGTGCCGTACGCCAAGCTCGTCAAGCTCTGAGCTACAGCCAACCGGCCCGCGCGTCCGCCAGAGGCGCGCCGGAGGAGGGGGCGGTGCCAAGCGTGCCTGCGCGCACGCCGTCGAGCAGCCGCCCCGCCGCCTCCACGATTTCCGGTACGGCCCGGCGAAGCGCGCCCCGATCCGCCTCGTCGAGCACGGCCAGCGGCCCGGCGGCCTCGGTGAGCCGGTCGCTCAGCCAACCCAACGGGTCGGCGGTGAGCGCCCGGTCGAAGACGCGTGAGCTCGGATCCCATCCGGTGAACTCCGGATGGTGGTGGGTCCGGTCGAAGCTGCCCGGCGTACCATCCACCGACTCCAGCAGATCCACCCGCCAGATGGGCCGGCCTACGGCGATGGGCTGGGCCGAGTAGATCGTCCCTTTGAGCGCGCCCCGTTCGAGTTCCCTGACCTCCAGACGGACGCCATGCTCGGGGCCTTCTTGACCTTTGGCGGGTTTCGGGTCGATGAAGTAGAGGTCGCTCAGCACGACACCGGTCTGTTCAAACCCAAAGACATAAAGCACAAGCAGCCCATACCCCACCTCGCACCCATCCAGCCCTACAAACCCGACACACCCCGCTCCGCCCCGCACAGACCACGACGGCACACACCCTGGCAGGCGAGAACTCACAGACGCGGAACGCGAGACGCGGAACGCGAGACGCGGAACGCGAGACGCGGAACGCGAGACGCGGAACGCGAGACGCGGAACGCGAGACGCGGAACGCGAGACGCGGAACGCG
>NZ_JBHYJD010000002.1:0-118573 GCF_042740555.1 Nonomuraea sp. NPDC059007 | reverse complement strand
CGCGAGACGCGGAAACAGCACGGGCGTGGGAGCCATGCGGCGCGCACGGGTCGCGCCCGGCGCAGGGCATGTGCGCCGGGCGGGTGGCGCGCAGCGCGGAAGTCGCGCATGGTGAGCAGGCGCGGGCCAGGGACACCGGGACGGGAGAGACGCGGAAACAGCACGGGCACGGGCGTGGAAACCACGCGGCGCACAGGAGTGGCCGTGTGGCGTGTGGGTGCCGGGCGGGTGGAGCGCGGCGCGGAAGCCGCGCATGGCGTGTGGGCGCGGAGCGAGGCGCGGCCAGGGGCGCGGGGCGGGTGAGTGCGGGGCGCAAAACCACGTCATGGGCTTGCGTGGGCTTGCGGGGGTGTGACGTAAGCCCTTGCGCGCGGGTTCAGGGAATTCCCGGCTCATCTGGCCAGTCCAACTAGCCTTGGAACGCTCCCACCGCCTTGTCGAAAATTTGCGCAATCCAGTCGAAATATTGCGGTCATTTGTTCGTCATCTTATGGTTTGGCCACCCCCCGTCACGAAGGGCCCGCCCATGAGACGCATGCTTGCGTTACTCGCACTCGCCTTATCCTTCGTTCTGACGCCCCACCCGGCCCAAGCCCAGGCAGGCCCCAACCTCGCCCTCGGCAAGCCCGCTTCGGCCAGCAGCTTCACCGACGTCTACCCCGCCCCCAGAGCCACCGACGGCGACCAGTCCACATACTGGGAGTCGGCCAACAACGCCTTCCCCCAATGGATCCAGGTCGACCTCGGCGCCGCCGTCACGGTCGATCAGCTGGTGCTCAAGCTGCCCACCACCTGGCCGAGCCGTACCCAGACGATGACCGTGCAGGGCAGTACCAACGGGACGACCTTCACCACCATCGGCGCCCAGGCGACCCGCACGTTCAGCCCCACGGCGACCATCGACCTCACCGCGGTCAGCACCCGCTACGTGCGCCTGTCCATCACGGCGAACACCGGCTGGCCGGCGGGTCAGATCTCGGAGTTCGAGGTGTACGGCCCGGCCACCGGCCCCGACACCCAACCCCCGACGGCCCCGGGCAACCTGGCCTTCACCGAGCCGGCGAGCGGCCAGATCAGGCTGACCTGGCAGGCCTCCACCGACAACGTCGGGGTGACGGGATATGAGATCTACGCAAACAACGACCTAAGGGCCACAGTAGGCGGAAATATCCTGGCGTATACGGATAGTCAGCCGCCCACCACCACCATCTCCTACTACGTGAAAGCCAAGGACGCGGCCGACAACCGCTCCCCCGAGAGCGACACGGTCACCCGGTCAGGCGGCGGCGGCAGCAACCTCGCCCTGAACAAGCCGATCACCGCCAGCGGCTCCACCTGGGTCTACGTCCCGGCCAACGCCAACGACGGCAACCTCGCCACCTACTGGGAAGGCGGCGGCGGGTACCCGAACACGCTCACCGTCGAGCTGGGCGCCAACGCCGACGTCTCCGCCCTCGTGCTCAAGCTCAACCCCGACGCCGCCTGGGCCACCCGCACGCAGACCCTCCAGGTGCTCGGCCACGACCAGAACACCTCCGGCTACACCGTCAGGAAGGAGAGCGCCGCCTACACCTTCAACCCGGCCTCCGGCAACACGGTGACGATCCCCCTGAACGCGCGCCTGGCCGGCGTGCGGCTGTCGTTCAGCGCCAACACGGGGGCGCCGAACGGCCAGGTGGCCGAGTTCCAGGTGATCGGCACCCCGGCGCCGAACCCCGACCTGACCGTCACCGGCATGTCCGCCTCGCCCGCGAACCCGGTGGAAAGCGACGCCGTCACCCTGTCGGCCACTGTCAAGAACATCGGCACCGAGCCTTCCGGCGCCACGGACGTCAACCTGTACCTCGGCACCGCCAAGGCGGGCACCGCGAACGTGGCCGCACTGGCCGCCGGAGCCTCGGCCACGGTGTCGGCCAACATCGGCACCCGCCCCGCGGGCTCGTACCCGCTGTCGGCGAAGGTCGACGAGGGCGACTCCGTCATCGAGCAGAACGAGGGCAACAACACCTACAACCACCCGAACCCGCTGACCGTCCGGCCCGTGGACAGTTCCGACCTGCTCGCCGCGCCGGTCGGCTGGACACCGGGCAACCCGGCGGCCGGTGACACGGTCACGTTCTCCGTCGCGATCAAGAACCAGGGCAACCTGGCCTCGGCCAGCGGCGCGCACGGGGTCACGCTGACCGTCGCCAACGAGTCCGGCACCGTCATCCGCACGCTGACCGGCTCCCACTCCGGCGTCATCAACGCCGGCGCCACCGCCCCGCCGACCACGCTCGGCACCTGGACCGCGGCCAACGGCAAGTACACCGTCAAGACCGTCATCGCGGACGACGCCAACGAGCTGCCGGTCAAGCGGGCCAACAACACCACCACGCAGACCCTGTTCGTGGGCAGGGGCGCCAACCTGCCCTACGACATGTACGAGGCCGAGGACGGCGTGCCCGCCGGCGGCGCGCAGCTCGTGGGCCCGAACCGCACCATCGGCGACCCGGCCGGCGAGGCCTCGGGACGGCGCGCGGTCCTGCTGAACTCCACCGGCGCCTCGGTCGAGTTCACCACCAGGGCGCCGGCGAACACGCTGGTCACCCGCTACTCCATCCCCGACGGCACCACCTCGACGCTGAACGTCTACGTCAACGGAACCTTCCTCAAGGCGATCAACCTGACCTCGAAGTACGCCTGGCTCTACGGCGACGAGGCCAACCCGAGCAACTCGCCCGGCGCCGGCCCGCCCCGCCACATCTACGACGAGGCCAACGTGACGCTCGGCACCACCGTGCCGCAGGGCAGCAAGATCAGGCTGCAGAAGGACGCGGCCAACGGCGGCACGTTCGCGATCGACTTCATCAACCTGGAGCAGGCCACGCCGCAGGGCAACCCGGATCCGGCACGCTATGCCGTACCGGCTGGATTCACGCACCAGGACGTGCAGAGCGCGCTCGACCGCGCCCGCCAGGACCCCGCGCTCGTGGGCGTCTACCTGCCCGCGGGCGACTACCCGACCGCGCAGAAGTTCCAGGTGTACGGCAAGGCCGTCAAGGTCACCGGCGCCGGCCCGTGGTTCACCAGGTTCCTGTCGCCCTCCGGGCAGGAGAACACGAACGTCGGGTTCGACGTGCAGAGCTCGGCGGGCGGTTCGTCGTTCAGCGGGTTCGCCTCGTTCGGCAACTACGTGATCCGCAACGACGGCCCCGGCAAGGTCTGGGACCTCAACGGCGTCGCGAACCTCACCATCGACAACGTGTGGGTCGAGCACCAGATGTGCATGCTCTGGGGCACCAACATGCGCAACCTGACCGTGACGAACTCGCGGGTGCGTGACACGTTCGCCGACGCGATCAACCTGACCAACGGCAGCTCGGACAACACGGTCAGGAACGTGGAGGCGCGCGGCACCGGCGACGACAGCTTCGCGCTGTTCGCCGCGATCGACATCAACAACGCCGACCAGACGGGCAACGTCTACGAGAACCTGACCTCGACCCTGACCTGGCGGGCGGCCGGCGTGGCCGTGTACGGCGGGCAGGACAACGTGTTCAGGAACATCTACATCGCCGACACCCTCGTCTACTCCGGCATCACGGTCAGCTCGCTGGACTTCGGCATCCAGATGCGGGGCTTCGGCCCCACGCCGACCCGGTTCGAGAACATCTCGATCGTCCGGGCGGGCGGGCATTTCTGGGGACAGCAGACGTTCCCGGCGATCTGGTTGTTCTCCGCGTCGAAGGTGTTCCAGGGCATCAGGATCAGCGACGTGGACATCGTGGATCCGACGTACTCGGGGATCATGTTCCAGACGCAGTATCTGGGCGGCCGGCCGGTGAACCCGATCACCGACACGGTCCTCACCGACATCTCGATCAGCGGCGCGCGCAAGTCCGGTGACGCCTTCGACGCCAAGTCGGGCTTCGGCCTGTGGGCGAACGAGCTGCCGGAGCCCGGCCAGGGCCCTGCGGTGGGCTCGGTGACGTTCAACGGGCTGCGCTTCAGCGGCAACCACACCGACATCCGCAACACGACCTCGACGTTCACCATCAACGTGAACTGAGCGCGAGGGGTGCGGGCGGGCGCGCCCGCACCCCTTGGATTTCGGTCAGGGCAGCTCCAGGCCGGTCCGCTCGTAGGCTCGCCGGGCCTCGTCGGAGGTGAGGAAGGCGAGGAAGGCGGCGGTCTCGCCGTTCTCCGCCGTGGCGGCCACGGCGGAGAACTCGCTGTAGTGCTGCACCTCGGCGGGGAACGGCCCGGCGATCCGGGCGTCCGGGACGAAACGCAGCTCGCTGAGCTGCTGGATCGCCACGTCGGCACGCCCGTCCACCACGGCGTGGGCGATGAAGCCCTTGTCGATCACGGTGGCGCGGGCGTTGACCTCCTCGGCGATGCCGAGCTCCTCGATCAGCCGGGCGAAGTAGATGCCGCTCGCGCCGGTGCGCGAGTAGGCCACGCTGCGGGCGTCGAGCAGGGCCGCCTTGAACGCGTCGAGCGTGGTGACGTCCGGGAGCCGCGCGCCCGGCGGCACCGCCAGGCCCACGCCGGTCTTCGCGATCGCCGTCCTCGTGGACAGGTCGAGGACGGCACTGCCGTTCAGCTCGTCGAAGGAGGAGGTGACGGCGATCATCACGTCGGGGCGCTCACCTGCCCGGATGCGGGCCATCAGCTGCGTGGTCGGGTCGTAGACGCCGTCGACCGCGATGCCGGTCCTGCCGGTGAACTCCGCGAGGAGCACGTCGTCGAAGGCCTTCTTCACGGCCAAGGTGCTGAACAACTTCATGGGGTCTCCGATCGTGAGGCGTCGAGCAGCAGGCCGGGCTCGCCGAAGTTGCCCGACTTGAGGAGAAGGCTGAGGGACGGGGTGAAGATCCAGGGGACGCCCCGGGCCGCCTCGGGCCCGATCACGCCGCCGGTGACGCCGAGCGCGCGGACGACCGCGCCCGAGGTCTCGCCACCGGCCGCGACCAGCCGGGTGACACCCCGCTCGACCAGGCCGCGGGCGATCCGGCCCAGCGCGGACTCCAGCAGCCCGGCCGACCGCTCGCGGCCCAGCACGCGCTGGACCTCGCGCAGTTCGGCCGGGGGCAGGCTGGAGTAGATCAGCGGGGCGCCGTCTTCGGGCCGCTGGGCGTCGTACCAGGCCAGGGCGTTCGCGGCGAGCGCCTCGGGGTCGGGCTCGGCGAGGGCGTCCAGGCGGTGGGCGGGCCGTCCGTGCTCGATCACCGCGCGGACCTGTTCGAGCGTGCGCGCGGAACAACTCCCCGCCAGTACGGCCGCGCGCCCCGCCGGCACGTGCGCGGGCGGGTCCCCCGCGGCCTCGTGGATCTTGCCGACCTCGTGGGCCAGGGCGAGTCCGGCGGCGAGCCCGGCCGCCCCCGCGACCAGGCGCAGGCCGCCCAGCGCCTGCCCGGCCGCGGCCAGGTCGCCGTCCTCGACCGCGTCCACCAGGGCGTACCGGACGCCCTCGCGCCGCAGGAGTTCCAGCCGCCTGCCGATGGCCGCCGGTCCGCCGCGTACCGTCTCCAGCGGGACCACCCCGGCCCGGTACGCGGACTGGGCTTCGAGGACGCGTGGCAGGTAGGAGTCGGTCATCGGCGTGAGCGGGTGGTCGCGCATGTGCGACTCCGACAGCAGCCGCTCACCCGCGAACAGGTAGCCGAGGTACTGGGTACGGCCGTGCTCGGGCGAGCTCGGGGTCATCGCGACCAGCGGCGCGTCGAGGGCGTCGGCCAGGGCGTCGAGTACCGGGCCGATGTTGCCGTCCGGGGTGGAGTCGAAGGTGGAGCAGTACTTGAAGTAGACCTGGCCGACGCCGTGGGCGCGCAGCCAGTCCAGGGCGGCGAGCGACTGCTCGACGGCCCGCTCGCGGGGGGCCGTGCGCGTCTTCAGCGCGATGACGACGGCGTCGTGCGGGGTCGAGCCGGTGCCGGCGGCGGGGGTGCCGAAGAAGAGCAGGGTGCGCAGGCCGTGCCGGTGCAGCGCGACCGCGACGTCGGTGGCGCCGGTGACGTCGTCGGCGATGGCGCCGATCACGGCCGCTCGCCGCCCAGGACGGCGCGCCGGAGCGCGGCGGCGGCGGTGTGCGGGCCGGAGATCACCGGGAGGCCGAGCGACCTGGCCAGTTCCGCGGCGGCCGGGGCCAGCGAGTACTGGGCGAGCACCACCGCCTCCACCCCGTTCGTGTGAGGGGCACAGGTGTCGTGGAGGGCTCGGGCCAGCGCCCGCCCGTCGCTGACCTGGAAGGCGGCGAGGCTGACCACGCCGTCCACGGCCACGCCCGGCGCCGCCCCGGTCAGGCGGGCGACCGAGTCGGCCAGCGCTTCCTCCAGGCTGGCCACGGTCAGGACGCGCCGGTATCCGGACTCGGCCACCTTGGTGAAGGCGGCGTCGTCGGGGGCCAGGACGGGGACTCCTCGGGCGGCCGATCGGGCGGCTTCGCCGTACAGGGAGCAGGTCAGCAGCACCCCGTGCGCGCCCGCGTCGACCGCGTAGCCGATGAGGGCGGACATGCGCGCGCTCGGCCCGCCCGCGCGGGCGTCGGCGAGGAGCTTGTCGTCGAGCAGGTTCCAGGGCTCGGCCTCGGGGAACGCGTCGGCCAGGCCCGCGACGGCGGGGGCGATCGCGGCGGGGGTGGCGCTGATCAGCGCGACGCGGGTCATCCGGCCAGCTCCTCGATCCAGCCGAGGCCGTCGAGCGTGCGGCCCTGGGGCTGGTACTCGCAGCCGATCCAGCCTCCATAGCCGTTCTCGCGGATGGCGGCGAAGACCGCGCGCCAGCCGATCTCGCCGGTGCCGGGCTCGTGCCGGCCGGGCGGGTCGGCGACCTGGTAGTGGAAGGTGTACGGCGCCAGCTCGCGCACCTTGGTGATCAGATCGCCCTCGTCGACCTGCGCATGGTAGAGGTCGAACAGCACACCCACGTGGTCGGCGTCGAGCGCCTCGGCCACGGCGGCGGCCTGCGCCTGGGTACGCAGGACGCGGCCGGGGCTGTCGCGGTGGTTCTGCGCCTCCAGCACCAGGCGTACGCCGCTGCCGCGCGACTGGCCGGCGGCCCAGGCGAGGTTGGCGACCAGGCGGGCCTCGGCGCGCTCGCGGACGACGCCCTCGGGCCGGGTGCCGGCCCGGACGTGGACGAGGCCGGCGCCGAGCGCGAGCGCGTACTCCATCGCCCGGTCGAAGCCCTCGCGGAAGCCGGCGGCGCGGCAGGCGTCGGCGCCCTGCGGCGTGTTGATGAGCACCTGTTCGAGCCCGGCTTCGCGCAGGCGGCGGACGAGGCCGGCGGGGTCGTGGGCGTAGGGGTCGGGGTATTCGACGCCCTCGAAACCGGCCGCGGCCGCGGCGTCGAAGCGCGCCTCGAACGACAGCTCGGTGAACAACCACTTCAGGTTCGCGTCGAAGCGCATGTCAGGACACCTTCGGGGGGTTGACGGTGAAGGCGGGGGCGCGGCCGTTCAGGACGTCGATGACCGCCTGCGCGGCCATCCGGCCCGAGCGGGCGCGGGACTCGGCGGTGGCGGCGCCGACGTGGGCGGTGACGATCACGTTGTCGTGCTCGCGCAGGCGGCTGGCGGCGGGCAGCGGCTCGACCTCGACCACGTCGAGCGCGGCGCCGGCCAGCTCGCCGCGTTCGAGGGCGTCGGCCAGCGCGTCCTCGTCGATCACGCCGCCGCGGGCGGTGTTGATCAGGTAGGCGGTGGGCTTCATCGTGGCCAGTGCGGCGGCGTCGATCAGGTGGCGGGTGGAGGCGTCGAGGAAGATGTGGAGGCTGACGAAGTCGGACCGGCGCAGCAGCTCGGCCAGCGGAACGGCGCGCACGCCGGTGCGGGCGGCGAAGTCGAGGTCGAGGTCGGGGTCGTAGGCGAGCACGTCCATGCCGAGCAGGCTGCCCAGCTCGGCCACCGACTTGCCGATGGCGCCGAGACCCACGATGCCCAGGGTCGCCCCCGCCAGCTCGCGGCCGCTCGGCTGCTCCCAGCCGCCGCTCCTGACCGAGCGGATGTTCTGGGGCAGCAGCCGGGCGCAGTTGAGCATCAGGGCGAGGGTGTGCTCGGCGACCGCGCGCCGGTTGACGCCCGGAGTCGGGCATACGGCGATGCCGCGTTCGGTGGCCGCTTCGGTGTCGATGTTGTCGTAGCCGGCGCCGGTGCGTCCGATGACCTTGAGCTTCGGTGCGGCGGCGAGGACCTCGGCGGTGAAGGCGTCCGTGCCGGCGACCACGCCGTCCACCTCCCGGACGAGGTCCACGAGCCGGCCGGAGCGCTTGTGGACGACCTCGAAGCCCTCCTCCCGGAGCAGCCGGTCGACCTGATCGCCGGGCTGGAGCCAGGCAGTGGTCACGAGGACACGCATGAGGAAGATCCTTTCCATTAAAACTATACTATAGCGATAGATCCTAGAGTCGATCGCCTGGGATAATCGGCTCGACGAGAGGAACGTGATGTCCGAGGCCCGCAAGAAGAAGCAGCCCCTTGCCGACCAGATGTACGAGGTGCTTCTCGACCAGTTCATGACCGGAAAGCGGACTCCCGGCTCCCCTCTGAACATCGGCGCCCTCTCGCGCGAACTCGACGTCAGCCAGACCCCCCTGCGCGAGGCCCTCGCCCGGCTGGAGCACACCGGCCTGGTGGTCCGCGAGGCGCTCAAGGGCTACCGGGTCGCGCCGATGTTCACCGACAGGGAGATCGGCAAGCTGATGGACGCCCGGCTGGTCCTGGAGCCGGCTTTGGCCTACGAGACCTGCCGGCGCACCACGCCGGAGTTCCTGGAGGAGCTGCTGGAGGCGGTCGAGGAGCTCGACCGCTCGGTGGGCCTGGCCGACACCGAGTCGAGCTCCTTCCGCTCCTACTGGGCGGCCGACGACCGCTTCCACGGCCTGATCGCCCAGCAGTGCGACAACCCGTTCCTGGAGACCGCCTACCGCTCGCTCAACGGCCAGGTGCAGCGCTTCCGCCTCTTCTCGCGGCTGGGCAACACCGGCGCCGGGCACGCGGCCAGGGAGCACCGCGCGATCTACGAGGCCCTGGCGGAGGGCAACCCCGAGATCGCCTCGATCCGGATGCGCGAACATCTGCAGAATGCCAACCGGCGCAGGAAGCAGCGGCCCGTCGCGGCGACCGGCTAGACGAGCTCCTCGGTGTCCTTCGCGTCCTTCGTGTAGAGCTGCAGGAACGAGACGATCCCCGCCAGCGCGGCCACGACGCAGGTCCAGTCGGCGAAGTCGCCGCCGAAGAACGACGTCAGGCCGGGGCTGGCGATCAGGATGCCCGCCACCTGGAAGAACGTCACGGCCACGCCGCCGAGCACGAAGGTGATCAGCAGCAGCCTGAAGACGGTGAGCAGCAGCGCGTACATGGGACTTCCTCCTTTAGAACGGGATCCACAGCAGGCTCAGCGCGACCACGATCCCGGCCACGAAGGACGGGACCAGGTAGTAGCCGATGACCGGCCGGAAGATCTTCACCGGGTCGCTGCCGGCGATCCCGGCGGCGACGTAGAGCGGGGCCGCGCCGGGCGGGGAGCAGCCTTCCGCGCTGGCCCACACGATGAGCGCGGCGTAGGCGAGGTGCGGCTCGATGCCGGCGCCGGTCAGCGCCAGGAACCCGACCGAGCCCACCGCCGCGATCGTGGCCGTCGTGCTCAGCGGCCCGGACACCAGCAGGACGACCAGGCCGACGACCACCACCACGACCGGCGCCGGCACGCCCTGCATCCGCTGGATGAGCGGCGCGAGCTGCTCCCCCAGGCCGAGCGTGGACAGCGCGGCGGACGCGGCGAAGGCCGAGACCATGGTCAGCCCCACGACGGCGAACTTGGGGCTGATCTCGCCGAGCATCTCCCACCATTCGCCGGTACGGCGCGGCAGCCGTCGCCACCCCACGATCACCCCGACGACCAGCATGAAGATGGGCAGCCAGAAGAGCACGGGGATCGTGTCGGCCGCGTCCTCGCCGATCCGGCCGACGACCCACTGCGCGCCCGCGCCGGCGGTGGCCAGGATGGGCAGCGCGACCGCCGCCAGCACCAGCAGCGAGGGCCAGCCGGCGCGCAGGGTCGCGGCGAGCGGGTGCACGTCGTCCGGGTCCATACGGTCGACGCCGCGCCGCCGGACGATCACGTACGCGATGCCCAGCCGCATCACGACGGTCCACGCGGCGACCACGAACATCGGCACGATCATCTGGTCGGCGTTCAGCACCGGCGCGACCGTCGGGGCGGCGAGCAGCAGGAAGAACGCGCCGCTGAAGGGGAAGACGGCGCCGACGCCCGCGTTGCCGGAGATGACCAGGGCGGCGGTGTCGCCGCTGGTCTTCGAGCGCTTCATCCACGGGATCGCGATGGAGCCGATGGTGGCGGCGATGGCCGCGCCGTTGTGCGCCACGGCGCCGAACGCGCCCGAGCCGACCGTGGCCGCGTAGAGCGCGCCGCCGCGGCGCCGGCCGAGCAGCGAGCTGAGGATGTCGATCAGCCGGCCGATGAGGCCGATCCTGGTCAGCAGTTCGCTGACGAAGACGAAGGTCAGCGCGGCGTACGTGACCTCGGACTTCATGCCTTCGATCAGGCTCTCCCAGGCGAGCGCGGGTGCGCCCAGGCCGGCGAAGGCGGTGCAGGCCAGGAAGCCGACGAACATGGACTCGGCGATGTTGCGCTTGAAGGCGAGGTTCCAGATGACGATGACGGCGATGAACGCGGCCAGCGCGAGGATGGCGCTCATGGAATGGGGGTGCTCCTCGAAATAAAATACTATAGCGACATGTGATGGAGTCTCCTCGGCTTGGCACGCAGCGTCAAGGCCTCGGTAGCCTCTCGGGATGACGACCGAGCGTGTGGGACCTCCGCTGATCGCCGACGAGCGCGAGATGCTCCGGTCCTATCTGGACTTCCACCGCGCCACCCTGGCCATGAAGTGCGCCGACCTGTCCGACGAGCAGTTGCGCAGCAGGTCCATGCCGCCGTCCACGCTGTCGCTGATGGCGCTGGTGCGGCACATGGCCGAGGTGGAGCGGCACTGGTTCCGCCGGGTGGTCAACGGCGAGGACCTGCCGATGGTGTGGTCGGCGACGTTGTGGGACTTCCAGAGCGCCTACGACGACACCGGCGCCACCCGCGAGGCGGCCTTCGGCGCCTGGGAGACCGAGGTCGGGCACGCCCGCCGGATCGAACGCGCGGCCGCCTCCCTGGACCTGACCTCCTACAACGCCCGCTGGGAGGCCGAGGTGTCGCTGCGCATGGTGATGCTCCACCTGATCCACGAGTACGCCCGGCACAACGGGCACGCCGATTTCCTGCGCGAAGCGGTCGACGGCACAGTGGGAGCCTGAATGCCAGGACGTGGCCGCCGCGCAGGCCCTGTACCGCGTCGCGGTCGCGAGGGCCGCGGGCACCCGCCTGCCGCTATGGGACTAGCCGACCGCTTTCAGGATCTCTTCCGCCACCAGGGTCACCGGGCCGGAGCCGTCCACGACGACATCCTCGACCTGGGCTTCGCGCAGGATCCGGTCGAGTTCGCCGGAGCGCTTGAGGTGCCAGCCGAGCCCTTCCGGGTCGTCCACGTGCCGTCCGGCCAGCCGTTGCCTGACGGTGGCCAGGTCGACCCGCAACCTGCAGACCGTGAGCTCGCCGCCCACCGCCTCCGCGATCTTCTCGCGGTGCTCACCGTTCTCGGCCACCCCCGCGAGCACCAGCCACTCGGCGCCGGTGTCACGGAAGTTCGCCGCCAGGCTCCGCAGGTTCCGCACCGTCAGCCCGAGGTTGAACCGGTCCCCCGCGGGCGGCGGCCACCCGCGCGACAGCGCGTCCAGATCGATGACGCCGTGCGGCGTGCCGGCGGCCGTCAGCAGTTCGCCGACCTCCTCGGCCGCCGACGTCTTTCCCGCACCCACGGTGCCGATGATGAGAATTGTCCGCATTTGGCTAGAGTTGCACAGTGGTCATCACCATCAGACACGCGACGATCGAAGACGGGGACGTCCTCGGCGAGATCCATGCCGACTCCTGGGCTGTCGCCTACGCGCCGTTCTTTGACCCGGCCTTCGCCGCCGGCCAGGTGAGCAGCCGCCGTACCCGCTGGCACGCCCGGCTCTCCCCGCTCAAGGACACGATCTACCTCGCCGAGGGCGACGGACGCCCGCTGGCGCTGTCCTGGTTCGGCCCCTCCCAGACCGTGAACGGCATCGCCGAGGTCCACGGCTTCTACGCCCACCCCGACGGCTGGGGCACCGGCGTCGCCCCCGCCCTGATGGCCGCCACCCTCGCCCAGCTGAAGGAGGACGGCTTCACCCGCGCCCACCTGTGGACCCTGCGCGACACCCCGCAGTCCCGCCGTTTCTACACCAAGAGCGGCTTCGCGGAGACGGGCGCGACGCGCGACCACGACTTCGGCGACGGCAGGCCGCTGATCCAGGTGGAGTTCTCCGTTGACCTCTGAGCACGGCTGGTCGCTGCGCCCCGCCGTACCCGCTGACAGTGACCCGATCGCCGAGCTCCGCGCCGTCGTGCTCCGCCCGGACCTGGAACGCCTCGGCCGCTTCGACCCGAACCGGGTGAGACAGCGCTTCAAGGACGCCTTCCTCCCCGAGCACACGTCGATCGTCGAGGTGAACGGCGCCTTCGCCGGCAGCATCGCCCTGCGACCGGCCGACGACGGAGTCTGGCTGGAACACTTCTACCTGTCTCCGTCCACGCAGGGACGCGGCGTGGGCGGCGCCATCCTCCGCACGGTGCTGACGGAGACGCAGGTGTTCCGGCTGATCGTGCTGCGCGACAGCCCGGCCCAGCGCCTGTACGAACGCCACGGCTTCACCGCCTACGCCCAGGACCCCATCGACCGGTGGATGATCCGCCCGGCCGGCGCGGAAGCCCATGTGGGCCACGCTACCTTTGGGCGATGACCAAGGAGTACGCCTCGTTAGTCGCCCAGGTCGTACCTGTCCTTCTTCTTGCGCTTCTCCTGGAGACGCGGGCCATTCTGACCGTCGCCCGCGAAGAGTGGGTCAGGTTTGGAATTCCGGAGAAGTTCCGGCTCCTCGACTTGTTCCGGGCCGTGCTCAGCCCGCGCACCTATATTCCCCGACGGAAGCGTCGCACCTGGACGAACAGGTCCACGGCCGTCGTCAGATGGTCCCGCCCCGCCCGCAAGACGGGCAGCAGGGAAAAGACCGGCCTGGGGCCCGTGGACGCGCTGGGTTTCATCATTATCAATGGCACCTGCATGATTTGGCTGGGGCGCGCCGAAATCGTGGCCCTGGCCGCCGCCCAGGGAAAGTCCGTGCCCTCCTGGGAAGTAACCCTGCTTCACCTGGGGTTGGTGGTGTCGCTGGTGCAGGTGGTCGTCATTCCGATCGGGCTTGAGGTCTACGCCAGACTGTCCGGTGCGAGCTGGCGTTTCACCGATTGGGTGTTCGCCTTCGTTCTCGGCCTGGTCGCTTTCAGCATCGTCCTCTACACCGGCCTCGCCTACTTGATCTAGCGGAATCTGTCGTCTGCTTGCTCTAGTCTCCCGACAAATGGATCAAGTCCTGGCAAACCTGGAGAAGCGCACATGACCTATCTGGAGCTGTCTGAAGACGGCGGCGGAGCGCACAAGTACTACGAGGTGACCGTCGCGGGCACGCAGGTCACCATCACCTACGGGCGCATCGGCGAGTCAGGTCAGACCAAGGTCACCGCCTTCCCCAGCGAAGCCAAGGCCCAGGCGGCGGCGGCCAAGAAGATCGGGGAGAAGACCCGCAAGGGGTACGCCCCCGCCGTACGCGGCGTGCGCCAGCGCCGGGCCATCACGCGCAGGGCCATGGCCAGCACCCGCTCGACCGCCCAGCAGGCCCCGGTGCTGTGGCGTTTCGACAGCGGCGCGGCCGCGTTCGGGATCTTCGTGGACGGCGAGCGCTGCTGGGTCGGCAACCAGCGCGGCGACGTCTACACCGTCACCCACTCCGGCACCGTGACCGGCCGCTTCCGGCTGCCCGACGGCGTCAAGTGCATCGTGGCCGACGACTTCTGGATCTACGCCGGCTGCGACGACGGCCGCGTGTACGACCTGAGCGGCAAGGTGCCCAGGTCGGCCTACGAGATCGCCGCGGACGTCGACATCTACTGGCTGGACATCAACGACGGCGTGCTCGGCGTCTCCGACCGGGCGGGCCGGATCACCACGATCGACTACGAGGACGAGTTCCAGTGGGCCCGCTCCGGCAGCGGCGACTCCGCCTGGATGGTCAGGTGTGACGAGGACGCCGTCTACCACGGCCACTCCAACGGCGTAGCCCGCTACGACACCGCGGACGGCACGCTCGTCTGGGAGAACAAGACGGCCGGCAACGTGCTGTTCGGCTGGCAGGAGGAGCACTCGGTCTACGCCGGTACGGCCCGCCGTACCGTCCACCGCCTGGCCAAGGGCGACGGCCGGGTGGAGGCGGTCTACCAGTGCGACGGCGCGGTCTACTCCTGCGCCACCTCGCCGGGCGGCCGCCACGTGTTCGCCGGCGACAACCACTCCTCCGTCTACTGCTTCGACGCCTCCGGCGAGCGGTTGTGGAAGCTCGGGACCGGGTGCGGTTCGGCGTTCTCGATGCAGTTCCTGGACGACCGCCTCTACATCGTGACCACGGACGGCTCGCTGGCCTGCATCGACGCCAGCGAGGCGGCGATCGCGGCGGCCCGCGCGGGCGACGTGCCGCAGCCGGTGGACGTGAAGGCGGCGGCGTCGCTGGAGGTGGTCGAGCCGTCGGCGGTGCTGGAGACCGTGCTGGAGACCGGGGCGGGCGACGGCGTCGTGGTGGAGTGCGTCCAGGAGGGCGAGCGGCTGCGGGTGCGCGTGGTCACTCCGGGCTACGAGTCGTGGAACGTGCAGTTCCCCAAGACGGTGCGCGAGGCGGGCGCCCGGTACGTGGTCGACGGCGTGCGTTCGGCCGGCCGCGGCGGTTTCTACCGGGCCTACGGCGAGATCAGGCGGCTGCTCTAGCCGCCCCGGCGGGGGGTGCGCAGCGCGTCGCGGGTCCAGGAGCCGAGCACCATCAGGGTCTTGGTGCCCGTGACGTTGCCGGTTCTGCGCAGGCCGTCGATGATCTGCTGGAGGTGGTCCAGGTCGCGTACCCGCAGGTGGATGAGGGCGTCGGGGTCGCCGGCGATCGTGAAGACGGCCTGGATCTCCGGTACGGCGGTGGTCGAGCGGAGGATCTCGCTGACCGGGGTCGCGCCGGAGTAGCGGACCTCGGTGAAGGCTTCGATGCCCCAGCCGAGCTTGGCGTAGTCCACCTGCACGGTGAAGCCGGTGATCACGCCGGCCTCGCGTAGCCGGTCCACCCGCCGCTTGACGGCCGCGACGGACAGGCCCACCTCGGTGGCCATCTCGGAGAAGGTCCGGCGGCCGTCCTCGCGCAGCAGCCGTAGCAGCCGGTGGTCTATTTCGTCGATCTCGCTCACTGGCGCTCCTCACGCAAACCAGGCCACACGAAGAGCCAGGCCTCGCAAACAATTTGCGTCTTTATCGCATTATGTCCCCTGATACTTGTGCAAGGACCGCCGGGATTGCTCCACTTGGCGCATGGTGGCGTTGGAAGACAAGTACACGGCTCTCGACGGGCGCGTGCTGCTCTCGGGCATTCAGGCTCTGGTACGGCTCACGCTGGAACAGCGTCGCATCGACGAGGAGCGCGGGCTCGACACGCGCGTCTTCGTCTCCGGCTACCAGGGCTCGCCCTTGGGCGGTGTCGACCTGGAGATGGCCCGCGCCTCCAGGTACCTCGATCCTGCCGGCGTCGTCTTCAGGCCAGGGCTCAACGAAGAGCTCGCGGCCACGGCCGTCGCCGGCACCCAACTCCTCGGCCTGGCGCCCGGGCGCAAGCACGACGGCATCACCGGGTTCTGGTACGGCAAGAACCCCGGCCTCGACCGCGCCGCCGACGCCATCCGGCACGCCAACATCGCCGGCACCGCCGCCAAGGGCGGCGCGGTCGCGTGGATCGGCGACGACCCGGGCTGCAAGTCCTCGACGGTGCCCAGCTCGTGCGAGCCGATGTGCCAGAGCATGTTCATGCCGCTGCTGGTGCCCGGCTCGGTCGCGGAGATCGTCGAGTTCGGGCTGCACGCGGTGGCGATGTCGCGGGCGAGCGGCCTCTGGGTCGGGCTGAAGATCGTCGCGGACGTGGCCGACGCCTCCGCCACCGTCGACCTGGACGCGCTCCGCCCCGAGCTGCCCGCCCCCGACCGCGCCGAGACCAAGCCGCCCACGCTGGTGGGACCGGCCGCGCTGGACGCCGAGTACGACCTGCTCACCCGCCGCCTCGACCTCGCCCGCGCCTACGCGCGCGCCGCCGGCCTCAACCGCGTGCTGTTCAGCGCGCGCCAGGCCAAACTGGGCATCGTCGCCTCCGGTACGGCTCTCGCCGCCGCCCAGCGCGCCCTGGCCGACGCCGGGGTGGACCTGGAGGAGCGGGGCATCCGGCTGATCCGGATCGGCATGCCGTACCCGCTGGACCGCGACGACCTGCTCGGCATGCTCGACGGACTGGAGGAGGTGCTGGTCGTCGAGGACAAGGTGCCGTTCCTGGAGAACCACCTCAAGGCGGTGCTTTACGGCACCGCGCACGCGCCGAAGGTCCGCGGGCTGCTGCCGCTGCGCGGGACGGTCGGCGCGGCCGACGTGGCCAAGGCGCTCGGCCTCGGATCGGGTAAGGGCGCCCGGAAGCCGCGGATGCTGCCGGTGGTCGCCGCCCGCACGCCGTACTTCTGCTCGGGCTGCCCGCACAACCTCTCCACCCGCACCGACGACAGCACGCTGGTCGGCGTCGGCATCGGCTGCCACGCCATGATCGCGCTGGACGGCGACGGCCGCGGCACCCAGCTCGGACTGACCCAGATGGGCGGCGAGGGCGCGCAGTGGATCGGGCTGGCGCCGTTCACCGAGGACCGGCATTTCGTGCAGAACCTCGGAGACGGTACCTTCCACCACTCCGGCTCGCTGGCGATCAGGGCCGCGGTGGCCGCCGGGGTGTCCATGACGTACAAGCTGCTCTACAACGACGCGGTCGCCATGACCGGCGGCCAGCGCGCAGAGGGCCGGCTCGCCATCCCCGAGCTCACGCGGTGGCTGGCCATCGAGGGCGTGCGCCGCGTGGTGATCACGACCGCGGACCCCTCCTCCTATCGCGGGGTGCGGCTCGACCCGGTCGCGACCGTACGGCACCGCGACGACTTCGCCGACACCGAACGCGAGCTCGCCAAGGTGGACGGCGTCACCGTGCTCATCCACGACGACCGGTGCGCCGCCGAGGAGCGTCGGCTGCGCAAGCGCGGCAAACTGCCCACCCCGGCCGAGCTGGTCGTCATCAACGAGCGGGTCTGCGAAGGCTGCGGCGACTGCGGGGAGAAGTCCACGTGCCTGTCGGTTCAGCCGGTGGAGACCGAGTTCGGGCGCAAGACCCGCATTCACCAGCCTTCGTGTAACTCCGACCTCACCTGCCTGAAGGGCGACTGCCCGTCGTTCCTGCTGGTCGAGCCAGGTCCGCGCAAGAGCAAGCCGCTCCCGCCGCCGCCCGCCGGCCTGCCCGAGCCCACGCCCCGCTTCACCGGCGCGGTCACGCTGCGCATGCCCGGCATCGGCGGCACCGGCGTCGTGACCGTCTCGCAGATCCTCCAGATGGCCGCGCACCTCGACGGCCTGCACGCCGCCGGTCTCGAACAGACCGGGCTGGCGCAGAAGGGCGGCCCGGTCATCAGCGACGTACGCGTCTCGCCGGAGCCGATCACCGGCGCGGTCAAGGCCACCAGGGCGGACGTCCTGATCGGCTTCGACGTGCTCGGCGCCGCGGCGGAAGGCAACCTGGGCGTGCTCGCCAAGGACCACACCGTCGCGGTGATCAACACGGCGGTGGTGCCGACCGCCGAGATGGTCACCGGCCGCGCCGTGGTGCCCGGCGCGCAGGCCGCGGTCGAGCGCATCGGCTCCGCCACCCGCTCCGAGGCCAACCTCTACCTGGACGCGCAGGCGCTGGCCGAGGAACTGTTCGGCGACCACATGCCGGCGAACATGCTGCTCGTCGGGGCCGCGTACCAGCACGGCTGCCTGCCGATCAGCGCCACGGCCATCGAGGGCGCGATCCGCCTGAACGGCGCCGCCGTCGAGAAGAACCTCGCCGCCTTCGCCCACGGCCGGGCCGCCGCGCTCCAGCGGCCGAGCGAGGAGAAGACGCAGTCGTTCGCCGAGATCCTCGCGATCAGGACCGACGACCTCACCGGCTACCAGAACGCCGACTACGCCCGCACCTACTCCGACGACGTCCACCAGATCGCCGAACTCGCCGACGACGAAGGCGTCGCCATCGCCTACGCCAAGGGCCTGTACAAGCTCATGGCCTACAAGGACGAGTACGAGGTCGCCCGGCTCCACCTCGAGACCGAGTTCGCCCCCGAGGACAAGGTCGCGGTCATGCTCCACCCGCCGATCCTGCGCGCACTGGGCATGAAGCGGAAGATCAAGCTGCGCCGTACCGCGAAGCCGGTGTTCCGCACGCTGCGGGCCGCGCGCTTCCTGCGCGGCACCGCCCTCGACCCCTTCGGCTACGCTCACGTGCGCCGAGTCGAGCGCGAGCTCATCCACGAATACCGCACCCTGGTGCGTGACGCCCTCTCAGCGGGTACGAGCGCAGAGGCGGTCGCCGAGATCGCCGCGCTGCCTGACATGATCCGCGGATACGAGGACATCAAGCTCGCCCGGGTCGCGGAATTCCGCGAGCGCGCCCGCAAGGCCCTGGCCGGACTCTGAGATCGGAGACAGACACGTGGCCGTATCCCGCCTCCTGCCCAACCAGGACGCGCACGACCTGCTCGACCTCACGCGCACGCTGGCCGACAAGGAACTCGCCACCCGCGTGGAGGAACACGAACGGGCCGAGACCTATCCCACCGGCCTGTTCGCGAAACTGGGCGAAGTCGGGCTGCTGGGCCTGGCTTACCCCGAGGAGCTGGGTGGTGGCGGCCAGCCGTACGAGGTCTATCTGCAGGTTCTGGAGGAGCTGGCGGCCCGCTGGGCCGCCGTGGCGGTCGCCGTCAGCGTCCACACGCTCGCCTGCTTCCCCCTGAAGCAGTACGGCACGCCGGAACAGATCGACCGATGGCTGCCCGACATGCTGGCCGGACGCCAGATCGGCGGCTACAGCCTGTCCGAACCCCAGGCCGGATCCGACGCCGGCGCCCTGACCTGCAAAGCCGAGAAGGTGGAGAACGGCTACCGCATCACCGGCACCAAAGCCTGGATCACCCACGGCGGCATCGCCGACTTCTACGCCCTGTTCGCCCGGACCGGCGAGGGCAACCGGGGCATCTCCTGCTTCCTGGCCCCCGGCGCCGTGGACGGCCTCACCTTCGGCCGTCCCGAGGAGAAGATGGGCCTGCACGCCATCCCCACCACCACGGCCCACTGGGACGGCGCCATCCTGGAACCCGACCGCCTCCTCGGCACCGAAGGCCAGGGCCTGCAGATCGCCTTCAGCGCCCTGGACTCGGGCAGGCTCGGCATCGCCGCCTGCGCCACGGGCCTCGCCCAGGCGGCATTGGACGCGGCGGTGGCGTACGCGAAGGAACGCACCACTTTCGGCCGCAAAATCATCGACCACCAGGGGCTCGCGTTCGTCCTGGCCGACATGGCCGCCGCGGTGGACGCCGCCCGCGCCACCTACCTCGACGCCGCCCGCCGCCGCGACGCCGACCTCCCGTACAGCCGGCAGGCATCAGTGGCCAAACTGGTGGCCACGGACGCCGCCATGAAGGTGACCACGGACGCCGTACAGGTGTTCGGCGGCTACGGTTACACGCGCGATTTCCCGGTCGAACGCTACATGCGAGAAGCCAAGATCATGCAGATCTTCGAAGGCACCAACCAGATCCAGCGCCTGGTCATCTCCCGCAATCTCTGAACATGCAGCGACTTGCCCTCTTCGACCTGGACAACACCCTCATCGATCGTGACCTGGCCTTCCGGGCCTGGGCCGAGGAGTTCGCCGGAACGCGGGGACTCGGCGCGGACGGCGTCGAGGTGCTGGTCGGGCTCGACCGGGAGAGTCGGCCGCGCCGTGACGTCTTCTTCGGTCTCGTGCGGGACCGGTTCGGCCTGGCCGAGCCGGTCGAGACGTTGTGGACCGGCTACCGGCGGCGGATGCCGTACCTCGTCACCTGCCGGCCGGAGGTGCTCAACGGTCTCGCGGCGTTGCGCGAGTCCGGCTGGAAGCTCGGCATCGTCACCAACGGCATGGCCGACAATCAGTTCGGAAAGATCCGCCGGACCGGCCTGGCCGACGCGGTGGACGGTTACGCCGTGTCCGGAGCCGAGAACATCCGCAAGCCGGACAGGCGGTTGTTCGAGATCGCCGCGGATCGATGCGGTGCGTCGCCGGCCGACGGCGGGTGGATGGTGGGCGACAACCTCGTCGCCGACATCGAGGGCGGCCGCGGAGCGGGACTCCGGACCATCTGGGTGGACCACGGCAACCGGCCCGACGCCGGCCACGGAGCGGATCACGTGGTCGGCGACGTGACCGACGCATTCAGGATCTTGTCCCTGGCGTAGCGGCTTACCGGCCCGATTGGGCCTGGATGGAGCTCACGAACCTGCCCCACTCGACCGCCGGGAAGACCAGCACATCTCCGGCCGGATTCTTGGAGTCGCGGACGCCCACCTGCCGACCGGGCAGTCCCGCCACCTCCACGCAGGCCCCGTTCGCCGCGCTGTAACTGCTCCTGCGCCAGTTCGCAAGATGTTCCCCTGAGCTCACTGCTGTCTCCTGTCGTTTCAACGGCACAACCAGGCTTTCTCCCTGGTTGTCACTGAAAAGTCCCAAACATCTTCCCTGGAACATGCCATATGTAGTTGCGAAGAAAATTGCAGAGATCGCCTCGCAGAGGGATTCTCAGAGTATCTCAGCAGAGGAAGGAGGACGGGGAGAAAGGAGCCGGACCCGGCCGGCCACGGCAGTTCCAACCCAGGGATGTTTCTATGAAAAGGTTCCGTCAGCGGCTGCAGGCCTTATGGGAGCGCCTGCTCTGGCAGGCGGTCGACGACTCCGCCCAGTCTGCCGGACTCCAGGTCCGCGTGGCGAAGTGGCACAAGAGGATCTACCGGGACCCTCGTTTCGATCAGGTTCCCGCCGAGAGGCCGGCCCTCAGCATAGGTGAGCCGGCGCGTCATTCTTTCGGACCGGGTGACGGCCACCCCCGCAATCATCCCCGCATCCCGGTCAGCAGGGATTGGCCCGCGACGCTGGGCCGGATCTGGCGATGGCGCATCGAGCTCGGGTCGGTGGCGGTGGGGGCGGCGGTGCTCGGGCAGGTCGCCTGGTGGTGGTCCGCGTCCGCGATGGCCGTGTGCGTCGCTGTGCCGTACGTGCGGCGGCGCGTCGCGGGCGGCCTCCGCGCGCTCATGGTCCGGCACCGGTTCCAGGGGCTCTGCCTGAGGACCTCGCTGCGCTCACCCGGCGGCAGGCTTCCCCTGGTCATCCGGACCGCGCACAGCGGGAGGGGAGTGGCGATGGTCGTCTGGTGCCGGTCGGGGATGAGCCAGGCCCTGTTCGAGAGTTACCACGACGAGATCAAAGTGGCCTGCTTCGCCACGGGCGTCGCCATCAGCATCTACGGGCGATGGAGCCATCTGGTGCTCTTGGAGATCCGGGGGTGACGTGACCGGTGTGCGCCCTCCCCCGGAAGGACGCACACCGGAAGATGCTCACTCCAGATCGCCTGACTTGATGGCGCTGACCAACGCGATCCACTGATCCGACGACAGCACGAGCGTTCCCCCCGACCGGTTCTTGGTGTCACGGACACCCACCCGCTGACCAGGCAGCGCCGCCACCTCGACACATGCGCCGTTGGTAGCGCTGTAGCTGCTCTTGAACCAGCGCGGCGGCACCTGACCAAGCGATTCCATGACTACCTCCGGTTGAACGGTCAATCCGTGGACCTAACCCTCGACAGCATCGGCGATGCGATGGATCAAGCGAATCGATTCCTGGGGATTGAGCGATTTCTTGGTGAGATATTTCAGAAGACGATCGAACTGGTAGACCTCTTCTTCGCCGAAAGACAATGATCCACCGGTGACCGACTCGACGTAGGCGACGTCGGGGTGGACGAGCCCGGCGGACACCGGCGCGAACGACAGCCGGATCAGCGACGAGGTCGCGACGAGCGGGTACGCCTTCCAGAGATCGATCACGTGAATGGTCACGTTCTCGAGTTCCGCCAGCTCGATCAGGTGCGCGAACTGCTTTCGGACAAGCTGAGGACCCCCCACGTCCATGAGCATGCTCACGGTCCGGTGCAGGACGACCTCGTCGATGACCGCGGTGAAGGCCAGCGGATCGGGGTCGGTCAGCAGCTTCTGCCGGGTCAGCCGCACCTGGTTGCGCAGTCTCACCGCGCCCGGCGGCACCGCGAAGAAGTCCTCGCCCGCGCTGTTGATGGCGCCCACCAGCTCGTCGATCTGAAGCAGGCCGGGCAGTACCGAACTTTCCCAGTTGACCACGCTCACGGCCTCGAACTCGAGACCGATGTATTCGAGGTAGGCGCTCGGCAGAGCCTTCGCGTGGGCGTCCCACCAGTTTCGTTGTGTGGCCTGATTCGCGAGCAGAAGCAGCTCGGCGCGCGCGGGCTCCGTCACGCCATAGTGGTCCAGCAGCACCAACATGTCCGCCCGCGACGGCCTGACGAGCGCCGACTCGATCCGCGAGAACTTGGCGGCCGACCACATGAGCGCCTTCGCCACGCTCGGACCGGACAGGCCGGCCTCGACCCGCAGCCGCCGCAACTCTGTGGCGAGCAGACGATGTCGCGCAATGCTGCTGACCCGGGTCACCAAGCCGCCTGTTCCTCGATCGGACTATTCAGTCCCAGCGAGAGGCTTCCCCATCACCTTCCCGAGGACCACGACGACCGCAACTTTCGCGGAGCTCCTCGCGGAGAGATTCTCAGAGTAACGCACAAGTGGTCAACGGGCGAGTCGAGCGGTGCGGGGTGTTCGCCCTGGCCGTCGTCACCGCGGCGCCGCCGGCCGCCTTCATCCTGCTCAACATGCGGAACGACCGTGAGACTAAGGCTTGAGGATCGGGGTGGTCTGGGCGGAGGCGATCTGCCACCTCCCGTCGTTCTCCACGAGCACGTAGGTCAGCCAGCCCTCGGTCGCGTGCAGCGGGTCGTCGTCGCCGTCGCGCTCGTCGGAGACCCGCTTGAGAACGCCGACGATCGCCACGTCAGGACGTACGAACCGGATGTCGGCCACCTCCACACTCGTCACCACCTTGGCCAGCGGTGTCGCCAACGCGGCCTTCATGGCCTGTTCGACGGTGTCCTTGCCCACCACGCGGCGTCCGCCGAAGTTCACGAGGCTCGTGTCGTCGGCGTGCAGGGCCAGGAACGGCCCGGGGTCGTTCTGGTGGCGGGAGGCGTCGGCCACCAGCTGACGGATCGCGTCTTCCATGTCAACATCCCTTCTTATCGGAGCGATTCGCTCCGATAAGAACTCTAAAGCGGAGCGGAGCGCTCCGCAAGTAGCGTGAGGAGATGGCCAAGGTCGCGTACGTCGTGGGGATCGACTGCTCTCCGGCGGAGTTCCGGGCGGTCGTCGCGGAGGTCGCCGGGTTGAGGGTGCTCAGGGAGCTCCGGCCCGGTCAGGTGGTCGTGGTGGCAGACGGGCCCGAGGTGGTCGTGAGCGCGGTGCCGGGGGTGGTGTGGGTCCGCAAGGAGAAGCCTCGGCACATGGATGAGGGGCCCGGCGCACGGCCGGGCCCCTCCTAGCCAAGGATCACTGGACGGCTATCTTGTCCACCTCCACGGTGATGCCCTTCACCTGGGGGGTCGAGGTGGCCGTGGTGACCGAGCCGACTCCCTTGACCACGCCCTTCACCTTCATGGTGTAGGTGAGGGTTCCGCCGGGCGCGCCGGGCGTGCTGGTGACGCGGAGGTCGGTGGTGGGCGGGCCGGTGATCTGGCCGCCGGCCGTACCCTCGTCGTTCTCCGCGCCGACCGTCAGGCCGAAGCCGGCCGGCGGGTCACCGGGCAGGTTGGCCGGGTCGAAGGTGAAGCTGATGTCCTCGGTGCCGTTGACGCCGATCCACTGCTGGAAGACCTTCTGCGCCGTGGTGCCGAAGAGGTTGACCCGCCATTCGAGCACGAGCCACGTGCTGACGCCGTCGGTGAGGGTCGCGGCGTAGATGCCCGGGGCGCCGGTGCCGTCGAGGTCGGTCCAGTACGGTGCCAGGACGTTGTTCGGACGGGCCGGATCGGGCAGGGTCTGCGGTGTGAAGGAGATGTCCTCGCTGCCGCTCGTGCCACCGGCCACGCTGTAGCCGTTGGACACGATGCCGATGCGGTTGTACGTCTTGCCCGCGTAGACGTACGGCGGGACGGTGAAGTTGAGCGCCTGCTCGTCACCGATGGGGACGGGCGTGATGCCGAAGTCGGACAACGGCAGGTAGCCCGCCGGGCTGGTGCCGGGGGCGATGCCGGGCCGGTCGGGCTGACGGGCGGCCAGGGTCTGCTTGGTGGTGGCGATCTGGCTGCCCACCTTGGTGGCGCCGGTGACCGAGTTGAGCCGCAGCTTGCCGTCGAGCGTGCTGAGCGCGGTGACCTCGGCGTCCTGCAGGGTGTTGTTCTGGACGGAGACCGTGCAGACCGACTCGCCGGTGTTGCGCGGGATGGCGGCCGGGGCGCAGCTCTGGTCGATCGGGACGGCGCCTTCCTTGCGGAAGAACGCGACCGGCAGGTGCAGGTTGCGCGAGCCGCCGACCTGCTTGAGGTTGACCTGGCCGAAGTACTGGCCGTCGGGCAGCTCGGGCGCGGCGATCACGATTTCGATCTTGGCGCTCTTGCCCGGCTTGACCACCACGAGCGGCGGCAGGACGGCGATGTGCGCGCCGTTCACGGTCGTGCCGCCGGCGGTGAAGGTGAGCGTCTTGTTGGTGACGTTGGTGAGCGTGCGCTTGGCGGTGATGACACCGGGCATGGTGGGCGCGTTCACCGACGGCAGGTTGAGGTCGATGCGGTTGAGGGTGTCGGTCTCGGCGGCCACGAAGTTGGCGGCGCTCTCGTCCATGGTCAGGCCGGGGTCGCCGGCCTTGGTGAGGTCGATGCGCCCGCCGCCGAAGTCGAACGGGTCGGCCGGGGTGGTCCGGTCCTGCTTGGTGACCTTGGTGGTCGCGGTGCTCTCCAGCGCCGACTTGACCTGGCCGGGCGTCCAGCCGGGGTTGAGGGCGAAGACGAGCGCGGCGGAGCCGGCCACGTGCGGCGAGGACATCGAGGTGCCGGCGATGCTCTGGTACAGGTTGCCGGGCGGGCCTTCGAGCGGGCTCTCCGGCGTCGGCGTCGTTCCGGCGAGGATGTGCAGGCCGGGCGCGGTGACGTCGGGCTTGAGGAAGTCGCCACCGGGGCCGCGCGAGGAGAACGTGGTGATGGCGTCGCCCTGCCACGTGGTCTTCGTGCCCTGCGCGAACGTGGCGGTGGTGCCGGGGTTGGCCGCGAGGAACGCCAGCAGCGCGTCACCGTCGGGCTTGTCCAGATGGACGGTCGGCAGCCAGTGGTTGTCGGTCATGATGTCGAGCGGCGTCGAGTTGTAGAGCAGCATGCCAGCGGCGCCGCCCTGCTTGACGTTGAAGCCCTTGAGCACGCGGTTCGGCCCGCGCTCACACGCGACGATCTTCCCGGTGAACAGTCCGGCCGGGGCCGGAGTGGTGCACAGCGCGTTCGAGTACGGCGGCGCCGAAGCGAGCACCACCTGCGCCGGAGTGGCGACACCCGCGGTGACCGTGGACCCGGAGACCGTGGCGGTGTTGGTGCCGGTGCCCTTGAGCGAGACCGTGGAGCGGAACGTCCGGGTCTGCGTGGAGGCGGCGACGGTGGTCACCCACGGGCTGACGTGGTTGACGGTGGCGGCGCCGGGTCCGTCGTTGCCGGCCGAGGCCGACACCAGCACGCCGGCGGCGTACGCGTCGAGGAAGGCCAGCTCGACCGGGTCGCTGTAGGGGTCGGTGCCACCGGAGATCGAGAAGTTGATCACCCGGACGCCGTCGAGGATGGCCCGGCCGACGGCCTGCGCGGAGTCGGAGGGGAAGCAGCCCTCGGCGCCGCAGACCTTGTAGACCGACACCTGAGCGGCGGGCGCGATGCCGTGGATGGGGCCGCGGCTGATGCCGAGCGGGTTGGCGTCGGCGACGGGACCGCCCGCGGAGGTGCTGGCGGTGTGGGTGCCGTGGCCGTTGGAGTCACGCGCGGAGTCCCCGTACACCTCGCCGCCGATGACGGCGTTGTAGGTGTCCAGGAACGGCCCGCCGCCGATCAGCTTGTTGTTGCAGGCGAAGACGTCGGGAGCCGGCGTGAGCGGGTTGTCGCCGAAGTCGCAGATGCGCGGCGTGCCGTCCTTGGTGGGGCCGGGCGCCGGCAGGGTGCCGGGGTCGGCGAAGGACGGGTGCTCCGGCCAGGCGCCGGAGTCGAGGATGCCGACGTTGACGCCCTTGCCGGAGCTGGGCGCGCCGCCGAGCTTGTTGTAGATGGCGGGGGCGCCGATGAAGGCGGGGCTGGAGTCGGTGAGCAGCCGCTCGGGCGCGTCGGACTGGACCGCGGCGACGCCGGGCAGCTTGACCAGGTTCTTGGCCTGGTTGGCGGGCAGGCGCAGGGCGATGCCGCCGTACACGACCCGTAGCTTTTGTCCTGCCTTGGCGGCGGGGACGGTCTTGGCGAGAGCGGCGAGGAAGTCGTTCTCGATCTTCGTGATGTGCGTCTCGTACTTCTTGGCGTCGGTGCCGCGCACGTCGAGCGACTTGCCGGTGACCGACGGGCTGGTGCCGGGCAGGCCCTTGAGCCCGCCTCGGTACGCCGCGAGCGCGTCGTAGTCGAGCTTGACCATCACGTTCACTTCACCGGCGCTGGTGGCGCTGAGCAGCGCGGCGTCGTTCTTGGCGAGCTTGCCGGTGGCGGATTTGTCGCCGTCGACGAGCTGGCCGCCGGTGAGCGGCGTGACGCGCCACTTGTCCACCGGTGTGGGTGTCGGGCCCGCGATGGCGGGCGGCGCCGCGGTCAGGACGAGTGCGAGGGCAGCGGTGCCCACGGCTAAGCGTCCGGCGACAGATAAACGGGGATTGCTCGGCACTGAGAAACCTCCCTGAAGGGCTGCGTGAGTACCCGCCGGGAGGTGTGTCACCTCGACGCCCCGCCCCGCGGGTGACATGCCAAATGCGGAGCCTAATTCGCAGGTGGGATATGGCCTAGATGGGGAAGTTGCCAGCCCTGACGGGGTGAGCATGGCAACTGTCACCCTGGCCAAACAATGATCGAGCGCCCCCAGGAGCCGCCGCTCCGGGGGCGCTCGCCTACCGGACTAGATCCGCTGCCAGAGGGCAGGGACGACCGGCGGTGTCCAGCCAGGCTGGGAGGTGTGGGACTGCAGACAGCGGTAGGAGGCGCCGTCATAGGTGACGGTTGCGCCCGCCGAGTACGCGGTCCACGGTGCCCACGTCCCGCCGGGAGGCGTCCCGGTGGGGGTCGAGGTCGGGGTGGAGGTCGGAGTTCCGGTGCCGCCGGGCAGCGTGAGCCCGTACGTCTGCAGGATCTCGTTCACCGGCTGGTGGAAGGTCGTTCCGCCGCTGGAGCAGTTGCCGGAGCCACCGGAGGTGACGCCCTGCGCCTGGTTGCCGGAGAAGAAGGAGCCGCCGGAGTCGCCGGGCTCGGCGCAGACCGAGGTGCGGGTGACGCCGGTGATCGTGCCCTGCGGGTAGGTGACGCTGGTGTTGTGCGCGCCGATCGTCCCGCAGTGGTACTGGGTGGTCGAGCCGGAGCGGCAGATCGAGGCGCCGACCGCGGCCTGCGTCGATCCGGTGATGGTGATGTTGCCCTGGCTGTAGCCGTTGACCAGGTTGGTGGGCGTCCACTGGCTGTTGACCTCGACCCAGGCGTAGTCGTTGCCCGGGAAGGAGGAGCCGCGGAAGGTGCCCTGCGCGACGCGGTTGAAGCCGGTCGTGGTGGCGCCGGTGTTGCCGCAGTGGCCGGCGGTGACGAAGCCACCCTGGCTGCCCGGCCGGTTCACGGCGAAGCCCACCGAGCAGCGGCTGCTGCTGCCGATGTAGTAGGCGTCGCCGCCGCGTACGTCGTAGAACGGCCTGGGCTGCTCTTCCGACTTCTGCAGCTGGACCAGCGCGGTGTTGACGCCGCTCGAGTCGACGAACTTCTGCGCGGCGACAAGGTCCTTGGCCTGGAGGACGACCTTGTTGGCGGTGATGTCGGCGTACCAGACGTGCACGCCGGCGGGCATGCGGCGGGCCAGCTTGTCGAAGCGGGCGGTCACGGCCTTCAGATCGTTGACCGAGTGGGACACCAGCACCGGTTTGGCACCCAGTTCGGTGATCTCCGAGAAGCCGGCGGACTGGGTGGTGGCCAGGACCAGTTCGGCGGTCGGCCCGGCCACCCAGAGGCCGCCGAAGTTCGTGCCCAGCCGGGCGGAGTAGTCCGCTTCGACCTGGGCGGCGGCGGCTTCGTTGACCAGCCGGGCCAGCGCCTGGTCAGCGGTCAGGCCGAGGTCGCGCTGGAGGGCGGCGACGACCTTGGGGTCGGGGTTGGCGACGACGGCGGCCTGTTCGCGCGCCTGCGCATAGGGGTTGGGGGGTTCGCCGGCCGAGGCGGCGAAGGCCACCACCGGGACGACTGCCAGGGTGAGGGCGAGCGCGACGCTCATCCCCACGACGTGCCTGCGGAGCATGGGGTTTCTCTCCTCGAATTGGGGGGCGCGCCGTCAACGTAAAGGGGAAAGTCGCCTTTCCGGGCATATCAACCTGTTAGGAACAGCGCGTTATGGCAGCACGGGAGAATGAGCGTTTCCGCAGGTGAAGCTCATGATTGAAGATCCGGTGAACGGCGGTGGCCGGACCATAACATCTGGTCCCAGCATCACGTTATGCCAGAGTGCTTGACAGCTGGTACGCGCCCGGGGTCAGCCCGTAGACACGGGTGAACCACCTGGTCAGGTGGCTCTGGTCGGAGAAGCCGGCCGCGATCGCGGCATCGCTGATGGGCAGGCCGCCGGCGATCAGGCGGCGGGCCTCGCGCAGGCGCAACTGGCGCTGGTAGTCGCTGGGCGGCATGCCGTACTTGGCGTGGAAGGAGCGGTAGACGGCGAACCGGCTGCGGCCGGCCGCCCCGGCCAGGTCGTCGGCGGTCAGGTCGTCGAGGAACGCCTCGTGCAGGCGGTCGCGGACGAGCGTGGCGACCCGGTCGTCGGCTCCCGCGGTGATGAGGCGGGGGGCGGTGGTGGCGGCCCGCCGTACCAGGGAGGCGAGGGTGACGGCGAGCAGTTCGTCGCGGCGCAGGGCGCTCGCGCCGTCGTCGAGCAGCGCGGTGTGCAGGCGCCGCAGCGCGCCCGCGAGCACGGGGTCGGCGACCACCGGCGCCGCGAACAGCGGCAGGCCCGCACGGTCCCCCGCGAGGTCGGCGAGGGCTCCTTCGACCAGGCTCGGCCCGATGTGCACCATGCGATAGGTGAAGCCCAGTTCCGTGGTGGAGTGCCCGTCGTGGGGCTCGTCGGGGTTGAATGCCATGATCATGCCGGCGGCGCTGGTGTGGGCGGCGCCGCGGCAGCTGAAGGACTGCGCGCCGTCCTCGGTGACGCCGAAGGAGTAGCTGTCGTGGCTGTGGCGGTGGTAGACGTGCTCGACGAAGTGCGCGTGCATCGCCTCCAGCGGGCGATCGGGCGCGCGCCAGTAGCTCGACCAGTCCTGCGCACGAGCCTTCAAGACGTCTCCGGTACGGCGGGGCCATGCTCACGAGCATGCGTTTCGATACAAAGATAGCCATCGTGGTCCGCTCCGGCCTGGCCACCTGGCAGAAGCTCAACGTGACCGCGTTCCTGGCCGGGGCGGTCGCGGGCGCGTACCCGGAGACGATCGGCGAGCCCTACGCCGACGCGTCGGGCAACGGCTATCTGGCCCTGTTCCGCCAGCCGGTGCTCGTCTACGCCGCCGACGACCTGGGGCCGGTCAGGGAGAAGGCTGTGGCCAAGGGTGTGGGGACGGCCGTGTTCATTGAGGAGATGTTCAAGACCGGGCACGACGCGGACAACCGGGCGGCGGTCCGCGCCGTCGCGGCCGACGACCTGGCGCTGGTCGGGCTGGCCGTCTACGGCCCGCGCAACCTGGTGGACAAGCTGCTCAAGGGCCTGTCACTGCACCCCTGACGTGCCGGGGCGCAGCAGGCCGCTCTCGTAGGCGGCGATGACGGCCTGGACCCGGTCGCGCAGGCCGAGCTTGCTCAGCACGTTGCTGACGTGCGTCTTCACGGTGTGCTCGCTGACCACGAGCGTGGCGGCGATCTCGGCGTTGGACAGGCCGCGGCCGAGCAGGGTGAGCGTCTCGCGTTCGCGGTCGGTGAGCGGGTCGAGCGAGCGCGGCGGCGGGCCGGGGCGGGCGTTGCGCCGGACCATGTCGTCGATGAGGCGGCGGGTGACGGCGGGCGCGAGCAGGGCCTCGCCGCCGGCGGCCACGCGTACGGCGTGGACCAGGTCGTCCCTGCGCACGTCCTTCAGCAGGAAGCCGCTCGCGCCCGCCTGGAGGGCGTCGTAGACGTAGTCGTCCTGGTCGAAGGTGGTGAGCATGATGACCTTCGCCGGCGTCTGCGCGCAGATGATCCTGGCGGCCTCGATGCCGTCGAGCTCGGGCATGCGGATGTCGAGGAGGGCCACGTCGGGGGCGTGCGCGCGGACGGCCTCGACGGCCTCGCGCCCGTTGGCCGCCTCCGCCACCACGGACATGTCGGGCTGGGAGTCCACGATGAGCGCGAACCCGCTCCTGACGAGCTCCTGGTCGTCCGCGACGACGACGGTGATGGTCACTGCTGGTCTCCGATCGGCAAGCTCACTACAACCTCAAATCCCGAAATATCCGGTGTCACGGCCACCGCGCCGCCGTACGCGGCGGCCCGCTCGCGCATGCCCATCAGCCCGTGGCCGCCGCCCGTCCCCGGCGCCGGGCCGCGGCCGTCGTCGGCGACCGTGATCAGCAGCTCGTCGTCCTTCCAGTCGAGCCGGACCACGCCGATGGTGGCCTGCGCGTGTTTGACCATGTTCGTCAGCGCCTCCTGCACGATCCGGTAGACGGCCACCTCGGCGTCGGCCGGGAGCGGGGACGGGGTGCCCGTGACGGCCAGCCGTACCGTGGGGCCGGCTTCCGAGACCCGCGCGACCAGGCCGGCCAGGCCGGCGAGCGTGGGCTGCGGGGCGCGCGGACCTTCCTCCTCCTTCAGGAGGTTGAGCATCCGCCGCAACTGCGCCTGCGCGTCGCGTCCGGCCGCGCCGATCGCCTCGAAGGCCTTCTCCGCGCGTTCGGGAGCGGCCCGTACGGCCAGCGGTCCCGCCTCCGCCTGCACGATCATGATGCTGATCCCGTGGGCCAGGATGTCGTGCATGTCGCGGGCGATCCTGGCCCGCTCCCGTTCCACGGCCCGCTCCTCCAGCAGCGCCGCGCGCTCGCGGTAGTGCACCGTGGCCCGGCCCAGAGCGTAGGCGCCCAGCGCGGTGAGCACGCCGCGGATGAAGGTCACCGGCGAGACGCCGATGGCCGGCGCGATGCTGAGCAGGATCGCCAGCGAACGTTTCCAGCGGGGTGAGAGCGCGGCGACGGTGTAGAGCGCGACCAGCCAGCCGTACCAGATGGGCTGGGGCGGCAGGTCGGGGTCGCGCAGCGAGTAGATGGCCGCGGAGGCGACGCACAGGGTCAGCACGGTCAGCGGATACCGGCGGCGCACCAGCAGCGGCACCACCCCGAGCAGGACCGGCCAGTACTCGACCATGCTCCACGGCTCCGGGCCGAGCTTTCGCGTGGCGTAGAAGAAGGGCACGCTCTGCCCGATCAGCACCAGCAGGGCGATGGCGAAGTCGACGACGAGGGGCGGCAGCCCGCGTAGCCAGGCGGCGCCCCGCCGCTCCCAGCTACGGAACATTTCGGACACAAGGCCTCAGTATCCCCTTGCGGACGGGCGCCGAAATCCCCCGCGCGACCGAGGAGGGAGATCGCCCGTACCGGCGATGCCCCCAAAGCCCGATTTTTCGAGACTTGGACTTCATGAAACTCGTCGCCACGGCTCTGCTGGCCCTGTTCCTGCACACCCCGGCCGCGCCGGCGGAGGTGAAGACCACTGACATCACCTTCACCACGCGGGACGGCCAGAAGCTCGGCGGCCGCGTCTTCGAGCCCGCCGTAACCACGGGCAAGCTGCCGGGGCTGGTGCTCGTGCACGGCTCCGGCGGCGGCAACGGCTGGCGGGACCTGGAGGCGGAGGCGGACGCCTTCGCCCGCCAGGGCCTGGTGGTCCTGGCACCGGACAAGCGCGACGCGGGCTACAGCTCGACCCGCCGCGACTACCACGAGCTGGCCGGCGACGCCCTCGCCGCCTTCGCGGTGCTGAAGAAGCACCCCTCGGTCGGCCGGGCCGGGCTGTGGGGCATCAGCGAGGGCGGCTGGGTCGCGCCGATCGCCGCCAACCGGAGCACGTCCGTGGACTTCCTGGTCACCGTGGGCGGCCCCGGGCTCAGCCCGCTGCGCACCCAGTCGTGGAACGCGGCCAACAAGCTCGACCGCGCCGGAATCCAGGGCTCGCTGCGCAGCGCGTACGCCCGGACCTTCCACCGTCTGGCCGCAGACGCCGGGCTGTTCGCCTCGGCCTATCACGACCCGGCCCCCGAGCTGCGCCGGATCAAGCAACCCGTGCTTGCGCTGTGGGGTACCGCCGACAACCAGGTGCCGCCCGCCGAGAGCGCGGAACGTTTCCAGGCGAACATCCCCGCCGCGCTCAGCGTCAGGTTCTTCGCCGGGGCCGGCCACTCCCTGCACCAGAGCTCGGGCGCGCTCACCCCCGGCTACGCCGACGCCGTGGGCTCCTGGGTGCGCGAGGTCGCCGCGGGCAGGGTCCCTGCGGCCGTCACCGAGCCGCTGCCCGCCCAGCCGCGCAGCGTCGACACACCGCCCTCGGCCTGGTGGGAGTCGTGGCAACTGCAGCTTGGCACCATGGCCCTGATGTCGCTCGCCTTCCTCGCCTATACCGTCCGGCGGCTGGGTCCCGGCAGCTGGTCCGCCCGCCTGGTCGCCATCGCCGGGTCGCTGTCGCTGGTGGCGTTCGCGTACACGCTCATCTCGCTGTTGCTGTCGTCGACCTCGCGCGGCGTGCAGGCCGGTCCGCTGCTCATGGGCCGCCCCCTGACCTGGCTCGCCGCCCAGTTGCTCGCCGCCGTGGCCGCGGTCGCCGCGCTCACCTGCCTCACGCAGTGGCGCGCCTCCTCCTTCCGGGTACGGCTGGCCGCCGTCGCCGGCCTCGTCTTCATCCCGTGGGGGGTCTACTGGGGCCTGCTCGTACCCTGATGTGGTGGAAGCCTGTGTATTCGACCTTGATGGCGTGCTCGTCGACTCCGAACCCGTCTGGGAGGAGGTACGGCGCGCCTTCGTCGCCGAGCACGGCGGCGCCTGGCAACCCGACACCCAGTCCAGGCTGATGGGCATGAGCACCGGCGAATGGGCTGCCTACCTGCACGAACTCGGCGTACGACTCCCGCCTGACCAGATCGCCCGCGGCGTGATCGAGCACATGAAGGCCCGCTACCACGACAAGGGCGTCCCCCTGCTGCCCGGCGCCGTCGAGGCGGTGGCGCGGATGGCCGCGGCCGTGCCGCTGGGCCTGGCCAGTTCCTCACCGCGAGCGCTGATCGACACGGTGCTGGCGGAGACCGGGCTCGGCGCGCACTTCGCGGCGACCGTCTCCACCGAGGAGGTCGAGCGCGGCAAGCCCGCTCCCGACGGCTACCTGGCCGCCGCCCGCGACCTGGGCGTGGCGCCCGAGCGGTGCGTGGCCGTGGAGGACTCCAGCAACGGCCTGCGCTCGGCGCACGCCGCCGGCATGCGGGTGCTCGCCATCCCGCACCCGGTCTACCCGCCCGCCACCGACGCGCTGGCGCTGGCCTGGAAGGTGCTCCCGAACCTGGACGCCCTCACGCCCGCCGCCGTGACCCGATGATCAGGCCCAGACTTGAGGCGGACCTGGACGCGTGTGTCGAGGCGCTGGCCGAGGTCCAGAAAGCCGACGGCTACCCGGTCTCGTGGCCGGCGGATCCGCGAGGCTGGCTGGCTCCGCCGTCCATGGTCCGGGCGTGGATCGCCGTGGACCCCGGAGCGGTCGTCGGCCACGTGGGCCTGGTGCCCGATGACCTGGACCCCGTCGTGGCCGAGGTCGTCGGCAGCGCACGGGCGCTGACCGTCGCCAGGCTCTTCGTGACGCCCGGCGGGCGGGGCAGGGGGCTGGCGGAGAAGCTGATGGCGACCGTACGCGAGCAGGCGGACGGCCCGCTGGCGCTGGAGGTCTCCGACGAGGGCGTGGCCGCGATGGCCCTGTACGAGCGCACCGGCTGGCGGCGCGTCGCCACCACCCGGGCCACCTGGCTGAACAACGCCGGCCAACCGGCCGTGATGCACCATTACGTCATGCCATGACCCGGACTTGAGCGGTCCTTGCCCCGTTTCCGGATAAGAACCCACTTATGGCACAAGCTACGAACATCCTGCTCGGCGCGCTCAACGCGTCGGCCACCGGCGACGCCTCGGCGATCCGGAGGTTCTACTCGCCCAACGTGATCGGCTGGAGCGCGGGCGAGGACATCGCCTCGATCGAGGACCTCATCGCCGAGGCCGTCGGCAGGAGCGACGCCCTGTCGGAGATCCAGGTGCGGGCGGTGCCGGTCGAGTTCCCCGGCGGCCCGGTGGTGGCGGAGTGGACGATGACCGCCCTGCACACCGGCCCGCTCAAGCTCGACGACGACCTGGAGATCGAGCCCACCGGCCGCCGCCTGGAGCTGCGCGGCGCGATCTTCGCCGAGCTGACGGACGGCAAGATCGCCGACTTCCGCCAGTACTGGGACCCGGCCGACCTGCTGGAGCAGCTCGGCCTCATGGACGGGGAGTGATCTCCCGCCCGGCGACCAGGGGCGTGGCCCACCGGGTCGCCGGATCGGCGTCGAGCAGCACGGCCCGGACGAACGCGCTGAGCGGCACGGCCAGGATCGCGCCCAGCGCGCCCAGCACGTAGGCCCACACCAGCAGCGACAGCATGGTCAGCGTGGTCGACAGCCCGGCCGAGGCTCCGGCGTACCTGGGCTGGATGACCGACTGGATCACGAAGTTGAGCACGCAGTAGACGGCGATGACCCACAGCATGGTGGACGGGCCCGACGCCAGCAGCGCCAGGAGCGCCGGTGGCACCAGCCCGATGATGAAGCCGACGTTGGGGATGTAGTTGGTGATGAAGGCCAGCAGCCCCCACAGCAACGGCAGCGGAACCCCGAGGATCGCCAGCGCCACCGTGTCGAGCACGGCCACGATCAGCCCGAACAACGTCGAGACGACCAGGTAGTTGCAGGTGCCCTTGGCGAACCCGGCCAGCGCCGAGACCAGTGGCGACGGCGACAGCCGTTGGATCGCCCCGTGCATGAACCTCGCGTCCAGGCTCATCCCGAACAACAGCAGCACGATCAGCACCACTGCCGACATCACGCCGAGCAGCCCGGTCAGGATGCCCTGCGCGGCTCTGACGAGCTGGCCCATGTCCAGCCCGCTGAAGATCGCCTTGGCCTGCTCCGAGGTGATCCCGAGCCGCCCGAGCGCGGCAGTGAGCGACGTCAGCAGCTCCTGGTACTTGGCGGCGTAGGTGGGAACCAGCGCGGCGAGCTGGGCGAGCGCCACCACCAGGGAGAGCGCCAGGGCGCCCATGACGACGATGACCGTGGCCAGCGGCACGAACACGGTGACCCAGCCGGGCGCGCCCTTGCGCGCCAGCCATCTGCGCAGCGGGCTGACCGCGATGGTCAGCGTGAGCGCGAGGAAGGCGGGCCCGATGATCTGGCTCATGTGCTTGATCCCGGCGAGCGCGACGACGGCGGCGGCGGTGCCGATCAGCAGGCGCAGGCCACGGGACAGTTGCATGGCCGCTACGTTATGGCAGCTCACGACAGCGAAGCGTGGTCAACGCGCCGACCATTATCCTGCGTGGCGTGCGCGACATCACTGTCTTCAGCGGAAGTGCCCACCCCGAACTGGCCGAGGAGATCTGCGCCCATCTGGGCACGCCCTTGCACCCGGTCAGCGTGAAACGGTTCGCCAACGACGTCCTGGAAGTGCAGCTGCAGGCCAACTGCCGCGAGCGCGACGTGTATCTGATCCAGCCCCTGGTTCCGCCCACGCAGGAACACCTGGTGGAACTCCTGCTCATGCTGGACGCCGCGCGCGGCGCCTCGGCCGCCAGGATCACGGTCGTCCTCCCCCACTACGCCTACGCCCGCTCCGACAAGAAGGACGCCCCGCGCATCTCCATCGGTGCCCGGCTCGTGGCCGACCTCATGGTGGCCGCGGGAGCGGGCCGCGTGCTGACGATGACGCTCCACTCGCCGCAGGTTCACGGCTTCTTCAGCGTGCCGGTCGACCACCTGCACGCGCTGCGGGAGCTGGCCGCGCACTTCCGGCGGAACGACCTGTCCAACACGGTCGTGGTCTCCCCCGACCTGGGCAACGCCAAGGAGGCGGCGGCCTTCGCCCGGCGGCTCGGCGCCGACGTCGCGATGGGCGCCAAGCAGCGTTTCAGCGACGACCGCGTGGTGATCAGCTCGGTGATCGGCGACGTCGCCGGCAAGGACGTGATCGTGCTCGACGACGAGATCGCCAAGGGCACCACGATGATCGAGCTGCTCGACCGGCTGAAGGAGCGCGGCGTCAACAGCGTCCGCGTGGCCTGCACCCACGGGCTGTTCTCCAGCGGGGCGATCGAACGGCTCGGCGACCGGCCCGAGGTCGAGGAGATCGTCTGCACCAACACCGTGCCCGGCCACAAGTCCGGCGGCAAGCTGACCGTCCTGTCCATCGCGCCCGCATTGGCCGAGGCGATGCGCCGCATCCACGAGGGCGAGTCGGTCAGCGCCCTGTTCGGCGCCTGACATGCACACCGAGACGGACCAACTGCTCACGCGCTTCCTCGGCGAGATCAGGCGGGAGGTCCCGCTGCTCGCCCTGTGGGCGCACGGCTCGCTCGGCGCCGGCGACTACCAGCCGGGCCGCAGCGACCTCGACCTGATCGCCGTCGTCGAATCCCCGGTCACCGACCCGGCCCGCCTGGAGGAGATCCACCGCGGCTTCCCCGAGCTGCTCCACTGCTCCTACATCGTCCGCGACACGCTGCCCGACCTGACCGCGCAGCACCTCACCGCCGCGCACGGCGAGCTGTTCCACCGCCCCGTCACGGCCGTGACCCGCCGCGAGCTGCACTCCAGCCCCGTCGAGCTGTACGGCACCGCCGTACCGGACCTGCTTCCCGAGGTCAGCGACGCCGAACTGCACGCGTTCATCCGCGCCGACCTGGCCGACTTCTGGCTGCTCAAGACCGATGGCTTCAAGCGCTGGCTGCAGGACATCTGGGTCGACCTCGGCCTGATCACGGTGGCCAGGGCGACCGTCACGCTCAGGGACAACCGCCTGATCACCAAGCGGGAGGCGTTCGACGTGCTGGCCGAGCTGGGCGCGCCGGAGCGGGTGGTGGCCGACATCAGGGCCCGCCGCTACGGCACGCCCGGCCCCAAGCTCGGCCGCGCCCGCCGGGCGATGCTGGCCCGCTCGTTCATCCGCGCCACGATCCACCGCACGCTGGCCTGAAGACCGCCTGGAGCGAGGCGCTTACAGGGCGGTGGCCAGCCTGGCCAGGGCGTCGGCGATCTGCTTCTTGGTCAGGCCGCGCTCGCGCCGCTGGTACGTGTACACCTCCGGGGCCAGCGGCGCGAGCAGCACGTCCACCAGCGCGTCGGGTCCCGGCGTGCCGGCGGCGGTCAGCAGCGAGCGCACGTGCACGCGCCAGAAGCCGTAGGCCCCGGTCTCGAAGCGCTGCCTGCCCACCTCGGTCCCCAGCACCAGGTGGGCGTGGTCCTCCAGCAGGTCGCACATCGCCGCGTAGAAGGCGGCCAGCCGCTCGGCCGGCGGCGCGCCGGGGCCCAGCGGCGGCGGGCCCTGCATGAGCCGCTCCTGCAGCGCGCGCTCGTGCTCGTCCAGCAGCGCGACGGCGATGGCGGCCCGGTCGGGGTAGCGGCGGTACAGGGTGCCCCGCCCGACGCCCGCCGCCTTGGCGATCTCGTCCATGGTGACGTCCTGCGGCGGCCGGCCGGCGAACAACTCCGCCGCCGCCCGCAGAATCTTGGCCCGGTTGCGGGCGGCATCGGCTCTTTCCATACCCAGGAATATATCCGGACAGTGCGTCCGTTTAAGCGGACAGTCCGTCCACTTAACCCGGAGAGTCCCATGCTGCTTCACCTGGACGCCAGCGCCCGCCGTACCTCCTTCTCCCGTGAGCTGTCGCGTGCCTACGCCGACGCCTGGCGCGCCGCCCACCCCGGTGCCGGATACCTCTACCGCGATCTGGCCGCCGACCCGATCCCGCACATCACCGAGGCCTGGACCGAGCTGTGCGACCACGTGCTCCGGCACGAGATCACCGACATCTCCCGGTACGGCGAGGCCGTCTCCACCCCCGCCCGGCGCGAGGCCTGGCAGGTGCTCAAGCCGCTGCTCGACGAGGTGGTCGCCGCCGACGTCGTGCTGATCGGGACCCCGATGTACAACTACTCGATCCCGTCGTCGCTGAAGGCCTGGCTCGACCAGGTCACCTTCCCGATGATGTCGCTGCGCGGCCGCCGCTTCGTGGTGACCTCCGCCCGCGGCGGCGCCTACGGACCGGGGACCGTCCGCGAGCCCATGGACTACCAGGAGCGCTACCTGCGCGACTTCTTCAAGGGCCATTTCGACGTGGAGGACGTCTCCTTCATCAGCACCGAACTGGCCAACGCCCTGATCGACCCGCGGCTGTCGCACCTGCGCGAGCAGCACGAGGAGTCGCGCCGTGCCGCGCTCAAGGAGGCGTCCAAGTGAACTGGCTCATCCTCGCCCTGGCCGGCCTGGTCGAAGTGGCCTGGTCACAGAGCATCAAGCCCACCCAGAACTTCACCCGGCCCATCCCCACCCTGGTCAGCCTGCTGCTGATGGCGGCGGCGGTGTTCCTGCTGTCGCTGGCCATGAACACGCTGCCCGTCGGCACCGCCTACGCGGTCTTCACCGGCATCGGCGCCGTGGGCGCGATCGTCCTCGGCATCGTGCTCAACGACGACCCGGTGTCCGTGGGCAGGATGGCGGCGCTGGCGCTGATAGTCGGCGGGATAGTGTTGGCGCGAGTAACGACCTGACCCCTCCGAAAGGCATGCGCATGGGTGAGATTCGGGAGTCCTACCTGATCGCCGCCGGCTCGGCGGTCGCGCTACTCGGCCACCCCGCGGTCGCCGCCGCGTGGGAGAAGCCGAGCGCGCTGACCGAGTTCAGCGTCCGCGGACTGGCCGGACATCTGGGTCACCAACTGGTCAGGGTGGACGAGGTCCTGCCACGACCGGGTCTCCAGCCGCCCATCGCGCTCATCGAGCACTACATCAGTTCGCCCTGGGTCGAGGCCGGGCTCGACCACGAGAGCAACCTGACCATCCGGCAGGGCGGCGAGTCGATCGCCGCCTGCGGTCCCGGCGTGCTGGCCGGCCGGATGGCCGAGGTGCTCGCCCACCTCACCGCGGCGCTGCCCGCGGAACCGGCCGACCGGGTCGTGCACCTCGACTGGAACGGCTGGTCGCTGCGGCTGGACGACTTCCTGCTCACGCGGCTCATGGAGATCGTCGTGCACTCCGACGACCTGGCGGCCAGCGTGGGGCTCGAGACGCCGGAGCTGCCGGATTCGGTGATCGATCCGGTCGTCGACCTGCTGGCGCGGCTGGCCGTACACCGGCATGGGGCCACGGCGGTCATCCGCACGCTGAGCAGGGCCGAGCGGGCGCCCGCCACCATCAGCGCCTTCTAGCCCTGCCAGGTGTCACCGGCTCATCTGGTTGATGAGCCGGTGCGGATCAGCGGAAGTCGTGGGCGTGGTCGGCCGCCCATCGGGCGAACGAGGTGGGCGGACGGCCCGTGAGGCGTTCGAAGGCGTCCGAGCCGGGGACCCGGCCGCTCCCTCCGGACGACGTGCCGTAAAGGTCCAGCAGCCAGTCGATCACCTCGTGGTCGACGCCCTGCTCGGGGTCGTACCACTCCGCTCGCGCCTGCTCAGGCGTCAGCTCCACGAAGCGGACCTCCTCCCCGATCGCCTCGCCGACGAGCCGCACCTGCTCGGCCACTGTCAGGGCCTCGGGGCCGGCGAGGACGTAGATCTGCCCGGCATGCCCCTCTTCGAGCAGGGCGCGAGCGGCCACCAGCGCGATGTCGGCCTCATGCGTCGGCCTGGTGACCGCCTCGCCGAATGGCCGTCGCACCTCGCGCCTTTCCCGGATGTCCGCGGCGTAGTCGAGCCAGTTGGCGGCGAACTCGCCGGGCCGTACGAGCGTCCATTCCAGACCGGACTCCTGGACCGCGACCTCCACCGCGCGGTATCCGCCCTCCTCGTCGTCGGCCTCCTCCTCGGCCAGCGCTCCGGACAGGACGACGATGCGCCGCACCCCGGCCCGCCTGGCCATCGCGACCACCTCCCTGGCCGTCTCCGCCACCGGGAACAGGTACATGCGCTCGACACCCTTGAGCGCCTCCGCCAGGGACTCGGGGTTCTCCAGGTCGCCGCGTACCACCTCCGCCCCCTCCGGCAGCCCGGCGCTCTCCGGGCGGCGCGTCAGCGCCCGCACGCGTGCGCCCGCCCGCAGCAGTTCGGCCACGACGCCGCGCCCGACCCGGCCCGTCGCTCCCGTCACCAGTACTGTCATCGCCGGCCCTCCCTGCCGCTCACCTGGAAGTCCGCCCTGTGGTCGCGCGCCCACTGTGCGAACGTGCGGGGCGGCCGTCCGGTGAGGCGTTCATAGGTGTCGGTGGCGGGTATCAGCTCCGGCTCGTCGGCCAGGGCCGCTCGCAACTCCAGCACCCAGTCCAGGAGCTCGTGGTCGACGCCCTGCTCGGGGTCGTACCACTCCGCTCGCGCCTGCTCAGGCGTCAGCTCCACGAAGCGGACCTCCTCCCCGATCGCCTCGCCGACGAGCCGTACCTGCTCCAGTTGGGTGACCTTCTCCGGCCCCGTGATGGTGTACGCGGCCCCGAGGTGCTCGTCGGTGAGCAGCGCGGCGACCGCGATCTCCGCCACGTCGGCCTCGTGCACGAGCGCGCTGCCCGATTTCGGGTACGGCGCGCGCACCGCACCGGTGCCGCGGATCTCCTCAGCCCAGTCGAGCGCGCCACTGGCCAGCAGACCGGGGCGGACATGCGTCCACTCGGCCCCACTGGCCTCGACGGCCAGCTCGACCATGCGATGCCCGTCGCGCTCCTCATCAAGGTGGCGCCGCAGCGCGGACCCATGCGGTTGGCCGGGCCCCTGCGCCGGGGCCGGGTCGAAGCCGGCGGCCACCGCCGAGTGGACCACGAACCTGCGCGTCCCCGCCGCGACCGCCGCCTCGACGAAGCTCCTGCCGGCGAACGGGAACAGATGCACCCGCTCCACCCCGTCAAGCACGGCCGCCCATGTCTCCGGCCGTTCGAAGTCCCCCTGGACCACTTCGGTCCCTGCCGGAAGCAGAGCCGCGGCGGCCTGCGGGTCACGGGCCATCGCGCGTACGCGCTGACCGGCGCCGACCAGCCCGGCGACCACCCTCCTGCCGACTTTTCCGCTCGAACCTGTTACCAACAGCGTCACGTAGACTCCCCTGCGGTTACCTGAAGGTTGCCGAGGAACCGCCGCGCCCGTGCCCGCGTTCGCGGCGGTTCCGTTGTCCCGGAGGATGCTAGGACGGATTTCGGTTTTTCGCCTATGGACCGATCCACGGCCCTCGAACGGACGCCGGCTGAGCTAGAGCCGATACCTCCGGGCGGCGACGGGCGAGCCCAGCCCGTGCAGGACGACGCTGCCGAGCACAGTGATCACCAGTGCCGTCAGCACGGGAATGGAAACGTCGTCGTGCAGTTCGTTGAAGGCCAGGAGCCCGAACACGATCGACGTCGTCCCACGCGGCCCGAGCGATCCGATGAGCAGCCCTTCCTTGGCAGGCACTCCGGACCCGATGAGCGACAACATCACCGGCGCGATCCGCAGCACTGTCAGCGCTGCCACGCAGAACACCAGCAGCCTCCAGTCCACACCTTCCCACAGCGCGAACAAGGCCGCCGTCCCGAAGACGAACCACATGACGACTCCGAGCAGAAAGCCGATGTCGTCGATCAGTTCCATCTCCCGGCGCGTCTCTTCGTTCTGCCGTACGGCATGGAAGACGAACCCGCACACGAACGACGCGACGAACCCGTTGCCGCCGATGGCCACCGCGGTGCCGTACGTCAGCAACGGCGCCGCGACCACGACCAGCCGCTTCGACTGGGTGCTCATGAACCCCGCCCGTCCGGCGCGGCTCACCAAGAAGCCCAGCAGCGCCCCCAGCGCGAGGCCCACCAGGATCGCCTTCGCCGCCGAAGGCCAGGCCGAACCCAGTGCGTCCCCCGGCGTCTGTGTCTTCGTGCCGTCTCCCGCCAGGACCAACGCGAAGAGGATGATCGGCGACACGACCCCGTCGTTGTATCCGCCCTCCACGTTGAGCACGTCTTTCACCCGCGCCGGCAGCCGCGGATCCCGCAGAATCGCCTGCGCGGGCGCGTAGTCGGTGGGCATCACCACGCACGCGATCACCAGCAGCACGGGCCACGCCACCTCCGGCAGCAACCACCACCCCACGGCCACGGTGAGCGCCAGACTCAAGGGCAGCGCGATCAGCAGAACCCGTAGCGCCGCGCCGGGACTGCGGCCCAACATCCCGTCCCGGACGTCGGCCGCGTCGATGAACAACAGCACCGCCAGAATGATCTCCGCCGCCCGCAACGCCGCGTGCGTGTTGAGCGTCTCCCCGATGCTGTCGCGAACCGTCAGTCCCACGAGCGCCCCCGCCACCACCGCGACAACGGGCGCGGTGAGCCGCCATTGCTCGAACTTCCGGGCCATCAGGGACCAGACGACGAGTGTGGCGCCAACGGCGATGATCGAGGAAATCACGACCGGTATCGTCGCAGGTCCGCACCCTGATCTCAGCGCGCCGCACGGTACGCCGCGGACTTGGCGGGACTGAGCCGGAGTCCTGTGCCCGTCGAAGCCGACGGCAGCCCAGGAGACGGCGCATCTCTAGGACACGATCGAGCGAAGGGCCGTGACGACGTCGCGGCCCTTCATCGCGCTCGCGGGGTCGAGCAGCCACTGGCCCAGCAGCCCGGTCAGCATGGCCTGGTAGAACGTGCCGACCAGGCGGGCGCGCTCCGGCTCGGCGGCCGGGTCGATGCCCTGGAACAACTCCGCCAGCCCCGTACGCGCCTCGCCCATGACGCCGATCAGCTGGGCGCGCACCTCCGGCAGATGGTCGATCTGCCCGAGCAGGTCGAACTGTGTGACCCAGAGCGGCCGCATGCGCTCGAACGATTCCACGACCCGGTCCCAGGCGCTCTCGAAACGTTCGAGCGGGGTGACGTCCGGCTTGAGGTCGGCGGTGAGCGTGGCCCCGAGCTCGTCGCCCCATTCGCGCATGGCCTCGAACAACGCCTCGTTCATGAGCGTGTCCTTCGAGCCGAAGTGGTAGCCGATCGCGGCCAGGCTCACACCCGAGGCGTTGGCGATGTCGCGCGCCGTCGTGCGCGAGTAGCCCTTCTCCAGCAGACAGCTCTTGGCACCGGCCAGCAGTTCCTCGCGATTTCCCATGGCGGAAGATTAGCACGAACGTCTTGCACATATGTCTTAGACGCATGTACCGTTCAGGGCATGACGAACATCCTGATCTCCGGCGCCAGCGTCGCCGGCACCGCGACCGCCCACTGGCTGCGCCGCCACGGCTTCACCGTCACCGTCGTCGAGCGGGCCCCCGAGATCCGCAGGGGCGGCTACAAGGTCGACATCCGGGGCGCCGGGCTCACCGTGATCGAGCGGATGGGACTACTGGAGGCCGTGCGGGCGCACAGCACCGAGATGACGATCGCGACCAACTACGACGCCCGCGGCCGGGTCATGGCCACCATGGACGCCGACCTGTTCGGCGGCCGGCAGAAGGACGACGCCGAGATCATGCGCGGCGACCTCACCGATTTGCTCTACGAGCTGACCCGCGACGAGGTGGAGTACGTGTTCGACGACTCCATCACCGCCATCGGCGAGGACGGGACCGTCACCTTCGAGCGCTCGGCCCCGCGCCGCTTCGACTACGTGGTGGGCGCCGACGGCGTGCACTCCAACGTCCGCAGGCTCGCGTTCGGCGAGGAGAAGCAGTTCGCCCGCGACCTCGGCTACCAGATCGCGATCGCCACCGTGCCCAACCACCTGGGCCTGGACCGCGAGGAGGCGGTGCACCTGGCGCCGGGCCGTACCGCCAACGTCTACAGCACCAAGCAGGACGGCGACGCCAAGGCGCTGTTCATGTGGTCGGGCGAGCAGGACGTGCACGAGGCCTTCGCCGGGGTCGGCTGGGAGGTGCCCAAGCTGCTGGAGGCGGTGCGGCGGTCGGACGACTTCTACCGCGACACGCTCACCCAGATCCACATGGACTCCTGGTCGAAGGGGCGCGTGGTGCTGGTCGGCGACGCCGGCTACTGCGCCTCGCCCGCCTCCGGCCAGGGGACCAGCCTGGCGCTGGTCGGCGCGTACGTCCTGGCGGGCGAGCTGGCCGGCGGCTCGCTGGAGGGCTACGAGCGCGAGATGCGGCACTTCGTCGAGGAGAACCAGAAGCTCGGCCCGACGAACATCAAGGGCATCGTCCTGGCGTCGGCCGGCATGATCTGGTTCCAGCTCAAGATGATCAAGCTGCTCCCCCGCCTGCCCTGGAAGGACGCGATGATCGACCGCATCGCGGGCGGCATCGGCCGGGCGGCCAACGCCATCTCACTCAAGAATTATGTGGAATAAAGCGTTCCGTTCTGTTAGAGTGATATCAGAACGTTCCGTTCCGCACTCTTCAGAAGGAGCTTCCCATGACTTTCCTCGTCACCGGCGCCACCGGTACCGTCGGCCGCAACGTCGTCGCCGAGCTGCTTGAGACCGGCCACCAGGTGCGGGCGCTGACCAGGAACCCCGAGAAGGCCGGTCTGCCCGAGGGCGTCGAGGTCGTCGCCGGCGACCTCGCGCAGCCCGAGACCCTCGACGCCGCCTTCGCCGGCGTCACCGCCGTCCACCTGATCAACTTCGCCGGCGACAACTACGAGCCGCTGGAGAACGGCGACCTGATCGTCAAGCTGGCCGAGAAGCACGGCGTACGGCGGGCCACCGTCCTCGGCGGTCGCGCCGACGGCCCCCTGGAGCAGGCGCTGACCGGAAGCGAGCTGGAGTGGACGCTGCTCAGCCCGGTCGAGTTCATGTCGAACACGAAGCAGTGGTGGGCCGAGACGATCCGCGCCGGCGAGGTCATCAAGGAGCCGTTCGGCGGGCGGCTCAGCGCGATGGTGCACGAGCGCGACATCGCCGCGGTGGCGGCCAAGGTCCTCGTCGACGGCGGTTACGACGGCGAGGAGCTCGTGCTGACCGGCCCCGAGGCGGTCACCACCGAGGAGAAGGCCCGCCAGCTCGGCGCGGCCATCGGCAAGGAGGTCGCCTTCGAGGAGCTGACCGAGGCCGGGGCGCGCGAGATGTGGGCTGCCAAGGGCATGGGCCCCGAGCTGATCGAGTTCCTGGTCGACGCCCTCGGCAACACCCCCGAGATCGGCTACACCGTGGTCGGCACGGTCGAGCGCGTCACCGGCCGCCCGGCGCGTACCTTCGCCCAGTGGGCGCAGGAGAACGCGGCCGCTTTCTGAGCCATCGGGGGGCTCTCTCCGGAGAGCCCCCCGCTCACCTACTTCCAGCGCTTCACCACGGAGTCTTCCGGCCGGTCCAGCAGCGGCGCCTTCTCGCCGCGCAGGTGCCTGTCCAGGAAGGCTCCTACGTATGTCCGGGTCAGCAGGAGCCCGCGGGCGCCGCCGATCTCGGAGTCGGGCAGGCCGATCTGCGGCTGCAGGACGCCGTAGTCGGTGAAGCTCGCGTGGACGCTGCCGTCGATCGTCAGCCAGCGCTTCCAGCCCTTCATGTTCGCGAACGCCCGGCCCCAGGTCTCGTCCCTGCCGGTCGGCTCGTGCGAGGCGGGGTTGCCCAGCAGCAGGAACGGCCGCGCGATCCGTCCGGGAACCGGGTTGAACGTGCCGTCCAGGTTGACGCCCACCCTGATCCGCCGGTCGGCGCGCATCGCGTGCGCGGTGGTGTTGCCACCCATCGACATGCCCACCATCGCGACGTCGCCCACCCGCCACCGCTTCTTCACCTCGTCCAGCACGAACCGGACGTCCTTCACCCGGCTCGCCGCCACCTTCGCCTGGTCCTGGCCCTTGACGCAGGCCAGGCAGGTCGTGGTCCGGCCGTCGGGGAAGGTCGCGACGGCCTCGTAGGTGTGCTCGACCGCGGCCACGAGATAGCCGCGGCTGGCGAAGTCCTCGGCCAGCGTGGTCATCGTCGCCCTCGGCCAGCTGAACCCCGGCGACATCAGCACCAGCGGCAGCCGTCCCTCGCGGGGCACGGCATCGGTGGTGGCATGCGTCCTCGTCCGCGCGAGGATCTCCGGCGGGACCTCGGGGAACGGCTTCAGGATCAGCGCCGACTCCTGCGGCGTCAGGTACCGCACCGGCTTCCCGCCCGCCTTCCTGACCGGATACCAGACCGAGACCAGCAGCTCGCGGCTCTTGGCCGCCGGGTTCCACGGATCGGGTCTGGAGGAGTCCACGAGATGCAGGGTGGACATGCCCACGGGGGCCTCGCCGGTGGGCCGTGGCAGCTCCGGCGTGGTGGCGGCCTGGGCGGCGGCGCCGTTCACGAGGGTCAGCGTGGCGGCGGTCACCAGGATCAGTGTGCGTTTCATGGCCCCAGACTCGCGGTGGCCCGCCCGATCGCGCCCGCTGCGAACGTCGACCGGCACCCCCTACTTTCGTCGTCATACGCGCAGGTCAACCGGCCATACCCTCGAAGCATGCCCCGTGTCCTCCTCGGCGTCGCGACGTTCGCGCTCACGCTCGGGCCCGCCACCGGTCAGCTCGGCGTGGCCTCCGGGCTGCCGTTGCCGGCGCTGCTCGCGATCGCCGGCGTCGCGGCCGTCGCCGCCTGGCACGCCCCGCGCGCGTGGTGGCCGCTGGCCGTCGTGGGCGCGGCGGCGTACGCGGGGCTGGGGATCTGGCCGCCGATCATGCTGGCCTCCTACTACGCGGGCACCACGCTGCGGCGCGGCCGTGACGTCGCCGCCTACCTGGGCGCGGCCGTTCTCGTCGTGGCGCTGTCGGTCGCGATCGGCCGGGCGATCGGCGGCGAGCGGGAGATGGTGACGGCCACGCCGGTCAACGCGCTCTTCATGGCCATGCTCACGATCGTCGTGCCGCTGCTGGCCGGGCTGTGGATACGGGCGCGGGCCGAGGTGCGCGCTGCCGCCCGCGAGCGCGCGGAACGCCTGGCGCGGGAGCAGGTCATGCGCGCCGAGCAGGCCCGCGCGCACGAACGCGCGCGCATCGCCCGCGAGATGCACGACGTGGTCGCGCACCGCGTCTCGCTGATGGTCCTGCACGCCGGCGCGCTGGAGATGCGCGCCCCCGACGACGGTACGGCGCGGGCCGCCGCGCTGATCGGCGGCATCGGCAGGGAGGCGCTGGCCAACCTGCGCGACGTGCTCGGCGTCCTGCGGCACGACACCTCCCGCGACCCGCAGCCCACGCTCGCCGACCTCGACCGGCTGCTCGACCAGTCCCGCGAGCTGGGCATCGAGGTGACCCGCCGGGACGAGGGCGAACCCCGTCCCCTGCGTGACGCGGTGGAGCGGACGGCGTACCGGATCGTCCAGGAGGCCCTCACCAACGTGCACAAACACAGCGGCGGCGCGCCGACGGCCGTGACCCTCCGCTTCGCCGGCGAAGACCTGGAGATCGAGGTGCGCAACGCCCGCCCGGCCACGACCGTCCCGGCGCTCGCGCCGTCGGGGTGGGGCCTGGTCGGGCTGCGGGAGCGGGTGGAGCTGATCGGCGGCACGCTCGCGGCCGGCGCCGCACCCGACGGCGGCTTCCGGGTACGCGCCAGGATCCCGGCATGATCCGCGTCCTGGTCGTCGACGACGAGGAACTGGTCAGGTCCGGCCTGCGGATGATCCTGGAGGCGGCGGGCGGCATCTCGGTCGTCGGCGAGGCCCGCGACGGCGAGGAGGCCGTCACCGCGGCGGCCCGGCTGCGTCCCGAGGTGGTGCTCATGGACGTGCGGATGCCCGGCGCCGACGGCCTGACCGCCGCCGCCCGCATCCTGGCCGGGGAGCAAGCACCGAAGGTGGTCATGCTGACCACGTTCGACCTGGACGAGTACGTCCACGAGGCGCTCCGGCTGGGCGCGGTCGGCTTCCTCCTGAAGGACACGCCGCCCAGGGAACTGGCGGCGGCCGTCCGCACCGTGGCCGCGGGACAGGCCATGCTCTCGCCCACGGTGACCAGACGCCTGATCTCCGCCTTCGTCGACCGGGCTCCCTCACGCGCGGACCGGGCCCGCAAACAGCTCGCCCTGCTCACCGGCCGGGAGGAGGACGTCATCCGCTGCCTGGCCAGGGGCCTGTCCAACGCCGAGATCGGCCGCGAACTCCACCTGACGGAAGCCACGGTCAAGGCCCACGTCAGCCGCGTCCTGGCCAAGCTCGGCCTCGCCAACCGGGTCCAGGCCGCCATCCTGGTCCACGACGCGGACCTCGGCTGATCAGGGGGTCAGCGCCGCGTAGTGGCAGGCCTCCTGAGCGGTGGGTACGGCGGGCAGGATCTCCAGCGGCTCGGTCCTGCACCTGGCCGCCACCCCGGCTTCCTCCGCCTTGCCCGAGGCCAGCACCTGGCAACGCGCGTGGAAGCGGCAGCCGCCCGGGATGCGGGTCGGGTCCGGGGGCTCGCCGGTCAGGATGACGCGTTCCGGCGACTCGGGCAGCACCGACATCAGCGCCTGCGTGTACGGGTGCCGCGGCGCGGTCAGGACCTGCTCGACCGGTCCTGACTCGACGATGCGGCCCAGGTACATGACCGCGACCCGGTCGGCGATGTTCCACGCCAGGCCCAGGTCGTGGGTGACGACCAGGGCCGACAGGCCGAGGTCGGCGCGGAGCCTGAGCATGAGGGCGAGGATCTCGCCGCGTACGGAGGCGTCCAGCGAGGCCACCGGCTCGTCGGCCACCAGGACGCGCGGGTTGAGCGCGAGCGCCCCGGCGATGACGACGCGCTGGCGCTGGCCGCCGGACAGCTCGTGCGGGTAGCGCAGGAAGAAGCGTTCCGGCGGCCGGAGCCCGGCCCGTGACAGCGCCTCGGCGACGACCTTCTCCTCGTCGGGCAGGCCGTGGATGCGTGGGCCTTCCGCGACCGCCTCGTACACGGTGTGGCGGGGGTTGAGCGAGCCGGTCGGGTCCTGCAGGACGAGCTGCACCTCGCGCCGGTAGGCCTTGAGCGAGCGGGAGTCGTAGGACAGGGGGGCGCCGCCGTACCGGACGGTGCCGGAGCTCGGACGCTCCAGGCCGAGCAGCGTGCGCGCGAGCGTGGTCTTGCCGCAGCCGGACTCGCCGACCAGCGCGACGATCTCGCCCTCGCCGATGGCCAGGTTCACGCCGTCGACGGCGCGGGCGCGCCGCCCGCGCGAGGCGAAGTCCACGTGCAGGTCCCGCGCCTCCAGCAGCGTGGTGCGGGTGGCGGCCGTCTGTTCCACGGGCGTCTCGGTCTCGGTCATGACGCCTCCTTCACGTGCACGCAGGCGGCGGAACGGCGGGCGCCGGCGGACCAGAGCTCGATGTCCAGGGTCGGGCAGGCCTCGACCGCCACCGGGCACCGGGGATGGAACGAGCAGCCGCCGGGCAACTGCATCGGATCGGGCGGGTCGCCGCCGAGGCCCTTGGGCGCCATGCGGGAGACCGGGTCGCCGACGGTCGGGAAGGCGGCGGCCAGCGCCTTGCTGTAGGGGTGCTTGGCGTCGTGGAAGACCTCGTGGGAGGGGCCGTTCTCGACGATCCGGCCGGCGTACATGACGGCCAGCTCCCCGCACACATCCGCCAGGACCGACAAATCGTGAGAAATCATGATCAGGGAGATGTCCTGAGAGGCCACCAGCTCCTTGATCAACGTCAGCACCTGAGCCTGGACCATCACGTCGAGCGCGGTCGTCGGCTCGTCGGCGATGATCAACCGGGGCTCGCAGGCCAGCGCCATCGCGATCATGACCCGCTGCCGCTGCCCGCCGGACAGCTCGTGCGGGTAACTGCGCGCCCGCCAGGACGGCAGCCCCACCTGGTCGAGCAGTTCGGCGACCCGCTTGCGCGCGCCCTCCGGCCTGGCCAGGCCGTGCACCAGCAGCGGCTCGGCGATCTGGTCGCCGATGCGGCGTACCGGATTGAGGCCGTGCTGCGCGCCCTGGAAGACGATCGACGCCTCCGCCCAGCGCACCGCCCGCAGGCGGCCCCACTTCATGGTCAGCACGTCCTCGCCGTCGAGCAGGATCTTGCCGGTGACGCGGGCGTCGGCGGGCAGCAGCCGCAGCAGCGACATGGCCAGCGTCGACTTGCCCGATCCCGACTCGCCCGCGACGCCCAGCGCCGCGCCCGCCGCCAGCTTCAGCGAGACCCCGCGTACCGCCGGGACCTCGCCGGAGGCGATCCGGTAGGTGACGGAGACGTCGTCCAGTTCGAGCAGGCTCATCGCAACCTCGGGTTCAGCACGGCTTCCAGGGCCCGGCCGACCAGCGTGAACGCCATCACGACGGCGACGATGCACAGGCCGGGGATGACGATGTACCACCAGGCGCCGTTGGAGGCGGCGTTCCAGTCGTAGGAGCCGCGCAGCATGGTCCCCCACGAGGTCTTGTTGGAGCTCACGCCGAGGAAGGCCAGCGTGGACTCGGTGACGATCGCGCTGGCCACCTCCAGCGTCGTGCTGGCCAGCAGCAGGGGCGCCACGTTCGGCAGCACGTGCTTGGTCATGATGTGCCAGTGCCCCGCGCCGAGTGCCTTCGAGCGCTCGATGTACGGCCGCGCCTCCACCGCCAGCGTCTGCGCCCTGATCAGCCGCGCCGTGGACGGCCACGCCGTGACCCCGATCGCCACGATGATCGTCGTCATGCTGCCGCCCAGGATGGCGGCCAGCACCAGCGCGGTCACCAGCGACGGCAGCACCAGGAACCAGTCGGTGACCCGCATCAGCGTGGCGCCGATCCAGCCACGGAAGTGCCCGGCGGCGATCCCGATCACGGTGCCGATGACCATGGCGAGCGCGGCGGCCAGGAACCCGATGAGCAACGAGGTCCGCGAACCCCACCAGATCAGCTCCAGGATGGAGCGCCCGGACTCGTCGTTGCCCAGCGCGCTGTCCGTGCCGGGCGCGCCCCACCTCGTCCCGGTGCCCGAGACCACGCTGGTCACGCTGTCGTCGATGAACAGCGGCGCGATCAGCGCCAGCACCACCGCGACCACCAGGATGCCCAGCCCCACGACACCGGCCGGCTGCCGGCGGAACATGGTCCAGAACCGGCCGAACGCCATCTTCCTGCGCGTCCACGCGACCGTGGTCATGCCGACCTCACCCTCGGGTCGAGGACGTGATAGACCACGTCGGCCAGCGTGTTCATCAGGATCACCGAGACGCACAGCAGCATGAACGTGCCCTGCATCAGCGTGAAGTCCGGCACCTTGATCGCCCGGTAGAACAGCTGCCCGAGTCCCGGCCAGGTGAAGATGGCCTCCACCGTGACCGCGCCGCCCACGACGAAGCCGATGCGCATGAAGACCAGCGTCACGGTCGGGAGCAGGGCGTTGGGCACGGCGTGGCGGCGCCGTACCTGATCGTCGCGCAGGCCCTTGGCCCGTGCGGTGGTGATGTAGTCCTGACCGACCTCGTCCAGCAGCGACGAGCGCATGACCAGCAGGTATTGGGCGTAGACGACGCCGACCATCGTGAGCACGGGCAGCACCATGTGCATGCCGACGTCCAGGACGTAGGCGAAGCCGTCGGGGGCGTCCACGCTCTCGATGCCGCGGGTGGGGAAGATGCCCGGGATCGGGCCGATCCCGTTGCCCAGCGCCATCATCAGCAGTAGCCCGAGCCAGAACGTCGGCACCGACCAGAAGATCAGCGAGGTGCTGGTGGAGAAGCGGTCGAAGCGGCTGCCGCGCCGCCAGCCCGCCTTGGTGCCCTGCCAGACGCCGAGGCCGACGGCGACCACCAGAGCCGTGCCCGCCAGGAGGATCGTGGCCGGCAGACGGTCCCAGATCAGGTCGAGGACCGGGCGCTTGTACTCGTAGGAGGTGCCCAGATCCAGCCGGAGCGTGCCGGTCAGGAAGTCGATGAACTGGTCGAACAGCGGCTTGTCGAGCCCGAGCCGGCGGCGTTCGAGGTCGAGCTGGGCCGGTGTCATGTTCCTGCCTTGGGCCAGGGCCCGCACCGGGTCGCCCGGCAGCATCCGGAACAGGAAGAACGTGCCGATGATCACCATGCCGATGCTGAGCACTGCCCCGCCCGCCTTGACCGCCGCGTAGCGCAGCGTTCCCCGGTAGGCGGGGCGCTCGTCACCGGGGCCCGCCGCCTGCTCGGCGGCGGGCTCGATGGCTTCGAGCGGTGCTGTCATTCGCGTTCGTCCGCGACGCCCTTGCGCCGCCTGACCAGGAAGAATCCGGCGCCGCCGACCACGATGACCGCGGCCACGATGCCGATGATCAGGCCGGTGCTGGAGCCGCCCGCGCCAGAACCGGAGGCGCCGGCCGCGGTGGCCTTGGCGTCCAGCGTGTAGAAGGGCCAGAAGCTGCTGCCGCCGTAGATGATGCCGTCGCCCTCGGGGATCGAGGTGACGCTGGTGATCGTGCTCTTGCGGTAGCCCTCAAGGTCGTTCGGGTAGTAGATCGCGATCACCGGGGCGTCGGTGTAGAGCTTCTTCTGCATCTGCTTGATGATCTCGGCGCGCTTGGGGCGGTCGAGCTCCTTCAGCTGATCCTGGTAGAGCTTCTCGAAGTCGGGGTTGCAGTAGAAGGACTCGGTGCCGCCGCCCTCGCCGGCCGCGTTCGGCCGCCGGCTGCACAGGTGCGTGGCGAGGACCTCTTCGGGGTCGGGGTTGACCGACCAGCCGCTGATCGCGATGTCGAACAGGCCGGTGACGCCGGTCTCCTCGGTGAACTTGCTGGAGTCCAGCCGGTTCGTGGTCAGCGTGATGCCGACCTCCTTGAAGAACCCGGTCAGGTACTCGGCCAGCTTGTCCTCGACGGGGGTGTCGGTGTGGATGCTGAAGCGGAACTCGAGCTTCTTCTTGCCGTCGGGCATCGTACGGACGCCGTCGGCGCCCTTCTTGTAACCGGCGTCGTCGAGGATCTTGTTGGCGGCGGCCGGGTCGTAGGAGATCTTCTCCTCGCCGGCGGCCTCCCAGAAGAAGTCCGTGTACATCGGCGGCACGATCGAGCCGTCGGCCGGCTTGGCCAGGCCGTTCTGCACGTCCGCGACGAGCTTGGCCTTGTCGATCGCGTGGTGCAGCGCGGTGCGGACCTTCGGGTCCTTCAGCGCCGGGTGGCCGTCACCGACGGGCTTGTCGTCGGTGGTGGTGGCGCCGTGGTTGATCTGCAGGTACGCCGAGCGCCTGCCCTGCTTGTTCCACTGCTCGATGTTCGCGTCACCGGCGAGCGCCTGGAAGTCGGAGGGAGCGAGGCGGCCGATGAGGTCGATGTCGCCCTTCTTCAGCCCGACGATCGCGGCGGCCGGGTTGTCATAGAAGATGACCTGCAGCTCGTCGATCTTGGGCTTGCCCCGCCAGTAGTCGGGGTTGGCCTTCAGCTTGACGTACTGGTCCTTCTTGTGTTCCGTCGCGATGTACGGCCCGCTGCTGACGGCCGGATACTGGTCGGCCTCGAACTTGGCGATGTCGGCGACGCTCTCCCACTTATGCTTCGGCATGATCGGGATCGGGTTCTCCAGCATCGAGGCCTGCGGGGCCTTGAGCTTGATGGTGAGGTCCTGGCCCGAGGCGGTGACGCTCTCGAAGTTCTCGACGGCCGGGCCGTTGGCGGTCTTGGCCGCCTCGTCCGTCATGATCTTGTTGAAGGTCCAGGCGGCGTCGTCGGCGGTGATCGGCGTGCCGTCCGACCACTTCGCCTGCCGGATCTTGAACGTCCAGGTGAGGCCGTCCGGCGACGACGTCCACGATTCGGCCAGGTCGGGGCTGGGCTTCAAGGTCTTGGAGTCGGGGACCGTGAGGAAGCCGAACATCCAGCGGTGAACCGAGGTCGAGATCAGCCGGACCGCGAGAAAGGGATTCATCGAGTCGACGGCCTGGGTCGCGCCAACGCGGACGATCTTCTTCCCCGCCGCCGGTTCCTGAGCAAGGGCCATTTGACCCTGACCTGCTATGACAAGTGCCACGCTCAGCGCCGACAGGCGCGCGAGCCATCTCTTCATGTGTGCCTCACCTTCAGGCGGGGGGTTCCCTGTGTAGAGAAAGGCACACCATCCCGTAGTCGCGTGTCAACGAGTGGCGGAAAATTGTTTCATTCTCGTTTCCTGGAGCGGTGTTAATTTTCAAAGACCTGCCCGGCGTCGACCTTGAGATGGCGATCCACCTGCACGGCCTCCAGCATGCGCCGGTCATGGGTCACCAGCAGCAGCGTGCCGGGGTAGCTCGCCAGCGCCGACTCCAGCTGCTCGATCGCCGGCAGGTCGAGGTGGTTCGTGGGTTCGTCGAGCACCAGCAGGTTGACGCCCCTGGCCTGCAGAAGCGCCAGCGCCGCGCGGGTCCGCTCGCCGGGTGAGAGCGTCGCGGCGGCGCGCGGCACATGCCCCGCCCGCAGCCCGAACTTGGCCAGCAGCGTACGCGCCTCACCCGGAACCAGCCCAGCTTCGCGGGTGAAGGCGTCGATCAGCGGCTCCTCGCCCACGAACAGCCCTCTGGCCTGGTCCACCTCACCGACCACGACGCCGGGACCCAGCGCCGCGTGGCCCTCGTCCAGGGGAACGCGGCCGAGCAGCGCGCCCAGCAACGTCGTCTTGCCGGAGCCGTTGGCCCCGGTGATCGCCACGCGCTCCGCCCAGCCGATCTCCAGGTCGACCGGGCCCAGGGTGAAGCCGCCCCGCCGGACCACGCCCTGGCGTACCGTGGCCACGACGGCGCCCGCGCGGGGGGCGACGGCGATCTCCATCCGCAGCTCCCACTCCTTGCGCGGCTCCTCCACGACGTCCAGGCGCTCGATCATCTTCTCGGTCTGCTTGGCCTTCGCCGCCTGCTTCTCGGTGGTCTCGATGCGGGCGTTGCGTCCGATCTTGTCGTTGTCGGGCATCTTGCGGCGGGCGTTCTTGACGCCCTTCTCCATCCACGCCCGCTGCGTGCGCGCGCGGGCCTCCAGCCCGGCGCGGGTGTCGGCATATTCCTCGTACTGCTCGCGCGCATGCCTGCGGGCCACCTCGCGCTCGTCCAGATAAGCCTGGTAACCGCCTCCGTACAGGTTGACCTGCTGCTGGGCCAGGTCCAGCTCCAGCACCTTCGTCACGGTCCTGGCCAGGAACTCACGGTCGTGCGAGACCACCACGGTGCCCGCCCGCAGCCCCCGCACGAACGTCTCCAGCCGGTCGAGCCCGTCGAGGTCGAGGTCGTTGGTGGGCTCGTCGAGCAGGAACAGGTCATACCGGCTGAGCAGCAGAGACGCCAGCCCGGCCCGAGCCGCCTGCCCGCCGGACAGCGTCGTCATGGGCTGATCCAGGTCGATCTTCAGCCCCAGCTCAGCGGCCACTTCCTCGGCCCGCTCGTCCAGGTCCGCGCCACCCAGCGACAACCAGCGCTCCAGGGCGACGCTGTAGACGTCGTCGGCGCCCGGGGCCTGCTCCACGATGGCCTGAGTGGCCGCGTCGAGATCCTTCTGCGCCTTCGTCACGCCCGTACGCCTGGCCAGGAACGCCCTGACCGTCTCCCCCGGCCGGCGCTCCGGCTCCTGCGGCAGGTGACCGACGACGGCCGTGGCCGGGCTCAGCCGTATCTCGCCCTCCTCCGGCGCGTCGATCCCGGCGAGCATCCGCAGCAACGTCGACTTGCCCGCGCCGTTGGCGCCGACCAGCCCGATCACGTCACCAGGCCCCGCCACCAGGTCGAGCCCGGAGAACAACACCCGCTCCCCGTGCCCGGCCGCCAGATTCTTCACTACCATCGTCGCGCTCACGTGCATTGATGCTAGCCAGCCGCGCGCGCCCCGGTCGAAGCCATTTAGGCTCTGGGGAATGTCCCGCCTGCCCACCGCGGTAGCCGCCGCCGTCACCGTGGCCGCGGGCCTGGGCGTACGCGCACTGTTCTCCGGCCCCTTCGCCAAGTACTCCGGCGACGCCCTCTACACCGTACTGATCTACCTGGTGATCGTCTTCATCCGCCCGCACGTGCGCCCCTGGACCGCCGCCCTGCTGGCCTGCGGCGTGAGCTGGGCCATCGAGTTCACCCAGCTCGCCGGCATCCCCACCGTCCTGCGCCCGCTCCTCGGCAGCACCTTCAACCCACCCGACCTCTTCTGGTACGCCACCGGCGCCACCCTGTCCGCGGCGGCCCACCACGTCATCCTCCGCCGCGCGCCTTCAGGGGGCGGGGCCGACGCGTGAGTGCCGGGCCATTGGTTGTACCAATCCGCCGCATTACGCGACGCTAAGGCCGGTGTTCATGCGTACCTTATGGCGAATCCTGCTGGTGGCGCCGCACTCACCGGAGTCGCACTCGCACTCGTCGAACTACGCAATCCCTGGGTGACGTTCACGGTGCAGAGCAACACCGTGCTGGCCGCCTACTACCTGTGGCTCCTGGCCGCCCGCCGCGAAGGCGGTCCCTCCGTCCGCGGCGCCGTCACCCTGTATCTGGTCGTGACCGGAGTAGTCGCCTTCTTCGCCCTCCCCCTGCCCCAGTCCGCCCGCAACCTGCTGCTCCACTGGGTCACGCCGTTGATGGTCCTGGTCGACTGGACCGCCTTCACCCACACCCGCCGCCCCGGCTGGGCCGACCCGTTCAAGTGGCTGGCCTTCCCCCTGGGATACGCGGTACTGGTGTTGCTCACCGCCCCGGGCCTACCGGCCAGAATGGCCCGCCGCCACCTGCACCTGCCCGAGATCGGCTTGTTCGACTATGTGCTGGCGGGGCTGGGATTCAGCGCCGTGTTCCTCATCGCCGGGTACGCGCTGATCGCCCTCACGCATATCTCCACATCACCCGGAAAGGGGGCCCAGAAAGGGAGAAATCATCATGCAGGGAAAGATGATCGCATTCCTCGCAGCCCCTGAAGGCGTGGAGCAGATCGAACTGCTCGACCCCTGGAAGGCCGTCAAACAAGCCGGCGGCACCCCGCGCCTGATCTCCACCGCCCCCGGCTCCATCCAGGGCTTCAACCACCTCGACAAGGGCGACGTCTTCGCCGTGGACGCCACCGTGGACGAGGTGAGCGCCGCCGACTTCGACGCCCTCGTACTCCCCGGCGGCGTGGCCAACCCCGACCTCCTGCGCACGGTCCCGCAGGCCGTCGACTTCGTCCGCGGCTTCTTCGACAGCGGCAAGCCGGTGGCGGCCATCTGCCACGCGCCCTGGACCCTCATCGAAGCCGACGTGGTCCAGAACCGCACCCTGACCTCCTGGCCCAGCCTGCGAACAGACCTGCGCAACGCCGGAGCCACCTGGGTCGACAAGGAGATCGTGGTGGACACCGACGCCCCGAGCACCCTGATCACCAGCCGCAAACCCGACGACCTCAAGGCGTTCTGCCACGCCCTGGTAGACACGATCACCTGACGCGGGCCGCCGTCACCAGCCTGACCAGAGCCGCAATGTCCACCGGGCCGGTAGTGTCCACCCGATGCACAGGCCCAAGCGCGAGCGGTTCCGCCTGCCGTACCCAGTGACGCCAGAGCTCGTCATCCACCCGGGAGTCAAGATGAATCGGGTGCCGCCCCGCACGCGCCCGATACCGCCGCAGGGCGAGATCCGCGGGAACGTCACACCACACCTCCTGCGAAACCGCCACCCCCGCCCGCCGCAACCCGTCCACGACCACCGGGCGAAGGTCCCGCAACCAAGGACTCTCCAGTACGGCACCGCCGCGTGCGTCGGCCAGCAGAGTCCAGAGGGTCTCGGCGGCGGCCATGCCGAGCCTGCGGCTCCACTCGGCCGGGGACGTGCCGGGCGGGGCGGCGCCGAGTACGTCGGCCAGCGTCTCCTTCACCCTGTCCTTGCTGAGAAGAGGCAGCGCGAGGGCGCCGGCCAGCGCTTGGGCCAGCGTGGTCTTGCCCGAGCCGGGCAGGCCGTTCACGAGGACGACGGGCATGCCCGGATGCTAGATCACCACCTCGCGCCCGAACCGCATATGTAAAAATCTCCAGCCATGGCGGACTTGTACGAACTGCTGGTAACAGCCGACCTCCCCGATGACCTCTCCGAAACCGAGGCGGCCGAACTCCGATGGCACCTCGGGCTTGGGCCGGAGCCGGAGGAGTTCACCATCGTGACCGACTTTCCCGCGGAGTTCGTTGACGACCCTGACGATCCCCGGGTCGCGGCGAGCGGGGAAGGGTACTGGGCTGCGGTACGGCTCCCGGCGCTGGCCCAGCGTGGGGCGGCCGCCAGAATCCGCGGGGTGCTCTTCTCGGCGCTAGAGCGTCGCGGTCCAGATGAGCGGCGGCCTGGGTGGGCGTTGACCTCACGCCAGGAGATCCACGCGGACGACTTCGACCTGGCGACGCAATTCATCCGATGGCTTGACCGGAGGGTGCGCGAGTCGGCGTTCGATCTCTCCTTGCACATGCGTTTCTATGAGGACGATGCCCTCGAACCGGCCTTCCTCCGGAACGGCGAGCTCGTGACCCAGGGGACGGTGTCCATCTCCCCTGAACTCTGACAAGGCCACCCGGGGTACGTCGGCGCTGCGGCGGGGGCGTGTAGCCCGGTGCGTTCCCCGGGCATGCGCTTTGGACGATCCAGGCCCTGGGGTTGAGGCTCGGCTGAACCGAACGCACAACCTTGCCCCACCGCGCGAAGCGCGCACCACAGCTAGACCGCGCCTGTGGGGTGGGCTCCAACTGGCTGACCACTTAGAAAGTGCCTCTGAACTCCGCAGGCTCTTCTTTGAATCTTGACGTGGTCTGATGATGCAGCCATGGCCAAGCGGGTCGAACTGAGACGGTGCGTGGCGTGCGGGCGGCCGTTGCGGCGTGGTGCGCGGGCAGATGCGCTCTACTGTTCGGGCGCTTGTCGGGCTCGGCATTGGCGGGTGTGGAGGCGTCTGCAGGCGCGCACGGCTGCCCCCCGGAGGGGCTACATCGCCGTCAGTTCTGCCGCGGCTTCGGGGTCGTGCTTGGTGATGGTCTTGATGATCCAGGGCTTGTGATGGGTCACGTCGGTCCAGATGCCCAGGCCGGGGTCGCCCTTGGGGTTGGTGGCGCAGATGCCGCTGCCGTCCTTGCGCTCGGTCAGGTCGTCGCCGTCGCGGGAGGTCGCGCCGATGAGCTCCCACCTGCCGGCGATCTTGCGGATCTGCGGGCCGCCGGAGTCGCCGCTGCACGACATGGCCGGGCGGCCGTGGCGTTGGCCGGTGCAGAGCTCGCTGACGTGGTCGATCATCGTGCAGCGCTTGTCCGGCACCAGGACGGTGTTGAGCTCTCTCAGCTGGCGGGGCATGTTCTTCTCGCAGCTGGGCTTGTTGGGGTCGTCGCAGGTCATGCCCCAGCCGATGACGCGGGTCGGCGTTGTGGCCGGGCCGGCGTCGTCGGCGATGCGGATCGGGGCTAGATCAACCCTCCGCTCCAGCTGAACCAGGGCGATGTCGTGCTTGAGCGGCCGCTTCAGGCCCTTGCTCATGTCGGGCAGCTTGAATCCGGGATGCACCACCAGGCGCTCGTATCCGACGAGCGTTCCGCCTTTGAGACGGTGGGGCGAGCCGATCCTGGCCTTGGTCTTGCCGGGGACCACCAGGTCGGCGCAGTGGGCGGCGGTGACGATCCAGTTCGCCGCGATCAGGGAGCCGCCGCAGTGGCCGGGCAGCCCCTTCTTACGCAGGTAGGCCATGAAGGGATAGGCCTCGGTTGCCGCGCGACCGCCGATGATGGCCGCCTCCGCGGTAGCAGGGGACACAGCCGTGGCGGCGGTGGCGGTGGGCGCGGCGGCCAAGGTGAGGCCGATCGTGGTCAGGGCGGTGAGGACGGTGGAGCGCATGCCGATGGCCATGGACACCGGTCTCCTTTTCTTGTTGGGGTGCGGCTGGGGGCACCTTCGGAAGTTCTGTAATTTCATTACGGTTGTAATGACACTACAGTGGCTTCTGAGCGAGTGCGCAACCCCGGGAGAGGGAGATCACAACGATGCGGCTGAGCCGAGCCGAGGCACGCGAGCGCAGCAGACGGGCGCTGATCGAAGCGGCCGCCGAGGAGATCAGCGACCGGGGCTATGCCGCGGCCCGGCTTGAGGACATCGCCTCACGCGCCGAGGTGACCACCGGATCGATCTACTCGATCTTCGGCAGCAAGCTCAACCTGATCGTCGCCGCGATGGCCCATCTCGCCCACGATCTGTACGGGGAGATGATGCCCGCGATAAGCCCCGGCGAGGACCTCACCGTCGAGGACGTGCTGCGCTCGTGCGCCCGCCGGATCCAGCATCTGGCCTCGACCCCACAAGCCCAGCGCTACATGCACCTGGAACTGGAGCTGGCCTCCCTCGCCCTCACCGACAAGCAGACCTTCGCCCAGGCAGGCGAATCCGTCCTCGACCCTCCCCAGGACCTGGTCCTCACCATCGCCACGCTGTTGACCGGCCGCCGTCTGGCCGGAGGCAGCCACGAGCGCACCACTCCGGAACAGGGAGCCGACCTGGCCCCAGCCGTACACGCACTCCTGCTCGGCCTCTTCCAGGCCCGCGTTCTGCACGCCGAGGACATGAGCGCCGAATACTACGAACGGGCCGCCGTCGCACTCCTGGGCATGCTGAACGGCTGAACGATGTCCAGCCAACAGAGGCGACCCTCCCCGCGGGCCGACGATGACCCGCCCGCCCGCTCCAACCTCCACTGTGATCGCCTCGTCAGCCCTGATATGCATGACCAGACCGCGCCAAGCAGACCGCATGAAGCCGTCACAGCCAGTGATTAGAGGATCAGAGACACCTGCTTAACTGGGCGACGGGCGGGGCCAGGCAGAACGCGCGGAGCGAAGCGGAGCACCCCGCCTGTCGGGCGGGCCCCAACTGCCCAGCCACCCAACCGGGCAACGGGCGGGCCTCCCGGAAGACAGCCCGAGCGAAGCGAGGCCCGACACGGGGTCGAGCCCCCGGCTCGACTGGCAACACAGCCTTGCCCACCGCGCGAAGCGCGCACCACAGCAAGACCAAGCCTGCCGGGCGGGCCCCGACTGGCTGACCACTTAGCTGGGCGACGGGTGGGGCCAGGAAGAACGCGCGGAGCGAAGCGGAGCACCTCGCCTGTAGGAGGGGCTCGTATGGGGGCGAAATACCAAGAGGATCTCTTACTACCTTGAAACTCTCGTGTAACCGCTTGATCGGAGGAACGAATTGGTCTAGAGGTAGACCAAAGAACCCCCGAGGAGACCACATGACTGTGGATGAGGATTCCAAACGACTCGCCGAGCTGGGTTACAAGCAGGAACTCGCACGAACCTGGAGCGGTTTCTCCAATTTCGCCATCTCCTTCTCGATCATCTCCATCCTCGCCGGCTGCTTCACCACCTTCTACCAAGCCTGGAACAACGGCGGCCCGGTCGCCATCTCCTGGGGCTGGCCCCTGATCTCGATTTTCATCCTGATCATCGGCTTCTGCATGTCCGAGCTCGTCTCCGCCTATCCGACGGCGGGCGGCATCTACTGGTGGGCGGCCAAGCTCGGCAAGCCCGTCCACGGCTGGTTCACCGGCTGGCTCAACCTGGTGGGCCTGATCGCGGTCACCGCCTCGGTCGACTACGGCTGCGCCACCTTCCTCGACCTCACGCTCACCCAGTTCTTTCCCAGCTGGGAACCCAGCCTGGCCAGGGTGTTCGGCTTCTTCGCGGTGATCCTCATTCTCCACGCGCTGATCAACATCTACAGCCACCGCCTGATCTCGGTGCTGCAGAACATCTCCGTCTGGTGGCACGTGGCGGGGGCCGCGGTCGTCGTCGGGCTTCTGGTGTTCCTGCCTCAGCAGCACCAGTCGGTCTCGTTCGTGTTCACCGAGACGATCAACAACTCCGGCTTCGGCGACGGGACGGGCGGCCTGCCGTTCTGGTTCTACGTGCTGCCGCTGGGCTTCCTGCTGACGCAGTACACGATCACCGGGTTCGACGCGTGCGCGCACGTCTCGGAGGAGACCCACGGCGCGGCCATGTCGGCGGCCAAGGGGCTGTGGAAGTCGATCTTCTACTCGGCGATCGGCGGCTGGATCGTGCTGCTGGCGTTCCTGTTCGCGGCCACGGACGTGAACGCGATCAACGAGAGCGGCGGCGCGGTGGCGACGATCTTCACGACCGCGCTCGACTGGGCTCCGGCGACGCTGATCCTGGCGATCTCGACGCTCGGCCAGTTCTTCTGCGGGATGAGCTGCGTGACCTCGATGTCGCGGATGACCTACGCGTTCTCGCGGGACGGCGCGGTGCCCGGCTGGCGGTTGTGGTCGCGCGTGAACGCCAACCGCACCCCGGTCAACGCCATCCTCGCCGGCTGCGGCGTGGCCCTGCTGATCACGCTCCCGGCCCTGTGGGCCCCTCCCGGTACGGCCGCGCCGGTGGCTTTCCTCGCGGTGGTGTCGATCGCGGTCATCGGCCTCTACCTGGCCTTCCTGATCCCGATCTGGCTGCGGCTGAAGCAGGGCGCCGCGTTCGTGCCGGGTCCGTGGACGCTGGGCTCGAAGTACAAGGTCCTGAACTGGATCGCCGTCATCGAGATCATCGTCATCTCGATCTACTTCATCATGCCGGTCTCGCCCAAGGGGGTTCCGGGCAACGCCGAGTTCACCTGGACGGCGGTCAACTACGCGCCGATCGCGGTGGGCGTGGTGCTGGCGGGCATCGCCCTGTGGTGGACGTTGTCGGCGAAGCGCTGGTTCACCGGGCCCCGCCGTACCGTGGACAAGATCCCCACTCCCTAAGCGGAGGCCTCGAAGGCGGTCGCGACGGTCTCGCGGACCTCGGTCATGGTGGCGGCGTCCAGTTCGCGCTTGACCGAGGTCATGTCGACGTCCGGCATGCCGCACGCCACCGCCCAGTGCCAGGGTTCGAGGTCGCCGTCGACGTTGAGGGCGAAGCCGTGGCTGGTGACGCCGCGGCTCTGCCGCATCCCGATCGACGCGATCTTGCGGCTGGTCTCGCTGGTCCAGACGCCGGTCAGGAGCTCGTGGCCGGGCGGGGTGTCGCGGCGCTCGGCGGGCAGGCCGAGCTTGCCCAGCGCCTCGACGAGGCGGAGCTCCACCTCGCGGACGTAGTCGACGATGCCCTCGTCCTCGCCGAGCTTGACGATGAGGTACCCGACGAGCTGGCCGGGGCCGTGGTAGGTCAGCTGGCCGCCACGGCCGGTCTCCACGACCGGCACCCCGCGGGCGGGGTCGGGCAGGTGCTCCAGTGGCGTGCGCCGCCCGACGGTGAAGACCATCGGGTGGCTCAGCAACCACAGCGTGTCGCGCCGCTCGTCTCTCTGCCGTTGACCGACCAGGTCGGTCATGCGGTCCATCGCCTGGTCGTAGCCGACGAGATCGTCCTGGATGAGCGTGAGCGGGCGCGACTTCATACTAGTGAGCGTAGCTCCGCGGGCCGTTGGGCAGGACGATCCAGAGAATGATGTAAAGCACCCACATGGGGCCGGGCAGCAGCGACAGCAGCAGCCACAGCGCCCGCACGACAGTGGGCGACCAGCCGAGCTTGTCCGCGATGCCGCCGCAGACGCCGGCCAGAATCCTGTGCTCCTTCGAGCGGTACATCTCGCTCCTCCGTTGGTTGCGAACTCACCTGGTAAAACGGACAACCAGGTGATTCGCGTTCCACTATGGACCCTGAGAAAACCCTGACAGGGTGAGCCATTCGGCGGCGAGGTCGAAATGTTGCCTGGTCAGTCCCCTTTTCGGGTCGACCTGGACGAGGAAGAAGTCGCCGACGTCCGGGTGGTCCCTGAGATAGTGCTCGTCGGCGGAGAACAGCAGGTCGTCGAACCACACGAACGGCCGCCCCCGCACGTACGCGGCCACGTGCGGCGTCTTGAACATCTCCCCCACCTCGCTGGGCCGATCCTGGGCCACCCGGATGACCGGCAAAGTGGGCAGCCCGAGGCGGGGGGCGATCCATTCGTTGGCGTGGTGTTCCCAGGTGGTCGCCCACACGAGTTCGGCGCCGGCCCGCACGGCCAGTTCGAGCAGCCAGGTGCCGTGCCGCGGGTTGAGGTGGACCGTGTAGGTCTCGCCTTCGAGCACGCACCGGTAGCGCCGGAAGTCCGCGGACGGCCGGCCGAGCGGGTTGAGCACGCCGTCGATGTCGACGAGCACCAGGGGTTTCATCCGACCTTGTATTCCTGGGGACTGACGCCGCGTACCCGTTTGAAGGCGGTGCTGAGGGCGAACGGGCTGCCGTAGCCGACCTTCCTGGCGACGGAGCCGATGGTGGCGCCGGGCTCGCGCAGCAGGTCGGCGGCGAGGGCGAGGCGCCAGTCGGTGAGGAACGCCATCGGCGGCTCGCCCACGAGTTCGGTGAAGCGCCTGGCCAGCGAGGCCCGCGAGACGCCGACCTCGGCGGCCAGGGAGGCGACGGTCCAGGGGTGGGCGGGGTTGTTGTGGAGCATGCGCATGGCCTTGCCGACGATCGGGTCGCTCTGGGCGCGGTACCAGGCGGGCGCCTCGTGGTCGGCGAACCAGGAGCGCAGCGTGGAGATCAGCAGTAGGTCGAGCAGCCGGTCGAGTACGGCTTCCTGGCCGGGTTCGTCGCGGACCATCTCGGCGCCGAGCAGGCCGATCAGCGGGCCGCCCGGGAGCACGAGGAGCTTCGGCAATGCCTCCAGCAGCCGCCTGCCGACCTCGGTCTCCATCGCGTACGTCCCGACGATCATGATGGTGTCGCCGTCGGCGCTGTTTCCCCAGGTACGCACGCCCAGGTCCATGGACTGGTAGAGCGATTCGCCGTCCAGCGTGGTGCAGTGCTGGTCGGCCCCGATGATGATCTGGGGTGTGGTGTCCGGCTGGTCGGCCACGACGTACTCGTCCGGCCCGCGCACGATCGCCACCTCACCGGGGCTGATCCGGACGGGCGCGCCGCCCCGCGGCACCACCCACGCCTCCCCCTTGACCACCCCCACCACGGTGAGCGGCGCCTGGTCCTCCACCCGCATCGACCAGGGCGGATCCAGGAGGGCACGCAGCAGAAAGGCGCCCCGGGCACGCGGCCCGTCGAGGAGTGCGGCAAGCTGGTCCATGCTTGAGACGATCGCATATGGAATGGCGCGTTTCAACCATGTCCAGTCTCATTCGCGGCCGCTTAACTATGAGGCATGACGAACAACACGACACTGGTTCTCGGTTCCAACGGCAAGACCGGCCGCCGCGTGGTCGAGCGGCTTGAGGCGATGGGCCTCGACGTGCGCAGGGGCTCGCGCCCGGCGTTCGACTGGGAGGACGACTCCACCTGGGCGCCCATCGTCCGCGACGTCCACGCCGTCTACATCACCTACTACCCCGACCTCGCCTTCCCCGGCGCGCTCGACCGGATCCGCACCTTCACCGAGATCGCCGTCGCGGCGGGCGTGCGCAGGCTGGTCCTGCTGTCCGGCCGCAACGAGGAACTCGCCCAGGAGGCCGAGCAGGTCGTCCTCGGCGCCGGCGTCGAGGCGACGGTCGTGCGCTGCTCCTGGTTCATGCAGAACTTCGACGAGGGCTGGCTCCTGGACCCGGTGCTGAGCGGCACCATCGCGCTGCCCGCCGGCGAGGTCACCGAGCCCTTCGTCGACGTGGAGGACATCGCCGACGTCGCCGCCGCTGCGCTGACCCAGGACGGCCACGGCGGCAAGGTCTACGAGCTGACCGGCCCCCGCCTGATCAGCTTCGCCGAGGCCGCCGCCACGATCAGCGCCGCGACCGGGCGCGAGGTCGCCTACGTCTCGGTCACGCCGGAGGAGTTCGCCGCCGGCGCCATCGCGGCCGGCGTGCCCGAGGACGAGGCCCACGGTCTCAACGCGCTGTTCGCCGAGGTCCTCGACGGCCGTAACGAAAGCCTCGCCGACGGGGTACGGCAGGCCCTCGGCCGACCGGCCCGCGACTTCACCGAGTACGCCAAGCAGGCGGCTCAGGCGTGGAAGGTCTAGGGCCGGTCGTAGACCCCGGCCGACCAGCCCCCGGGCTGTACGCCCAGGTCGGCGGCGAGCGAGAGGGCGACGTCATAGCGGACGAGCTCGGCGGCGGCGTACCTGCCGTCGCAGAGCCCCTTCTCCTTGTCGACCAGCACGCAGTCCTTGAGCGGCCGGTCCACCACCGGGGCGCTGGCCGGGAACACCCAGACGCGCACGCTCGTGGCCTTCCCGGCCAGCTCGAACCGGGTCCCGTGGCCGGCGCACGGGGCCGTGGCCCCATCCCGGGCGGCCCCGTCCTTGAACGACAGGACCACCCAGGCGCCCGGTTCCTCGCACCGCACCACGACGGTGGCGGACTTGGGGGTGAGCTTCAGGTCGTAGCCGACGGCCGAGGTGTCGGAGTAGAGCCCGTCGGAGCGGTTCTTGCCGCCGAGAGTGGGGGAAGGCTCCCGCTCGACCGTCCGTGACGGCGTCCCCGAGGGGGTCGCGGCGGCCACCGGGGCCGGATCCGGGTCCGGGCTCTGCCCGGGGATCAGCAGGAACGCGACCAGCGCGGCGGCCCCCGCCAGCACCGCGCTCATCCCCCACCGGATCATCAGCATCCGGCGGCCCCGCCGTACGATCTGGGTCACGTCTGTCGGCCTTTCTGGTGCGGGTGCGGTGCGCTCGTCCAGCAGCGCCCGCAGGTCGTCCTCGGTGAACGTCATCGCGCCGCCTCCTCCGACCGGATGCCCGGATGTACGCGCAGCTTGGCCAGCGCCCTGCCGAGCTGCGTCTTCACGGTGCCGAGCGAACAACCCAGCACCTGGGCGCACTGCGGGAGCGTCAGCTCCTCGAAGTAGTGCAGGACGATCACCGCGCGCTGCCGTCCCGACAGCTCCCGGATCGCCGACCACACCGCGGCCTTCTCCTCCGCCTCGGCCGAGAAGTCGCCGCCCGGGATCTCGGGCAGCCGCTCGGTCGGCACCTCGCCCCGCCACCTCCGCCGCCACCAGGAGGCGTGGGTGTGGGTGAGGATGCGGTAGACGTACGGATCCGGGTCGCCGTCGATCCGCCGCCAGGCCGTCCACGCCTTGGCCAGGGCGGTCTGGACGAGGTCGTCCGCGGTGTCCCAGTCGCCGGTGAGCGCATAGGCGGTACGGCGCAGCCGCGCTGACCGCGTCATCACGTACTCGGCGAAAGTGTCCATCACCGGTACTACGGTCTGGACCACCCCAACCGGATGACCCCCGTTTCCAGAAATTTCCGGATCCATCCCTGCTCCCCATGAGCAACGCTGTCACCACCCAACCCCAACGACCGATAACCTCGCTTCGTCAAAGAGACGGGCGTGGGAGGGTATACGCGTGATCGGCTGGCTCGAAGCTGTTGTCCTGGGCCTGATCCAGGGCCTGACGGAGTTCCTCCCGATCTCCTCCAGCGCGCACATCCGCGTCGTCTCCGAACTCGTCGGCTGGCAGGACCCGGGCGCCGCCTTCACCGCGGTGATCCAGCTCGGCACCGAGACCGCGGTCCTGATCTACTTCCGCAAGGAACTCTGGCAGATCATCTCCACCTGGACCCGCTCCCTGTGGACCCCCGCGCTGCGGGCCGAGTTCCACGCCCGGATGGGCTGGTTCATCATCGTCGGCTCGCTCCCCATCGGCGCGCTCGGCCTGCTGTTCAAGACCGAGATCGAGACCGTCTTCCGCGACCTGCGCATCATCGCCACCACGCTCATCGTCTTCGCGATCATCCTGTGGTTCGCCGACCGCACCGCCCGCAACAAGCTCACGCTGGAGAAGCACCTCAGCTTCACCCACGCCATCGTGTACGGCTTCGCCCAGTCGCTCGCCCTGATCCCCGGCGTCTCCCGCTCCGGCGGGACCATCACCGCCGGCCTCCTGCTCGACTACCGGCGCGAGGACGCGGCCAAGTACTCCTTCCTGCTGGCCATCCCTGCGGTGCTGTCGTCCGGCCTGCTGGAGCTGACCGAGATCGGCGAGGGCCAGGCGCCCGCGTGGGGCCCGACGATCCTGGCCACGATCATCTCGTTCGTGGTCGGCTACGCGGCCGTGGCCTGGTTCCTGCGCTACATCAGCACCCACCGCTTCACCGGCTTCGTCATCTACCGGATCGCGCTCGGGGCGTTCATCTTCCTGTGCATCGCGCTGGGCTGGATCTCGCCCATGCCCAGCTAGAACAGCTGGAACAGCTAGAGCGAGTAGCCCGGCGGGCGCACCGCAGGATGCGCGGTGGTCAGCTGGGCGGCGAGGCCGAGCAGGTGGGGTTCGCCGCCGGGTGGCGCGATGAGCTGCACGGCGATCGGCAGGCCCGTCGAGTGGGTGGCGATCGGCACCGACAGCGCCGGCCAGCCGCACATGTTCCACGGGCCCGTCGCCGGCGCGTACCTGGCGTTGGCCAGCACGTTGCTGAGCAGGCCCCGCTGTGCCCACCCGTCGGCGCGGGGCGGCACCGCGGCCAGCGTCGGGGTGATGAGCACGTCCGCGTCACCGAACCAGCGGTCGGCGCCGTAGCCACTCCAGCGTTCCCTGCCCTTCGTGCCGTCGAGCGAGAGCCTGGCCAGCACCCGCCCGGCCCGGCCGAGCGCACGGCTGCGGCGCTCCAGGCGGCCGCGGTCCAGGCCGTCGGCGGCCTCGCCGGAGCGGACCAGCCAGGCGGCGATCGTGGCGGGTCCGAGCCAGGCGGGCAGGCGCTCCTCGTGCTCCACGATCGTGTGCCCGGCCACCCGCAGCGTCTCGGCCGCCGCCTCCACCGCCGCCCGGAACTCCCTGTCCATGGACAGGCCCGCGGGAAGCGGCTGCGGCGCGTAGGCCACGCGCAGGTCGAAGGGGCCGTTCGCGTCCGGCCGGATCGGGCGGTGCTCCCAGGTCTGGTCGTCGCCGTCGTCGGCCCAGACCGAGCGGAGCATCGGGCGCGTCGGCTCCGTCCGGGAGCCGGTCCGCCACGACTCGGCCAGGCCCGGGTCTGCGGCCAGCACCGACAACGCCAGCGACAGGTCGGCCACGCTCCACGCCAGCGGCCCGTTCTCGGTCAGGCCCCGCCAGTCGTTGACCGGCGGCGGGACCACGCCAGGACCCGGCTTCAACGCCAGCACCCCGCAGCAGGCCGCGGGGATGCGCAGGGAGCCCATGCCGTCGTTGCCGAGGGCGATCGGGACCATGCCGGCCGACACCGCGGCGGCGGCGCCGGATGAGGAGCCGCCGGCCGTACGGGACAGGTCCCAGGGGTTTCTGACGGTGCCGTAGGCGCTGTCGCCGAAGCCCACCAGGCCCAGCTCGGGCAGGTTGGTCAGGCCCACCACGACCGCGCCCGCCGCGCGCAGGCGGGCGACGGCGGGATGGTCCTCGCGCGCGGGGGCGTCGGACGTGGCGGCCGAGCCGTGGCGGCACGCCTCGCCCGCCACCTCCAGGTTGTCCTTGACCGCCACGGGCACCCCGGCCAGCGGTAGGTCGGCCAGGTCGCGGCGCTTGCGCACCGCCCGCGCCTCTTCGACCGCGCGCGCCCTGACCAGGCGGAAGGCCCCGAGCCGTGGATCGCGCTCGGCGATCACCTGGAGATGCTCCTCGACGACGATCTCCGGCGCGACGTCCCCATGCCGTACGGCTGCCGCGATCTCCACGGCGGACCTTCCTGCCCACAACATGCATAGAGTCTGCAGGTTTCTAGCGTTCGGTGCGAGGCTCCCGACCGGCTTCCTTCAAGGCCAGGCGCAACGCGAACTCGATTTGCCCGTTCACGCTGCGCAGGTCGTCGGCCGCCCACTTGGCGATGGCGTCGTAGACGGCCGGATCCAGGCGCAGCAGGAGCTTCTTCTTGTCAGGCATAGAGGCTGCCGGCGTTCACCACCGGCTGGGTCGCGCGGTCGCCGCACAGCACGACCAGCAGGTTGGAGACCATCTGCGCCTTGCGCTCCTCGTCGAGGTCGACCACGCCCTCGGCGGCGAGCCGGTTCAGCGCGAGCTGGACCATCCCCACCGCGCCCTCGACGATGCGCGTCCGCGCCGCGACCACCTGGGCGGCCTGCTGGCGGACCAGCATCGCCTGGGCGATCTCGGGCGCGTAGGCCAGGTGGGTGATGCGCGCCTCCAGCACCTCGACCCCGGCCAGCTCGGTGCGCTCGCGCAGCTCGGTGGTGAGCTCCTCGGCGACGGTGGTGCCGTCGCGCAGGCTGGTGCGGGCCTCCTCGTGCGAGTCGTACGGATGGGTGGTGGCCAGGTGGCGCACGGCGGCCTCCGACTGGATGGAGACGTACTCCTCGTAGTCGTCGACCGAGAACACGGCCCGCGCGGCGTCGGTGACCTTGTAGACGACGACGGCGGCGATCTCCACCGGGCTGCCGTCGGCGTCGTTCACCTTCAGCCTGGCCGTCTCGAAGTTGCGGACCCGGAGCGTGACCTTGCGCTTCGTGGTGAGCGGGAACACCCACTGCAGGCCGGTGTCGGTGACCGTGCCGACGTAACGGCCCATGAACTGCACGACATTGGCCTCGTTCGGGTTGATCACGGCGAACCCGGTGAGGATGAGCAGCACGACCAGCCCGAGGACGATCGCGAGCACCAGCCCGGACAGGCCGCTGTTGAGCAGGGTCAGCCCCGCCACCACGGCCAGCGCGATCGCCACGATCAGGACCAGGAACCCGTTGAGGCGGAAGGCACGTCGTTCCATCGCGACTCCTTGCTATCGAAGTGATATCACGATGATAGCCCACTAGGCTCGAACGCGTGACCGCTCCATCGCTTGCCGTCGCCCAGCGCTCACTGGGCGACCCCTCGATCGGCTATCCCCTCGTCCCCCCGCTCACCCGCGGCTGCCCCAAGACCAGCACCGACGCCCTGGCCTACCCGCTCGACGTCGACTACGACTACGACCGGGTGCCCGCCGGGCTGTTCGAGCAGGCGCCGCTGCCCGACATCGCGCGGTGGTCGCCGCTGCTGCCGCCGCTCCACGCGCCCACCCTGGGCGAAGGCGGCACCCCGCTGCTGGACCTCGGCGGCGGCGTCCACCTCAAGGACGAGTCCCGCAACCCCACCTGGTCGCACAAGGACCGGCTCAACCGCGTCACCGTCAGCGCCGCCCTCGCCGCCGGCGCCCCCGGCGTGGTCGTCGCCTCCTCCGGCAACCACGGCGCCTCGGCCGCCGCCTACGCCGCCCGCGCCGGGCTCAAGGCCGTCGTGCTCGCCTCCGCCGACTCGCCGCCCGCCGTGCAGTCGTTCGTGCGCGCGTACGGGGCGAAGGTCCTGACCGTGGACGCGGACAGACGCTGGCCGCTGCTGCGCGACATCGTCGACGAGCTCGGCTACCACCCGGTCAGCAACCAGACCGTCACCCACACCGGCCACCCCTACGGCCCCGAGGGCTACAAGACCATCGCCTACGAGCTGTTCGCGCAGCTCGGCCGGGTCCCGGCGGCGGTGTTCACGCCGACCGGCTACGGCGAGCTCCTCTACGGCGTCTGGAAGGGCTTCACCGAGCTGCGCCGCACGGGCGCGACGACGGACGTGCCGCTCATGTTCGCCGGCGAACCGGCCGCCGGCGCCCCGACCGCGCGGGCGCTGGCCGACGGCGAACCCGCCGCGATCGTCGAGGCTGGCCCTTCCGACGCCTACGCCATCCTGTGCGCGGTCGGCGGGCACCGCGGCGTGCGCGCGGTCCGCGACAGCGGCGGCCGGGCGGTGCCGCTGGGCGACGACGCGATGCGCGCCGCCCAGCGGGAGCTGGCCGACCGGGGCATCTGGCAGGAGCTCTCCGGCGCCGCGGGCCTGGCCGCCTTCCGCGCGCTTGGCCGTACCTTCGACGGGCCTGTGGTGTGCGTCGGGACGTCCAGCGGCTTCAAGGACCTCGGCGTGGGCGCCCGCCCGGCCGAGGTCCTCGCCGACCCCACCTGGCGCGACGCCCTCTAACGAACGTTTCTTAGCGGTACGGCGGGCCGCTACGAGCCCTCGCGCAGCCAGACGCGCAGCGGCCCGATCGCGGTGAACCCGTGGCGGGCCGCGGCCGCGACATCGCTCTCGTACCCGACGAGCGCCCGCCCGGGGAACAGCCGGGCGGCCATCGCGAGCACACCCGCCCAGGCCTCGTCCACGTCGCGACCGGCGGCGAACACGTTCGAGACGCCCACCACCCGCTCATCGCCGCTGAGCACCGCGCCGCAGACGATCTCGCCTTCGGCCCGGCCGGCCAGCACCCGGGCCCCGTCCAGGATCGCGGGCAGGAACAGCTCGTTGTCGTGCCCGCCGCTCCAGGCCCGCTCCCATGCGCGCAGGACGGCGGCGTCCTCGACACGCTCCCAGGTCACCTCGCCCGGCACGGCCACGTCCACGGGCGGCTCCCGGTGGATCCAGCTCGCCTCGAACAGCACCTCGAACCCGCCGTCCAGCTCCAGCGCTGCGAAGCTGTCCTTCACCGAGGCCCACGGGCCCGCGTCGATGCCGTCCAGCACGTCGGCGGCGGTGGCCGCGGGATCGAGGGTGACGGCGTCGGGGTAGTAGGGCGGCGTCCTGCGGTCGCTGCTCCACACCGCGGGGCCGAAGTGCCCGGTGATGCCGTGCGCCCGTGACATCAGGTCGCACCACTCGGCGTTGTTGCGCGCCGCCGCCAGCACCCTCTCGTCGGTCATTTCCCCATTATCCGGGCATTGGTGTGGCGTGTGGCCTTCGCCGTCAAAGGGTCCTCCGGCCAGGGATGTTTGGGATAGCGCCCGCGCAGCTCGGCCCGTACCGCCCGGTAGCCCTCACGCCAGAACGAGGCCAGGTCCGCCGTAACCGCCGCCGGCCGGCCCGCCGGGGACAGCAGGTGGATGAGCAGCGGCACTCCCGCGATCTTCGGGGCGTCGTCCCAGCCGAACAGCTCCTGCAGCTTGACCGCCAGCACCGGCTGCCCGCCCGAGTAGTCGACGCGGATCCGCGACCCGCTCGGCACCTCGATCCGCTCCGGGGCGACCTCCTCAAGCCGCCGGCTCCACGGAATCAGCCTGCGCAGCGCCGTGGCCACGTCGATGCGTTCCAGGTCGGAACGGCGGCGCGCCCGCGACAGCTCCGGCTCCAGCCACTGCTCGGCCAGGTCGGGCAGCGCGTCCATGTCCGGCCACGGGTCGCCGGCCGCCCGATGGCAGAAGGCCATGCGTTCGCGCAGGGCCACGGCCTCGGGGGTCCAGGTGAGCACGTCCTCGGTACGCAGGCCGTACAGCAGAGCCTCCCGCACCTCGGCGCCCCGCAGCGGCTTGGACCCCAGCTCGATCGCGCCCATCCGCTCGACCCGCCGCGCCACCACGTCACCGCGCCGCTCCCCGGGCGGCACCTTCCAGGCCACCTCGTCCTCGACCGTGACCTCGCAGGCCAGCCTGGCCGTGTCCGCGTCGATCACCACGGCCTGCCGGATCCGCGCGGTCGCCGACCCCGCCGGCCGGTCGGCCACCGCGATGGCCAGCCACTCGGCCTCTCCCAGCCGCGACCCCTCGCCGAGCTGCGCCTGCGTACCGGACGCCATGAGATAGGCCCCGCCCCTGCGCCGCGCCACCCGCTCGGGAAACGCCAGCGCCACCGTCACCCCGGCCACCGCGTCGACGGAGCCCCGCCGCCCGCCCGTCGCCGCGGCGGCGCGGGTCAGGCGTTCGACCTCCTTGCGCCAGCGGGGCAGCGCGCCGCGGCGGGCCGAGCGCCAGACCTCGGCCAGGTCGTCGGAGGCGTCCCTGGGGAGCTGGTCGGACAGCAGGGCGACCACCTCCGCGGCGCCCGGTCCCGCGTCCAGGAGCGCCCTGGCCAGGCGCGGGTGCACGCCCACCTGCGCCATCCGCCGCCCACGACCGGTCACCCGCGAGGTTCCGGATTCAAGGGCTCCAAGCGTTTCGAGGGTACGCGCGGCGGCGGACATCGCGGCCGGCGGCGGCGAGGTCAGGAGGCGCAGGCCAGTGGCGTCCGGAGTGCCCCAGCAGGCGGCCTGGAGGGCGAAACCGGTCAGGTCGGCCAGGGCGATCTCGGGTTGCGGGTGGTCGGGCAGGCGCTGGTGTTCGGCCTCGGTCCAGCAGCGGTAGACGGCGCCGGGCGCCTCACGGCCCGCCCGTCCCGCCCGCTGCACCGCCGCCGCCTTCGACGCGCGGACCGTGGTGAGCGAGCCGAGCCCCCTCGCGTGGTCGGTACGCGGTTCGCGGGCCAGCCCCGAGTCCACGACCACGCGTACCCCGGGCACGGTCAGGCTCGACTCGGCCACCGACGTGGCCAGCACGACCCGGCGGGCGGTGGCGGGGGCGAGCACGGCGTCCTGGACGTGGGCGGGGGCCTGGCCGTGTACCTGGAGCACCTGCACGTCCTCGTCGGCGAGCATCCTGGCGACCTTGCCGATCTCGGCGACGCCGGGCAGGAAGCACAGCACGTCGCCCTGCCGTTCGGCCAGCGCCCGCCGTACCGTCGAGGCGACGTGGGACAGCAGCGTGGGATCGACCCGCAGCCCGTGCGGCGGCGCGAGCGGGCGGGGCGGCGGCGCCCACACGGTCTCGACGGGGTGCAGGGCGCCGGTCGCGGCCACGATCGGCGCGTCGCCGAGCAGGCGGGCCAGGGGCGCGGCGTCGGCGGTCGCGGAGGTGGCCAGCAGGCGCAGGTCCGGGCGGAGCGTCTCGCGGACGTCGAGCAGGAAGGCGAGGGCGGTGTCGGCGTCGAGGTGGCGTTCGTGGCACTCGTCGAGGATGACGACGTCCACGCCGGGGAGTTCCTGGTCGCGCTGGAGGCGTTGCAGCAGCACGCCCGTCGTCACGACCTCGACCATGGGGTTGCGCCCGACCTTGCGCTCGCCCCTGATCGTGTAGCTGACACCCATCCTGTGCGCGGCCGCCCGTACGGCCAGCCGCCGCGGCTCGGCCACCAGCACCCGCAGCCCTTCCTCGGCCAGCGCGAGGGGAACCACCGTGGTCTTGCCGGTGCCGGGGGGCGCGGTGAGCACCGCACAGCCGTGCCGTCCGAGCACCCCCGACAACTCCCCCAACACCCCAGCAATCGGCAACCCACCCCAACCGACGGCCAAAGACCCAGAACCATCCCCCACCCCCGCCGAGCCGGGTACGCCCGACAACCCGGACGACACACCGGAGACCGGAGAGCCCGAGGTCGGAGAGCCCGAGGCCGGAGAGCCCGAGGCGTCGCCCGACCCAGGCGCCGCCGCGACAGGCAAGCCGGGTGCGCCCGACATCCCCGACGACACACCGGTGGCCGGAGAGCCCGAGGCGTCCCCCGGCGCAGATGTCGCCGACCCAGGTGTCACGGGGGTGGGCAGGCCGGGTGTAGGCCCTGGCTCGGGCGGCGTGGCGCTCGTCGGTGGGGTGGGGTTGTGGGGTGGGGTGGGCACGGGTTCAGGCGGGGTGGGCGGCGGTGAGGATGGAGGAGATCAGGCCGGGGAAGCGGGCGTCGAGGTCGTCCCTGCGCAGGCTGAGCATGCGTTCACGACCGTTCAGCCGGGTCCTGGTGACGCCGGCCTCACGCAGCGCGCGGTAGTGGTGCGACAGCGTCGACTTGTGGATGTCGAGGTCGTCCCCGGCGCTGGAGCACGACAGCTCGCGGCCGTCGGCGAGCTTGACGACCAGTTCCAGCCGCACGGGGTCCCCCAGAACCCTCAGCACCTCCGTGAGCTGGATGTCCTTGGCGTCCGGGTGCGGAAGCTGGCGCATGGTGCCACTCTACTTCAGTTCCATTGTTTGACAACCATCCAACTATAAGCCAGCGTAGTGGGAGTGAATTCCAGGCTTTATCCACTTGCTGTGGGAAATTTCGCTGTTGGGACGGGCATGTTCGTCACGGCGGGACTTCTCCCTCCGATCTCCCGTGACCTGCACATCTCCGTGGCGGCGGCCGGGCAGTTGGCGACGGTGTTCGCGCTGGCCTACGCCATCCTCTCGCCCGTGCTGGCGGCGCTCACGGCCAGGGTGCCGCGCAAACGCCTGCTGGTGATCGCGCTCGCCGTCTTCATCCTGGGCAACGCCTTGACCGCCATCGCCCCCACCTACCCCTTGATCCTCGCCACGCGGGTGATCGCCGCGGCCGGGGCGGCCATGTTCACGCCGACCGCGTCCGGCGTCGCCAACGCGCTGACCTCGCCGGAACGCCGGGGCCGCGCGCTGGCGCTGGTGATGGGCGGGCTGAGCGTCTCCTCGGCGATCGGGGTGCCGCTCGGTACCTGGCTCGGCGGGGCCGGCGGCTGGCGTTCGACGATCTGGCTGGTGGTGGCGCTCGGCGTCGTGGGCCTGGTCGGCGTGGCCGTACTGGTGCCAGAAGTGGTGATCCCCTCCTCCGGACGGCTGCGCGACCGCTTCGCCCCGCTGGCCGACCGAGGCGTAGCGGCGGTGCTGATGACCCAGTTGCTGATGTTCTCCGCGGGATTCACCGCCTACACCTACATCGGTTCGCTCTTCGACCTGTCGCTCCCCGCGGTGTTGTGGGCGTGGGGGCTGGGCGGGATCATCGGCAACCAGCTCGGTGGCCGCCTCACCGACGCGTACGGCCCGCGCCGGATGGTCTTCCTGAGCCTCGTCGCCGCGACCGTCTTCCTCGCCCTGATCCCGGTCGCGAACCTGTCACTGCCGATCGCCCTGGTCTGGGCCTTCCTCTGGGGAACGGTGGGCTGGCTGATGGCCCCCGCGCAGCAGTACCGGACGGTCGCCGCGGTCCCCGGCAGCGTGCCGATCGGACTGGGACTGCTCTCGTCGGCCCAGTACGCGGGCCTGTTCGTGGCGGGCCTCACGGGCGGCCTGGCCTTGGAGTGGTACGGCAGAGCCGGCGTGATCATCCTCTCCACCGGACTGGGCGTGGCAGCGGTGCTGTTCACCCTGGCCACCTACCGCCGCGCACCGGCGGCCGTGGCACAGGCGACTACCTGACCCAGAGCTGACCAGGCCCGCCCATCATCGCCCTGGCGTGCTCGACCAGCGCACGGGCCGCCGGCCCAGCGGGCTGGTCGGTACGCCAGGCCAGCCCCATCTGCCCCCGCATGGCGGGCTCCCGGATCTCCAGCACATGCAGGCCGCGACGCCGCGAAGTGGCCGACCGCGGCAGGATCGCCACCCCCAGCCCGTGCCCGGCCAGCTTGGCGAGGAAGTACGGCTCACTTGCCTCGAACGCCACCCGGGGCCGGAAGCCCGCACCGGCACAGGCCGACTCGAGGATGGACCGCAACCCGGTCCCCGACGGCAGCGTGATCAACGTGTGGTCCCGCAGCTCCGAAACCGTGACCGAGTCTCGCCCGTCAAGCGGGTGCCCATGCCCGACCGCCGCCACGACGTCCTGGTCGATGACCACCTGGGTCTCCACCCCGGCGGGCAGCGGCGCCCCGAGCCCGAGCAGGGCCAGGTCCACCTGCCCGGCCGCCAGCGCCTCGGCGAGCGTGACCGGATCCATCTCGTTGAGCGTGATCTCCACAGCCGGATGCTTGGCGTGGAAGCCCGCCAGGAGCCCGGCCAGATCCAGCGCCCAGGGCGCGGTCACCACGGCCATGACCACCCGCCCCCGCAGCAGCCCGGTGAACTCGTCGACGACGTCACGCATCCCGGTCACCGCCCACAGCGCGGCCCGCGCGTAGGGCAGCACCGCCCGTCCCACCTCGGTCAGCGTCACGCTGCGCCCCGACCGGTCGAACAACGGCTGCCCCAGCTCCCGTTCCAGCTGCTTGACCTGCGCGCTCACACCGGGCTGCGCCACGTGCAGCTTGGCCGCGGCCTTGGTGAAGCCGCCCTCCTCGACCACCGACACGAAGTACTCGAGCTGCCGCAGTTCCATAACTGTGGATTATAGCTACGAGCAGAACCAGCTCTTGGACTTATGGAAAGCCCCTCGGCAGGATGGCCGTATGGCTCACACCATCACCGCAGACTCCGACCAGTACGACAGCGAGCGGACCGGTTTCCAGCTCTCCGCGAGCCATCGCCCCGACGTGATCTTCGCCGCGGAGAACGCCGCCGACATCCGCGCCGCCGTGTCCCACGCCTCCGCGCACAACCTGCGAGTGGCCGTCCAGGCCACCGGCCACGGACTGGCGAGCGCGAGTGAGGGCGGCGTCCTCATCACCACGGGAAGGATGAACGGCGTCCGCGTAGACCCGGCGGCCAGGACCGCCTGGATCGAGGCGGGCACCCCGTGGTCGAAGGTGATCGAAGCCGCCGCCCCGCACGGCCTGGCCCCGCTGTCCGGCGCCGCCCCGGCGGTGGGCGCGCTCTCCTACACGCTCGGCGGCGGCATCGGCCTCATGGCCCGCAAGCACGGCTACGCCGCCGACCACGTCAAGGCGATAGAGGTGGTGACCGCCGACGCCGAACTCGTCCTGGCCACTCCCGACAAGGAGCCCGACCTGTTCTGGGCCCTGCTCGGCGGCAGGGGCAACCTCGGCGTGGCCACGGGCATGGAAATCGCCCTGTTCCCGGTGAAGACGTTGTACGGCGGCGCGATGTTCTTCGACGGCTTCGAAGCGGTGCACGCCTGGCGCGAATGGGTGGCGAACGTCCCGGAGGAGATGACCTCGTCCGTGGCCGTCATCCCGTTCCCCGACGCCCCGTTCGTCCCCGAACCCCTGCGCGCCCGCCGGGCAACCCACATCCGCATCGCCTATCTCGGGTCCGCGAAGGAGGGCGAGCGCCTGATAGAACCCCTGCGCGCGTACGGCCCGCGCCTGATGGACAAGGTGGAGGAGATCCCCTACACCCGATCGGGCGTCATCCACAACGACCCGACCGACCCGGTGGCCTCCCAGTCCTCCCACAGCCTCCTGAGGGAACTGCCACCCCAGGCCGTGGAGGCGGCAAGGTCCCTGACCACCACCATCGTGGAGATCCGCCACCTGGGCGGAGCCCTGTCCCGCCCACCGACGACACCGAACGCCATAGGCAACCGGAACGCGTCGTTTCTCTACGGAATCGTCTCCAGAGGCAACGAGGTAACCCCGGAACACGCTCAGACCGAAGCCGCCCTACGCCCCTGGTCGACCGGTGGAAAGGCGCTGAACTTCCTGTTCGCCGCCCACGCGACGGAAGAAAACGTGAAAAAGGCCTTCGAGCCAGAGGCATACGAACGCCTCAGGGATCTCAAGACGACCTACGACCCGAACGACCTGTTCCGGCACACTCACCACATCCCTCCCCGGTAGGCCGGTCGAGGGGGCGAGCGAAGGGCCGTGACGGCGGGCACCACGTCCGACGTGAGAAGCGACCCCCACGATCGGCGCCCGCCCACGCCGGCGGGTGGCGTGGGCGGGGGGCTCGCCGTAACGGATGGAGGCCCTGAAACAACGGATGGAGGCTCTAAGGCAGAGTCAGATCCCGACGGGATGCCAGACGGTTTTGGTTTCGAGGAAGCGGGTCATGCGAGTGAGCGCCGGGTCGGCGGACCAGTCCTCGGAAGCCGGGCGGAAGACGCGTTTGAGGTTCTCGGCGGCCTCCTGCTCGCACTTCAGCGCCAGGTCGGGATCTTCGACCCCGCCGAGGTCCAGGCCGTTGACGTCCATGTGCGCGGCCAGCCACGGGGCCAGTTCCGACTGGTGGCCGGTGAGGAGGTTGACCACCCCGCCGGGCAGGTCGGAGGTGGCCAGCACCTCGGCCAGCGTGATCGCGGGCAGCGGCGCGTTCTCCGCGGCCACCACCACGCACGTGTTCCCGGTGACGATGACGGGCGCGATCACCGAGATCAGCCCGAGCAGCGGGTCGGCGGGCGCGACGACCGCGACCACCCCGGTCGGCTCCGGCGTCGAGAGGTTGAAGTACGGCCCCGCCACCGGATTCGCCGCCCCGCGCACCGAGGCGATCTTGTCCGACCAACCGGCGTACCAGACCAGCCGGTCCACGGCCGCGTCCACCCGCTCGGCCGCGGCCTTCTTGGGCCCGCCCAGCTCCTCGGCGAACTGCGCCCGCCGCCCCTCCAGCATCTCCGCGACGCGGTAGAGGATCTGCCCCCGGTTGTACGGCGTGGCCCCCGACCATCCGGGGAAGGCCTTGCGGGCGGCCACCACGGCGTCACGGGCGTCCTTGCGCGAGGCACGTGCCGCGTTGGCCACGAACTCGCCCTTGGCCGAGGTCACGACGTAGGACCTTCCACTCTCGGAGCGCGGGAACGCCCCGCCGATGAACAGCTTGTAGGTCTTGCGAACGGCCAACCTACTCATCGCCGCGCCCCCTCCACGTGATCTCCTGGGTCAGTTGCACAGGAGCGAAGATCTGACCGCACCTGCTGACGCCGCAGCGGTGCGCGAACCACCCGGTACGGCCGGGCCGCCCGGCCCTGGCGAAGGCGTGTCCCCGGGTGGCCTGCCCGCGGCGGGCCCTGCGTTTGCCACGCTTGTGCTCACACATCGAGGTAGGCCTCCAGCCCGGCGAGCCCGCCTTCCCTGCCGTAGCCCGACTCCTTGTACCCGCCGAACGGCGAGGTGGGGTCGAACTTGTTGAAGGTGTTGGCCCACACCACTCCGGCGCGCAGCCGGTCGGCCATCCACAGGATGCGCGAGCCCTTCTCGGTCCAGACGCCGGCCGACAGCCCGTACGGGGTGTTGTTGGCCTTCTCCACGGCCTCGGCCGGGGTGCGGAAGGTGAGCACGGACAGCACCGGCCCGAAGATCTCCTCGCGGGCGATGCGGTGGGACTGGGCGACGCCGGTGAAGAGGGTCGGCGGGAACCAGAACCCCTTGGCCGGAAGCTCGCACGGCGGCGACCAGCGCTCCGCGCCTTCCGAGTCCCCGATTTCCGACATTTCACGAATCTTCGCCAGCTGCTCGGCGGAGTTGATGGCGCCGATGTCGGTGTTCTTGTCGAGCGGGTCGCCGAGCCGCAGCGTGCCGAGGCGGCGCTTGAGCGCGGCCAGCAGCTCGTCCTGGATCGACTCCTGCACCAGCAGCCGCGAGCCGGCGCAGCACACGTGGCCCTGGTTGAAGAAGATGCCGTTGACGATGCCCTCGACGGCCTGGTCGATGGCGGCGTCCTCGAACACGATGTTCGCGGCCTTGCCGCCGAGTTCCAGCGTGAGCTTCTTGTCGGTGCCCGCGACGGTGCGGGCGATGATCCGGCCGACCTCGGTGGAGCCGGTGAAGGCGACCTTGTCGACGTCGGAGTGTGCCACGACGGCGGCGCCGGTCTCGCCCGCGCCGGTGACGATGTTGACCACGCCCGGCGGCAGGTCCGCCTGCTGGCAGATCTCCGCGAACAGCAACGCGGTCAGCGGGGTCGTCTCGGCCGGCTTGAGTACGACGGTGTTGCCGCAGGCCAGCGCCGGAGCGATCTTCCAGGCCAGCATGAGCAGCGGGAAGTTCCAGGGGATGACCTGACCGGCCACGCCCAGCGGCTTGGTGCCGAACCCGGCGTGCTCCAGCTTGTCGGCCCAGCCCGCGTAGTAGAAGAAGTGTGCCGCGACCAGCGGCACGTCCACGTCCCGCGACTCGCGGATGGGCTTGCCGTTGTCGAGCGACTCCAGCACGGCCAGCTCGCGGGCCCGCTCCTGGATGATGCGGGCGATGCGGAAGATGTACTTGGCCCGTTCGGAGCCGGGCAGCGCGCTCCAGACGCCGAACGCCTTGCGCGCGGCCTGGACCGCGCGGTCCACGTCGTCGGAGGTGGCGGTGGCGATCTCGGCGAGCTTCTCCTCGCTGGCCGGGTTGATCGTCTTGAAGGGGGCGCCGGACCCCTCGGCGAACTCGCCGTTGATGAACAGCCCGTAGGACGGCTTGATGTCGACGACATCGCGCGACTCGGGCGCGGGCGCGTATTCGAAGGCCATCGTCAGTCCAAGGTGAAGTAGTCGGGGCCCGCGTAGCGGCCGGTGGCCAGCTTCTCTCGCTGCATCAGCAGGTCGTTGAGCAGCGAGGAGGCGCCCAGCCGGAACCACTCGGGCGTCAGCCAGTCCGCGCCCGCGGTCTCGTTGACCAGGACCAGGTTCTTGATGGCGTCCTTCGTGGTGCGGATCCCGCCCGCGGGCTTCACGCCCACCTGGCGGCCGGTGGCGTCGCGGAAGTCGCGCACGGCCTCCAGCATGATCAGCGTCACCGGGAGCGTGGCCGCCGGGGCCACCTTGCCGGTGGAGGTCTTGATGAAGTCGGCGCCGGCGATCATGGCCAGCCAGGACGCGCGCCGTACGTTGTCATAGGTCGCCAGCTCGCCCGTCTCCAGGATCACCTTCAGGTGCGCCTGGCCGCAGGCGGCCTTCACCGCGACGATCTCCTCGAAGACCTTGAGGTAGTCGCCCTCCAGGAAGGCGCCGCGGTCGATCACCATGTCGATCTCGTCGGCGCCCGCCGCCACGGCCAGCGCGGTGTCGCTGACCTTGACCTCCAGGCTGGAGCGCCCGCTCGGGAAGGCGGTCGCCACCGAGGCGACCTTCACCCCCGAGCCCTTGACGGTCTCGGCGGCGACGGCCACCAGGTCGGGGTAGACGCAGACCGCCGCGACACGAGGCGCGCCGCCACCAGGACGCATCGCCTTGGTGCACATCGCCCGCACCTTGCCATGCGTGTCCGCGCCTTCCAGCGTGGTGAGGTCGACCATGGAGATGGCCAGGTCGATGGCCTGCGCCTTCGCGGTCGTCTTGATGGATCGGGTGCCGAGCATCGCCGCTCGCTGGTCCGCGCCGACCCGGTCGACACCGGGCAGGCCGTGCAGGAAGGCCCGCAGGGTGGTGGCGGATGCCGCCACGTCCGCGAGCGAGGTAGTCACAGTTGACACCCCCACAGCATCGCCGACCGGGCAGGCTACCTCCAAACCGGATCAGGTCACCGATAGCTGAGGATCAGCTGACGCGTCACTCCAGCCTCACGCGCTTCGGCCGTGGCCCACATCGTCCTGGTTCCCGGCACGTTGGCCAGGCCGTTGAGCGTGACCTTGCCGACCGGGGTCCGCGTCCAGCGTCCGCCCTGGTAATGGGTGAGCACGTCCGGCAGGTCCTGGCGCCTCGTGGCCAGCCACAACCCTCCGGCGCCGTCCGGCGCGACCTTCGTATAGGAGGTCCCGGCCGGGCGGTGGGCCAGCCGGACCCAGGAGGTGCCGTTCCAGCGCAGCACCACGGCCTCACGCATGACCCGTTCCTCGCCGATGATGAAGGAGATTCCGCCCACGGCGTACGCCTCGTCCGGCCCGAGCGCCACGATGTCGTGCAGTTCCGCGTAGGCGTCGCCGACCCGCGACCGGCTGGGCAGGGAGATCGACGGCACCGGCGAGCGCCGCCACCCCGAGTCCGTCAGCCGCAGGACCGACGCGGCGTGCGCGGGCGACTCGGCCCCCAGGCTGCTGAGCGCCCACACGTCCTTCGGGGAGGAGGCGGCGAAGTCGGTGATCGGCAGCGGGGCGGCCACCTCCGTCCAGCGCCTGCCCGTCCAGTGCCACACCACGTCGCGCAGCCCGCGCGGGCCGAGCCGCAGCCCCGCCGCCCAGCACTCCGACGGCCCCGTGGCCAGCGCCGCCGTCGCGTGCGCGCCCTCGGCCTCGATCGGGCGCGCGTACCACTTGCCGCCGGTCAGCTGGCGGGCATCCACCCGGGCCGGGCTCTGCACGAACTGCCAGGCCGTATCCCGTCCCGCCGCCGTCACCAGGTACGGCACCGCCCCGCCCGCCGTGTTCCGCCAGGCTTTGCCGTTCCATCGCAGCAGGGGTTGCCCGGTTCTGACCACCCAGGCGTCGTCGCCGCCGGTGGCGCCCACGTCCTGATAGCCGCCCAGGGACCCGTCCGTCCTGGAGACCCGCCAGCCCGTTTCCCGAGCCGCGGCGGGCGCCGCCGCCACCAGCGAGAACAGCGCCAGCGCGGCGATCGCGATGCGTCTCATGGGCCATCATCGTGGCCTGCCTTAGGCGGGTGGCAGGCATGTCCTAGGTAGGGGTAAGCCGATGGTTCGGCAAGAGATAAGGCATCCGACCGATGTGGCTGGGTGGGCCTTAGGAGGAGTGTTAGGGGTGCAGACGACAAAGGAGAAGGAAATGAACCCCGAGCTCGACTTCCAGCTGATGAAGAGCCAGGCCAGTGAGCTTCGGCGGGCCGCCGCCGAGCACCGCAGGGTACGTGAGGCGGAGCGCCGCAACAAGTCCGAGCGCCGCTCGGTCTTCGGCAAGCACCGCGCGTCATGACCCCCGCAAGAGTGCCCGGCCGCACCCTCCCTCGCGGCCGGGCCTCACACCCCCCTTGACCCCACGGGAACGTCTCCCAAACCACCCCCGAACCCCGCCGCCTCCGGCCGAAGCCTGGACGACGCGAGAGCCCTTCCGCCTCTGGTCAGCGCCTCCATAAATGCGGCGAAAGCTACAGGTAAGGCATGACATGCTGGATGACATGCTGGGACGTATGGTGAGTCCCGTCTTCGTCGGGCGGGAAGCGGAACTCGCCCACCTCGCCGACGCCATGGACGCGGCCAGGCAGGGCACCGCCACGGCCGTGCTGCTCGGCGGCGAAGCCGGTGTGGGCAAGACCCGGCTGGTGCAGAAGTTCGCCGATCGGGCCGCCCAGGACGGCGCCCACGTGCTCTTCGGGGGCTGCGTGGAACTGTCCACCGACGGCCTCGCCTACGCGCCGTTCACCGCCGCGCTCAGGCAACTCGTCAGGGAGATGGGCACCGCCAGGATCGCCCGTCTCCTGCCGGAGGGCGCCGAACGCGACCTGGCCAGGCTCCTGCCGGAGTTCGGCGAGCCCACCGTCGACGGTGACACCGACACCGGCCGCGCCCGGCTGTTCGAGCAGTTCCTCACCCTGCTGGAGCGCCTCGCCGAGTCCCGCCCCACGGTCCTGTTCATCGAGGACATCCACTGGGCCGACCGCTCCAGCCGCGACCTCATCGCCTTCCTCAGCCGCAACCTCGCCGCCGCCCAGGTCCTGATCGTGCTCACCTACCGATCCGACGACCTGCACCGCCAGCACCCGCTACGCCCCGTCCTGGCCGAGCTGAGCCGGGTCAGGGGCGTGCTCAGGCTCGACCTGCCCCGCCTGTCGCAGGACGAGGTGGCCGAGCAGATGACCGGCATCCTGGGCCGGACCCCCGAGTACGCCAGGGTCGAGAAGGTCTTCGAGCGCAGCGAGGGCATCCCGCTGTTCGTCGAGGCGCTGCTCGACGACCCCGACGGCGACTGCGTCTTTCCCGACTCCATGCAGGACCTCATCCTCAGCGCCGTCGAGCGCCTGCCCGAGGAGACCCAGCGCGTCCTGCGGGTGGCCGCGGCCGGCGGCATCCGGATCGGCCACGCCCTGCTCGCCGCCGTCAGCGGCCTGTCCGACCTGGAACTGGAGTCCGCGCTGCGCCCCGCCATCGCGGGGAACGTGCTGCAGATCGCCGACAACCGGGCCTACGTCTTCCGGCACGCGCTGATCCGCGAAGCCGTACACGAGGAGCTTCTGCCCGGCGAGCACCAGCGGCTGCACGCGCGCTACGCCGAGGAGATCTCCCGCGACCGCAAGCTCGTCCCGCCCGGTCGCGCCGCCGTCGAACTGGCCCACCACTGGTACGGCGCGCGCGACGACGAATGGGCCCTCATCTCCGCCTGGGAGGCGGCCCGCAAGTCGATGAAGGCCTTCGCCTACGCCGAGGCGATCCCGCTGCTCGAACGCGTGCTCATGCTCTGGGACAAGGTGCCGGGCGCGGCCGGGCGCATCGACGCCGACCACTCCTACGTGCTGGAGAAGGCCGCGCTGGCCGCGGCCAACAGCGCCGAGGTGGATCGCGGCGTGAAGTTCGTGCGGGCGGCGCTCGCCGGGCTCGACGAGGTCACCCAGCCCGACCGCGTGGCCATGCTCATGGTGCGCTGGGCCGGGTTCAAGATCGCCAAAGGCAAGATGGGCGTCGTCGAGGACTTCCACAAGGCCCTGGAGCTGGTTCCCGACCACAGCCACCCGCGCGCCGAGGTGCTGACGAAGCTCAGCCAGCACCTGATGCTGCAGGGCGAGGTCGAGGAGGGCACCGCCAGGTGCGAGGAGGGCCTGCTCATCGCCAGGGACATCGGCGACGAGCACCTGGAGGGCGAGCTCCTCATGAACCTCGCCCTCGGCCAGGCCATGGCCGGCGGCAGCATCGCGCAGTACGAGACCAACCAGCTCGCCCGCGCGATAGGCGAGCGCATCGACTCGCCCCGCCTCATCCTGCGCTCCGTCGGCAACAACATCGACGCGCTCAACGACCTCGGCCGCTCGGAAGAGGCGCTCGAACTCTCCTACGAGGGCGAGCGCATGGCCAAGAAGTACGGCCTGATCAGGACCATCGGCGTCTTCATCCTCAACAACCGTGCCGAGGCGCTCGAACTTCTCGGCCGCTGGGACGAGGCGCTGGAGACCGCGGAACGCTCGCTGAGGTTCGGCCCCAGCCTGCGCACCCGCCACCACATCCTGCGCGTCCAGGCCGACATCGCGCTGTCGCGCGGCGACCTGTCGACGCTGGAGAGCAACCTGTCCGAGCTGGGCGTGCTCAAGGAACGTCCCGAGGACTTCGTCCAGGACATCACGTCAAGCTCCCGCCTGCACATGGGCTGGCACCTGCTGAAGGGCGAGCCCGAGTCGGCGCTGGAGGTCGCCCACCGGGTGCTGTCGCGGCCGTCGCAGTCCAGCAAGTCGGCGCTCGGCTGGCGGCTGCTCTCCCTCATCAGCCACGTCTGCGACCAGGCCGAGGCCCTCGACCCTACGCTGTCCGAGCACGTACGCGGCCACGCCGCCGAGGTCGCCGCCACGCTACGCATCTCGGGCCCGCCCGCCGAGGCCTACCGCCTGACCTACACCGGCGACTTCGACGCCGCCGCGGCCGCGTGGGAACGGCTGCGCCGCCCGCACGCCCAGGCCAAGGCGCTCCTGCACGCCGCGACCATCGCCGCCCAGTCGGGCGACCGCGAGGGCGCCGCCACGCGGCTGCGGGTCGCGCAGCCGCTGGCCGAGGCGCTGCGGGCCAGCCCGTTGCTGGAGGAGATCGAGATGCTCAGCCGGCGGGTGGGCGGCGCCTCCGCGCCGTCGGCGACGTCGGAGCTGCTGACGCCCCGGGAGCTGGAAGTGCTCCGGCTGGTGGCGCTGGGGCGCAGCAACCGCGACATCGCGGCCGAGCTGTTCATCTCGGCGAAGACGGTCAGCGTGCACGTCTCCAACATCCTGGCCAAGCTCGGTGTCTCCAGCCGGGGCGAGGCCGCCGCGGCCGCGTACCGGCTGTCGCTGTTGTCGTCCTGAGCTACCAGATGGCGTCGGCCAGCAGGACGATGCCGAAGACGGCGAACGCCGCGGCGGCGCCGTAGCGGATGGCCTTCTCCGGCAGGTGCTTGCCGAGGATCCGCCCGACCACGATGGCCAGGGCGTCCGCGGCGACCATGCCGACGGTGGAGCCGATCCAGGTGCCGAGCCAGCCGTGCTGCGTGGCCAGGACGATCGTGGCCAGCATCGTCTTGTCGCCCAGCTCGCTCAGGAAGAACGCGACCGTCACCGCGATGATCGCGTTCCTGGTGGTGCGCTGGGCCTTCTTCGACTCCTCGTCGGTCAGCTCGTCGCCGCGCAGCGTCCACAACGCGAAGCCGAGGAAGGCGATACCCGCGGCGACGGAGATCGCGGTGGTGGGCAGGGCGTCGCCGATGAGCCCGCCGACGGCCACGCTGAACAGGTGCACGACGGTCGTGGCGATGGTGATGCCGACCAATACCGGCCAGGCCTTGAATCGGGTGGCGAACGTCATCGCCATCAGCTGGCTCTTGTCACCCAGCTCCGCCACGAAAATGGCCACAAGACTGATCCAGAACGCTTCCAACGGTCCTCATTCCTACGAACCGGACCGGAGCGCCTGCAGGGGCACGACTCTTCGGCCCGGCATGACAGCCAGGCCGAAGGTCTCGTCCGCCTGTGAAGGCCCACGTGACCGGGCGTCGAGACGCCAGTGTGTCGATCACGTGATTCGGGACTACTCCCCTTCGGAATATCTCGGCAACTTTAACAGGCGGAACCCGGCGAATGTTCCTCGGGCGAGGGTGTCAGAGCTCACAGCCGACCATCACCGGCTCGTTGACCAGCCGCACCCCGAACTTCTCCACGACCCCGTCGCGCACCTCCCTGGCCAGCGCCAGCAGGTCGGCCGCGGTGGCCGAGCCGTCGGGGTTGGTGAGGGCGAGCGTGTGCTTGGTGGAGATGCGGGCGGGCCCGCGGCGGTACCCCTTGGGGAAGCCGGCCTGCTCGATCAGCCACGCCGCCGGCACCTTGACCGTGCCGTCGGGCAGGTCCCAGCGAGGATGGCCGGGCGCGCGCAGCTCCAGCTCGGCGGCCTGGCCGGGGGTCAGAATCGGGTTGGTGAAGAACGACCCGGCGCTGCGGGTGTCGGGGTCTTCCGGGTCGAGCACCATGCCCTTGCTCCTGCGCAGGGCCAAGACGGCCGCGCGGGCGTCCGCGAGTCCTACCCGCTCGCCCATCGGCACCCCGAGGCGCGCGGCCAGCTCCTTGTAGGCCACCTCGCCCGACAGGTCGGAGATGTCCAGGACGTAGGTGACACCCAGCACCACGTGCCGCGACAGGTCCCGCTTGAACGCGCTGTCGCGGTAGGAGAACCCGCACCGGCGCGCCTCGATGTCCACCACCTGCCGGGTCTTGCGGTCGTAGGCCCGCACGCAACGGACGGTCTGCGACACGTCCTGCCCGTAGGCGCCCACGTTCTGGATCGGCGTGGACCCCACCAGGCCAGGAACGCCGGACATGCACTCGATGCCGGACCAGCCCTCGGCGACCGCGCGGGCCACGAGCGCGTCCCAGTCCTCGCCCGCCTCGACCGTGAGCAGCACCTGCCCGCCGTCGCGCTCGGCCCGCACCCCGGTCGAGGCGACCTTGACCACCAGCCCGTCGAAGCCCTCGTCGGGCACCACCAGGTTGCTGCCGCCGCCCAGCACCAGCGTGGGAACCCCGTCCCGGTCGGCCTCGGCCACGAAGGAGACGAGCTGCTCCGCCGTACCGGCCTCGACGAACTCGCGGGCCGGGCCGCCCAGGCCCAGCGTGGTGTACGGCGCCAGCATCTCCATGGGGCCCTAGCTTATGAGCCCCCCGCGATGCGCGGCACCCGGCGCCCGCGTCAGGAGGAGCGCAGCAGGCGCAGGACCCGGTCGTAGGTGCGGCGGGACTCGCGTTCGCGGTAGTCCTGGTCGACGTCGTGGTAGCCGTGGTGGCGCAGGCCGTGCACGGGAAGCGTCTCCTGCGGCACCACGAGCTCGCCGTCCAGGCCGAGCGAGAGCTCCAGGTCCGCGTTGCGGTAGTAGCGGGCGTCCTGCGGCATGGCGGCCAGCGCCTCTGCCCGCCGTACCGCCATCAGGTAGCCCATGAGCGCGCGGACCCGTCCCGGACCGGCCTCGTGCCACGTGTGGCCGTCCGCGTCGGGGTCGGCGCCCTTCCACCCGGCCGCGACCGCGCCGTGCTGGATCGCCGCCGTCAGCGGCGCGAGCGCGTCGCCCGTGAGGATCGTGGAGGTCTCCATCAGGACGTGCACGTCCGAGGTGTCCAACCGCATCAATGCCGTACGGCAGGCGCCCCACCCCGCCGACCCCCCGAACCAGTGAGGCAGCTCGGCCACGTGCCAGACGGTCACCCGCTCGGGCCGCCGGGCGGCGAACTCGTGCAGGACGTCGCCCACGCCGTCCCGGTTGCCCAGGTCGAGGGCGAGCACGGCGGCGTCGGTGTATTCCAGCAACGCCTCCACACACGCGCGCACGTCGTCCGGCCGGCCGTCGGCGATCAGCCCCGCCGAGACGGTGACGTCGGCGATCTCGGCGCGTTGCCGCTCCTGGTTCACCCCGGCGTCGTCGAGCCGGTTGGCGGCCAGGCTGGCGTCCCAGATCCGCTGCGCGTGGAGCATGTCGTCCTCTGGCGTCCCGCTCGGCCCGGGGTCGCCGGAGAAGCCCAGCTCGGCGGCGGGATCCTCCTGGGCCCCCGCGCCTGCTCCGGAGCCCGCGTGGGAGCCCGTGTCGCCGCCGGTCGTGTCGCGGCCGGTGCCCGAGGTGGGGGCGACGGCCCGCGGGTTGAGGTGGCGGGGCGGGCGGGCGTCGGTGACGGCGCTGATCGGGATCGAGCGGACGGTCGGCCAGATGGTGTAGGGCGGCTTCTCGCTCAGCGTGTAGCCGTCGGGGGCGTCCTTGACCAGCCACCCCGCGCGCTCGATCCGCGCGCGCAGCTCGTCGGCGAGCGCGTAGTCGCGCTCCGCCCTCGCCTTCACGCGCTGCTCCGCCAGCTCGATGACGTGGTGCGGCACTTCACTCATACCGACCGCCCTACCCCAGGACAGGCCGCCTCTATCAGGACAGCTGAACCACCGCGCGCGCCTTGGACAGCACATTGGCGTCCGCGGACTTGGCCACCAGAGCGATGACGACCCGCTTGTCCTCCAGCTTCTCCTCCACGACGCCGCTGACGGTGATCGTCGCGCCCTCGTCGTCGTCGGGCACGACCACCATCGAGGAGAACCGCACCCCGTAGTCGACCACCGCGCCGGGATCGCCGGCCCAGTCGGTGACGAACCGCCCCGCCTGCGCCATCGTGAACATGCCGTGCGCGATGACGTCGGGCAGGCCGACGGTCTTGGCGAACCGCTCGTTCCAGTGGATCTGGTTGAAGTCGCCGGAGGCGCCCGCGTACATGACCAGGTTGAGCCGGCGCACGGGGTAGTCGGCCGCGGGGATCTGCTGGCCGACCTCGACCTCGTCGTACTTGACCGTCGCCGTCATCTCAGGCCGCCCCTCCACGCTCGACGATGGTGTTGTAGGTGGTGCAGACGGGCTCGCCGGCGACGGTGCTGACCTCGCTCCTGATCGTGAGCAGCTCGTTGCGCCCGGCGCTGCGGATGTCGGTGATCGTCGACCGGGTGACCAGCTCGTCGCCCGGATATATCGGCCGCGCGTACTCGAACCGCTGCTCGCCGTGGACCACCATCGCGAAGTTCAGCCCCAGCTCGGGGTCGGCCAGCGCCTCACCGCCGCTCTGCAGGCTGAACACGATGGGGAAGGTGGGCGGCGCCACCACGTCCGGATGTCCCGCGGCCTGCGCCGCGTCCCGGTCGCGGTAGATCGGGTTGTGGTCGCCGATCGCCGCCGCGAACTCGCGGATCTTCACCCGGCTGACCTCGTACGGCGCGGCGGACGCATACGACCGCCCCACGAAATCACGGTTCAAGGCCATTCGTGCCCCTTCACGCGTTCCTGAGCTTTTGACCCGACCGTAACAGAACAAGGTTCGGCTGTCGCCGTCTCGACTCCATCATGAACCGCCCGGACCCACGACGGCCCCGGCATTGCCGCACGATGACCCTGAGCACGGATGATGCCCGATTGCCCAACCGGACAGAAGTGAACAGACACTCCACTTAGGGCATGATCTATACCATGCGCCGTTTCCTCAACTGGACCACCGCCGTCCCTCTCCTCGCACTTCTGGCGCTGGCTCTGACATGGGGACGGGAACCGCCGATGGCCGTCGCGATCATCGTCGCGGTGCTGCTGGCCGCGGCGGTGCTGGCGGCGGTGCACCACGCCGAGGTCATCGCGCACCGCGTCGGCGAGCCGTTCGGCTCACTGGTGCTCGCGGTCGCGGTCACGGTGATCGAGGTCGCGCTGATCGTCAGCCTGATGATCAGCGGCGGCGAGAAGACCGCGACGCTCGCCCGCGACACCGTCTTCGCCGCCGTCATGATCACCTGCAACGGCATCGTCGGACTGTCGCTGCTCAGCGCCACGCTCCGGCGGCGGGTCGTGGCCTTCCACGCCGAGGGCACCGGCGGCGCGCTCGCCACCGTGGCCACGCTCGCCACGCTCAGCCTCGTGCTGCCGACGTTCACGACCAGCGCCCAGGGCCCGGAGTTCTCCCCCGGCCAGCTCGCCTTCGCCGCCGTGGCCTCGCTCGCGCTCTACGGCCTGTTCGTCCTCACCCAGACGGTACGGCACCGCGACTACTTCCTCCCCGTCACCCACGACGGCCAGGCCATGCCCCCGGACGCCCACGCGCCCAGGCCGACCACCAGAACCGCGACCGCCAGCCTCGGCCTCCTCCTGATCGCCCTCGTCGCCGTCGTCGGCCTGGCCAAGGTCGAGTCGCCGATCATCGAGAGCGCCGTCTCCGAGGCCGGGCTGCCGCACGCCGTCGTCGGCGTGGTGATCGCGCTGCTGGTCCTGCTGCCCGAGACCATCGCCGCGGTACGGGCGGCCAGGCGCGACCAGCTCCAGATCAGCCTCAACCTGTCGCTCGGCTCGGCGATGGCCAGCATCGGCCTGACGATCCCGGCCATCGCGCTGGCGTCCATCTGGCTGGACGGGCCGCTGGTGCTCGGGCTCGGCGGCACCCACATGGTCCTGCTCGCCCTGACCGTCGGCGTCTCCACCCTCACCGTGGTGCCGGGGCGGGCCACCTTGCTGCAGAGCGGCGTTCACCTGGTGCTGTTCGCCGCATTCCTGTTCCTCGCAGTCAGCCCTTGACCTTCTCGACGACCTGACCGACCTTGGGAGGCTTCAACCACCAGGGCGGTTTGGAGGGGGTTGACCACTTGGCCGGTTGACGTGGCGCCGTTGCGGCGGGCGCCACGTCCGGCGTGAGAAGCGATCCCCACGATCGGCGCCCGCCCACGGCGGCGGGTGGGGGTGGGGCGGCGGAGCCGTAACGGATAGTCCGCCTTTAGGGGGTTATCCGCAGGGGTGGCGGAGCCGTAACGGATAGTGCGCTCTTAAGGCTTATCCCATCGATTTCTGGCCGTCGATGGACTCGCGGATGATGTCGGCGTGGCCGGCGTGCTGGGCGGTTTCGGCGATGATGTGGAGCATCACGCGGCGGACCGACCAGCGCGCCCCCTGCTCGAACCACGGTGCCGTGGGCAGCGCGTGCGAGGTGTCGAGGTCGAGCGTGCGGGCGAGCTCGTTCGTGGCCTGAGCCACCGACTCGTAGTGCTTGAGCAGGGCGTCGAGCGTGTCGCCCGCGTCCATTCTGAACTGCCCCTCCCAGTCGACGGGCACGCTCTCCATGTGCTCGGCACCGCCGACGGCGAAGCGCGCCCAGCGCTCCTCGACGTTCGCGACGTGCTTGACGAGGCCGCCCAGGCACAACGCGCTGGCCGTGGGCGTGCGGGCCGCCTGCTCATCGGTGAGCCCCTGGACCGTGTGGCGCAGGAACCCGCGGTGCTTGTCCAGCGTCTGGACGAGGTCGTCGCGCTCGCTCGACATGTCGTCACCCCTTCCGGGGTCTAGATGCCCTTGCGCATCGCCCTGTTTCCGGCATAGAGGCCGATCAGGGCTACCAGGCCGGCGGCCGCTGCGCCGTACAAGACAGAGATATCACCCAGCTGGCCGGAGAAGAGGGAACGTTGGGCGTCGACGAGATATTTGACGGGGTTCACGTACCCGACGATCCGCAACCACGTCGGGCCGGAGTCCACGGGCAGCAGCACTCCCGACAGAAGGAGCAGCGGGAACAACGCCCACTGCGTGACCAGATAGAACATCGTGCCGTCCGGCGCCGACTTGAGCGCCAGCACGAACGACAGCGACCCGAGCCCCACCCCCAGCACGATGAGCAGCGCGATCCCCAGGATCACCCCGGCCAGGTGCAGCTCGAAGCCGAGCGGCAGCGCCAGCAGGATGATCAGCACGGCCTGGAGGAACAGGACGGCCATCTCCTTCAGCGTCCGGCCGACCAGCATGGCGGTGCGGTTCAGCGGCGAGACCATGAGGCGCTCCAGCGAGCCGCCGATCGCCTCGGTGAGCAGGTTGTAGCCGGAGCCCATCGGCCCGGTCAGGCACATCATGACCAGGATGCCGGGCACGAACCACTGCCACGTGGTGTCCGTCGCCCCCTTCAGCAGCGATCCGAACAGGAACAGGAACAGCAGCGGCTGCAACATCTCGAAGACCAGGTTCGTCGGCTGCCGAAGCGACGGGGTGAACTCCCTGGTGAAGACCGTCGCGGTGTCACGCAGGAACGTCATCATCGGCCAGGCTCCTTCCGGTCAGCGCGAGGAAGACGTCGTCGAGGGTCGGGCGCTTCGTCTCGGCGGCGGTGACCTTGATCTCGTGCGCGTCGAGGGTTCTGAGGCATTCGGGCAGCGCGGCCGGGGCGTTGGCGACGCGCAGCTTCACGGTGCCACCGTCCGCTTCGCCGCCGGTCAGCTCGGCGGCGCGGGCGGCGTCCGGGGTGGTCAGGATGATGTGGTCGCCGGCCAGGTCGTTCTTGAGCTGCTCGGCGGTGCCGTCGGCGATGATCCGGCCGTTGTCGATGATGATCACCCGCTCGGCCATGGCGTCGGCCTCCTCGAGATAGTGGGTGGTCATGAAGATGGTCATCCCGATCGCCTCGCGCAGGCGCAGGATGTGCGACCAGACCTCGGCGCGGCTGGTCGGGTCGAGGCCGGTGGACGGCTCGTCCAGGAAGAGCAGCTTGGGCTCGTGCACCAGGCCGATCGCGAGGTCGAGGCGCCGGCGCTGGCCGCCGGAGAGCGTGCCCGGCTGGCGCTTGGCCATATGGGTGAGGTCGAGCATGTCGAGCACCTCGTCGGCGCGGCGGCGCGCCTGCGAGATGTGCAGGCCGTAGCAGCGGCCCTGCGCGACGAGTTCGTCGCGGACGCGGTAGTTCTCGCCCGCGCTGTTCTTCTGGCCGACGTAGCCGATGCGGGCGCGTACGCCGGACGGGTCGGTGGCGATGTCGTGCCCGGCCACCGTGGCGCTGCCCTTCGTGGGCGGCAGCAGCGTGGTGAGCATACGCAGGGTGGTCGATTTCCCCGCGCCGTTCGGGCCCAGGAAGGCGACCAGCTGGCCGTCCTCGATGTCGAGGTCGATCCCGCGTACGGCGTCGACGATCTCTTTTCGTTTCAGTGTGAAGCTCCGGGTGAGTCCCCGGGCGCTGATGATGGGCATGGCAAACAGCCCCTTGCTTGGGAGGCGGGCGGATTTCCCCAAGCTTGCGCAGGTCAGCGAGGTTTAGGCAAACGCGAACACTACATTCACATACGGCGCTGACCTGCGGAAACGCTATGTAAGCCGCCGTTCGAAATAGCGCTCCGACCTGGGATTTCAAGAAATTTTCGACTATGCCGCGAAGAGCGGTTGCGGGCCCTTCCGTACTCCGCGAAAATCTTGCCCTCATCGGTGAAAAGGGGGCCTCTCGTGAAGCGTGTTCTGGTGGCCGCGGCGCTGGCCGCGGTCGGTTACGGCGCGAACGCGTTACCCGCCCAGGCCGTCGACGGCGTGCCCGGTGTCGACGTCAGCAATTGGACCGGCGAGGTCGACTGGGCGAGTGTCGCGGCGGGCGGCGCGAAGTTCGCGTTCGTGATGGCCAGTGAGGGCGGCGACTTCGTCAGCCCCACGTTCTCCGCCCAGTTCGAGGGCGCCGCCGACGCGGGGCTGGTCCGGGGCGCGTACCACTTCGCCCAGCCGCACGAGTCGGACGGCGCCGCCCAGGCCGAGTACTTCGTGCAGAACGGCGGCCGCTGGACCGGCGACGGCGTCACGCTGCCGGGCGTGCTCGACCTGGAGGACAACCCCTACAAGGACCGCAACGGCAAGGACAACTGCTACGGCCTGTCCCCCAAGGACATGGTCACGTGGGTCAAGGACTTCACGAAGCGCTACCACCAGCGCACCGGCCGCCAGGCGATCATCTACACCACGACGAGCTGGTGGAAGACGTGCACCGGCGACTCCGCCAAGTTCAAGGCCAACCCGCTCTGGCTGGCCCGCTGGGGCGCCGATCCGGGCGAGTTGCCGAAGAGCTGGGAGCGGCACACGTTCTGGCAGTCGGCCGACAAGGGCACGCTGGCCGGCGGGCAGAACTCCTTCAACGGCAGCGAGTCCGAGCTCAGAGAGCTGGCCATCGCCGCGGTCGAGCTGACGGTGTCCGGCCAGGCGAAGGGCCGCCGCTCGTACACGATCACGATCGCCAACACCGGCCCGCACCCCGCGGGCACGATCAAGATCTCCGGTCGTGCGTACGGCGGGCAGAAGGTCGTCAAGGCGCCCGGCTGCAAGTTCAGCGGCACGGCCGTGAAGTGCACGGTGGCGAAGCTGAACCGGGGACAGAAGGTGCGGCTGACGTTCACCACCAAGGCGCCGGCCAAGGGAAGCGTGGGGATGCGGTTCACGGTCGGAACGGTGGAACTGGACCTGAAGGCCCGCTGAGCCGCGCGATCTTGCGGCTTTTGCATGAGGATGTATCCCGACTTTCCCTATTAATACGGAGGCGTGGGCGGGTGTCGGGGCGGCTGCGGCGGGGACTACTGCCCGCCCTTGCCCTGGTACTGCTGCTGGCCACCGCCTCCGCGCCCATCAGGGAGTGGGTGGCGCCGGACATCGTCAGGCTCGCCTACGAGATCGAGCGCAAGGACATCACCTACTCCTGGGGCGGCGGGCACGCTGACGAGCCGGGCCCGTCCAAGGGCACCTGCCTCGGCTACAAGGGCAAGATCCGGCCCTGTCCCGCCGCCAGGACCAAGGGGCTGGACTGCTCGGGGTTCACGAGGTGGGTGTACGCGCTGGCGCACGGCTCCGACGTACTCGGTCCCGGTAACACCGACGACCACGTGCGGCGCATGTACCGGGTGAAGAACCCGCAGCCCGGCGACCTCGTCTACTTCGGAAAAATCACGAAAAAGCGCGTTAAGACGCACCACGTCGGGATCTTCCTCGGCAACGGGAAGATGATGAACGCCCCCGAGACCGGCGCCGAGGTCCGCATCGACGACATCGCCGACAAGAAGGGCTTCGCCGGCTACTACCGGTTCTGAACGCACGATGCCCAGGAGGCATGAGTCGCTGCGTGAAAATTGAGAGTCCTGAGGTCTACTCTGTGCCGCTATGGACAGGCGATGGGTGGGCCCCCGCGGCTACGAGGTCGTCCCCGCCACGCGGGCCGGCCGCCAGGTGCTCCGGATCCGGCGCAACGGCTGGCTGATCGCCGACTGCCTGTCCGTGGCCGACGTCGCCAAGCATGTGGATCTGGCCGACCTGTGCGAAGTGATCGCGCTACCGATGAACCGCCGTTACAAAGCCGCAGGATAACCGACACAGGCGCCGCCTTACCCTCGTTGACATGCGAAAACAGGCTCTGACGTTCCTCGCGCTCGCCCTGACCGCGGCCTGCGGCACCGCCGGTGGAGTCCGGGTCGAGGGCCCGGCGCCGCCGTCGGAGTCCCGCGGTCCCGTCTACGTCGTCGCCTACATGGGCGACGCCCTGCAACGCCCGTCGGACTTCGCGCTCACCGAGTTCAGCAGCATGAACGGCGTGCGCTGGCAGTCGTGGGGCGGTGAGCGCGCCGTGGGCACCGGCGAGCTGAGCGGCACCTGGTGCCTGCCCGGCTGCGCGACCAAGGGCTACCCGGCCACGATCACCCTCAGCGGCCTGACGCGGCTGGAGCGCACCGGCTACTACGCCCGCTTCACCGTCACCTCCGGCCACAAGATCGAGGACGACCTGACCGACCAGAAGCTGGAGGTGCCGCCCCGATGACCGACGTCCTGCTCGTCGAGGACGACGCCGTGATCCGCGAGGCCACCCAGCTGGCCCTCGAACGCCACGGCCTGGCCGTACGCACGGCATCGGATGGTCTGTCCGGCCTGTCCGCCTTCCAGCGCCAGGCTCCCGACGTGGCCCTGCTCGACGTGATGCTCCCCCACCTCGACGGCGTCAGCCTGGCCAGGCGCATCAGGCAGGAGGGCGACGTCCCCATCATCATGATCTCGGCCAGGTCCGACGCCATCGACGTGATCAACGCCCTGGAGGCCGGCGCCGACGACTACGTCACCAAACCCTTCGAACTGGGCGTCCTGCACGCCCGCATCCGCGCCGTCCTGCGCCGCGCCGCCGCCGCGAGCGCCCCCGCCGTCCTCACGTTCGGCGACCTGACGGTCGACACCCAGTCCATGGAGGTACGGCGGGACGGCGCCCTCCTGTCCCTGACCCCGACCGAGCTGAAGCTGCTGCTGGAGTTCGCGGCGAACGCCGGGATCGTCCTGTCCCGGGACACACTGCTGCAGAACGTCTGGGACTACGCCTGGGACGGCGACACCCGCGTCGTCGACGTACACGTGCAACGCCTGCGCTACAAGATCGGCAACGACCGGGTCGAGACCGTCCGCGGGTTCGGCTACAAGCTGAGGCGCTCATGAGCCTGCGCCTGAAGATCGCCCTGTCGCTGGCACTGACCGCGGTGGCGGTGGCCACGGCCATCGGGCTCCTCGTTCACCTGCGCACCGCCGACACCCAGCTCGACACCGCGCGCCGTACGCTCGACGCCCAGTTCCAGTCGCTCCTCGCCCGCCAGGCGGAGGGTCAGGACGCCGGCCTGACCGTCGGGCCCGTCCCCGGGCCGCTGTCCCGCGAGATCACCACCCGCCCCGTGCGCGCCACGTACCTGGACGGCGGCACCCTGTGGGCCGCCACCACCCTGGGCGGCAAGACCGTCTCCCTCACCCGCCCCTACCACCCCGAACGGGCCCAGCTCGCCGCCCTCGACCGCACCCTGCTCACCTCGGGCGCGCTGGCCACGGTGGTGGCATGCCTGGCGGGGATCGCGGTGGCGACGGGTTTGAGCCGCCGCATCCGCCACGTCTCCAGGACCGCCGCCACCATCGCGTCCGGCGACCTGACCGCCCGCGTCTTCCCGCCCCCGCCTGTGGCGCGACCGTCTTCCGTTGCAGGGGGCGCTCGGCGGGGGGACGAGGTCGTGGCGGTGGGCAGGGCGCTGGACCGGATGGCCGACGCGCTCCAGGCCAGGCTGGAGGCGGAGCGCCGCGTGACGGCCGACATCGCGCACGAGCTGCGTACCCCGGTCACCGGACTGATGACCGCCGCCGAGCTGCTGCCTCCCGGACGTCCCACCGAGTTGGTCCGCGACCGCGCCGCCGTACTCGGGAGGCTGGTCGAAGACATCCTGGAAGTGGCCCGCCTGGACGCCCACACGGAGCGGCCAGCCCTGGAGCGCCGCCTGCTGAGCGCCCTGACCCGCCGGGCCATCACCGCCGCCCACTCCCTTGACGACGATCTCCCGCCGGGTGGCGGCGCCGGGGACGGGGTGCGGCTGGTGGTGGTGCGGGATGTCGAGGTGGAGACCGATCCGCGGCGGGTCGAGCGCGTTCTGGCCAATCTCGTGGCCAATGCCGTACGTCATGGGCGTCCGCCGGTCACGGTCACGGTGGACGGCACGACGGTGCGGGTGGCGGACCATGGGCAGGGGTTCCCCGCGGACATGCTGGCCGTACTGCGAGAACATGGTCCTCAGCGGTTCGCCAGCGGTGCGAGCGCCCGCGGGACGGGGGTCGGGCTGGGGTTGACGATCGCCGCCGGGCAGGCCCGGATGCTGGGTGCTGACCTGGAGTTCGGCAACACGGACACGGGTGCCGAGGTGACCCTGAGATTGCCTGGAACCAGTTCGCATCATCGCTGACTGCCGTGTATGGTTACACCTGTCCGCAACGCAGACAGCGCCTGCGGACAGGCCCCTATAGCTCAGTCGGCAGAGCGTCTCCATGGTAAGGAGAAGGTCAACGGTTCGATTCCGTTTGGGGGCTCCAGCTTCACCAGGCCTCACCGGAAGTTTTCGGTCGAGGCTTTTGTTATGAGTTCAGCGGTGAAGCATAGATGAGGTCAACGCACCTGACCAGGTGATGTACGTATGTGCTCCTGAGGTCGGGTATCCTCTACGGGTCCGGGTTGTTTCGCCCGGCTCCAGGCGGAGTAGCTCAGTCAGGCAGAGCAAACGGCTCATAATCGTTGTGTCGCCGGTTCAAGTCCGGCCTCCGCTACGGCCCTTCTCAGGTCACCAGGCCTGGGCACGGGTATGTCCATGTCCCGAACGTAGAAAGGCACTCCCACGTGGCTGCCACCGACGTTAGGCCGAAGATCACGCTGGCCTGCCAGGAGTGCAAGCACCGCAACTACATCACGCGGAAGAACCGGCGCAACGACCCGGATCGGCTTGAGCTGAAGAAGTACTGCCCCAACTGCCGCACCCACCGCGCGCACCGCGAGACCCGCTAGCACTCGGCCGCGGCCAGGCCACCTCCCGATCCGGCCGACCGCGCCTCAGCCGCGATTCCACACGCGGCCCGGGTTCTCCGCAGGGCAGACACTCCTGCACCACACCGCACGAACCGGCACCTCCACGGAGGCGCCGGTTTGTCGCATTTCCACCCCAACCACGCGGCACCCTCCGGGCTCAACGCCTCCCCCTCCTCCAGCCCCACCCGGCATCCCGGCCCCGCTCGCAAACTCCCTGCGGCCATCCGGGCCCTGGCCCGCGGATCCCCGCTGTCGGGCGTCATGGAAGCACGTCGTGACCACCCCGGGCACCGGCCCGTTCGTTGGGCTCATCGCGTTGGGGCGGCGGGCCGTACCGGGTCATAGGGGTTGGTTGAGTTCTCTCAGGGCCAGGTCCCAGGGCTGGGTCTGCTGTTCGCCGTCCGATCCCGCCACCACCACGACCCCCTCGGCCCGCAAGCTCTCCACGCTCCGAATGAACGGCGCCCGCGCCGACAACGCCGCGTTGACGAAGGTCAGCACCACGACCGGGATCCCCAGCCCAGGCGCCTCGGCGAGCAGGCCGAGCGCGTACGAGTCGGTCATCCCCTGGGCGAACTTGTTCACGGTGTTGAAGGTGGCCGGAGCGACGATGATCGCGTCGGGCCTGGGCGGCTTGGGTTCGTGGGGTTTGCGGTAGCGGCTGCGTACGGCCCGGCCGGTCTGGAGTTCCAGCGCGGGCACGTCGATGAAGTCCAGGGCCTGCGGGGTGGCGACGATCTGGACGTCCCATCCGGTGTCCTGGGCCAGTTCGACCAGGCGGCCGACGTCCGAGGCGGGCGCGGCGGCGCAGACGATGACGTAGAGGACCTTCACCAGGCCAGGCTAGTTGCCCACGCCCAGCGACGCCCGGTTCGCCGACCTTGAAGGGCTTATGCGGGAAATGCGGCTTAAGCTGTCGGTCGTGACGAAGATCCCGCTGCGCCGGTTCACCGGACGCGCGCTCCCCATCAATGACGAAGGCCGGGTCCTGCTGCTGCACGGGTTCGATCCGGCCGTGCCGGAGCAGCCGTTCTGGTTCACGATCGGCGGCGCGGCCGAGCACGACGAGACGCTGCTGGACGCGGCGGTCCGGGAGCTGTTCGAGGAGGTCGGGATCACGGCGCCCGCCGGAGAGTTCACCGGGCCGCTGGCGACCGGGACGATCTCGTTCAACTTCGGCGAGTACGCGATCACGCAGGACCAGACGTTCTTCGCGGTCCGGGTGACCGGCGCGGAAGTCTCGTTCGATCACATGGAGGACATCGAGAAGGACACCACGCTGGGACACCGCTGGTGGAGCGTGGAGGAACTCGAGACGACCGACGAGGCCTTCTTCCCCGCGGACCTTCCGGCCATTCTTCGCAAGATCACACTGGACGGAGAATCCGGGTAGCTCCGGCGATCAGCGCGGTGGCCAGGATCCACCCGGCGGCGATCAGGCCGTACGCCAGCCCCTGGGTCCAACCGGCCGGATCGAACAACTCCCGCTGCCCGAATGTCGCGATCGGCAGCAACAGGTCAAAGGTGTAGGCGAACGCGTCGAACGCCGGAGCTTCCGAGGGCTTGAGCGCTCTGGGTGGGTTCATGGCGAAGACGACCGTGCCCACGACCAGCAGCAGGACGAACCAGATCGAGGCCAGCCAGGGGCGGTAGCCGTACCCGACGGTGATGTCGAGGAGATTGCCCCAGATACGGCCACTGAGCGGGAAGGTACGGCGTCGCGCCCGCAACTTGGCCAGTTGGGTGCGGCGGGCCAGATGCTCGTTCCCGTCGCGCAGGCACCACGCGGCGAGCTGCTCGTACGGCTGCGGCCGGAAACCCGCCGGATCCCGGCCGACCCAGTCGATGCGCCGGGTGACACCGCTGCCGCGCAGTGCTTCGTAGACCAGGCCGTTCAGGCGGAGCTTCTCCGGCCAGGTGTCAGGGTCGTCGCGGAGCGTGCCGACGCGGGAGTGGGCGAGGCTGACGACGCCCTCGATGGGCTCGGCGGGCTTCAGGACGAGTTCGCGGACCTCCATGTGGCTGGCGTGCAGCGCGTACGGCGTGTCGGGGCTGTGGATGGCGCCGGTGATCGACAGGGTGCCGTTGACGCGGGCGCCGCGCAGCCGTACGACCCCGAAGGCCTGGAAATCGCCCTCGAAGATGTCTTCGACCGTGATGTTGTCGGCGGCCAGCGCGTCCTTGCCGGGGTTGCGGATGGTGGCGTTGCTCATGAACAGGCCGCCGTTGAGCCGCGCCCCGACCAGGCGCAGGCCGCCGGTGATGTCGGCGTTGTTGAGGTAGAGGCCGGCGTCGACCACCATCGCGCCCGACCACAACGCCCACTCCTCCGTGGTGGTGATCTTCGTGCCGCCGAGCCAGAGACCGCTCTCGAACACCGCCCGCGCCACCCGGACCGAGCCGGTCACGACCGAACCCGACAAGCTCAGGTGCCCGGCCACCCGCATGCCGCTGCCCCGCAGGCCGGGCAGGTGGCAGTCGGTGAACCGCAGCGTCTTGGTCGTCGCTCCCGCGCAGTCGACCGGTTCGTCCAGGTGGCAGCCGCTGATCGCGAGCTCGTATGCGGTGTTCGCCCCTCTGAGGGCGATCTGGCCGGTGATGCGGGCGCCGCGCAGCCGTACGGCGGGGGCGGTGCCCGCGGCGGGTTCGTGGGCGCCGAGGAGCAGGGCCGAGATCACCTCGCCGCGCACGGTGCGCTCGGGGCCCCACGTCTCGCCGTCCGTGGGCGCGTTCTCGCCGGCGATGCGGCCGGGGCCGGTGATGGGGTCGGCGAACTCGGTCCAGGCGCCCGTTTCGAAGGCCTTCCAGACACGCTGCTCGGCCGCGTTGAGCCGCATACGTAACCCCATGATCCAATTGTGCACCACCGGGTTGGAACCTCAGCGCCGATATCCCGCCATTCGCTCCAGCCTCGCCACGCGCTGCGAGGTGGGCGGGTGGCTGGAGAACATCCGGCCGAGTCCCGATCCGCTGAACGGGTTGGCGATCATCAGGTGCGAGGCCGAGGTCAGCCGGCTGTTCTCCGGCAACGGCAGCCGCCGGGCGCCCATCTCGATCTTCCGCAACGCGGAGGCCAGAGCCAGCGGGTCGCCGGTCAGCCGGGCGGCCGACTCGTCCGCCTGGAACTCGCGTGTCCGGGAAATCGCCATCTGCACCATGCCGGCCGCCACCGGGCCCAGCACCATCATCAGCAGCGCCCCGAGAAATCCGGGGCCCTCATCGTCGTCCGAGCCGCCGAAGAACACCGCGACATAGCTGACCCACGTGATCATCGTGGCCAGCGCCGCCGTAACGGACGAGAGGAGGATGTCGCGGTTGTACACGTGTGACAGCTCATGCCCGATGACCCCGCGCAGCTCCCGCTCGTCCAGCAGCCGCGTCAGCCCCCACGTCACGCAGATCGCCGCCCGCCTGGGGCTCCTGCCGGTGGCGAAGGCGTTCGGCTGGGCCGTAGGCGAGATGTACAGCCTCGGCATCGGCTGCCGCGCCTCCGTGGACAGCTCGCGCACGATCTTGTAGAGCGTCGGCTGCTCGACCTCGCTGACCGGCCGGGCCCGCATGGCCGACAGCGCGATCCGGTCGGAGAAGAAGTACGCGATCCCGGAGCTTCCCAGCGCCATCAGCAACGCGACCTGCAGCCCGACCCTGCCACCCACCCAGGTGCCCACGACGAGGATCCCTGCCGACAATCCGCCAAGTAGCACGGCTGTGCGCACACCATTGCGACGCAAGGCTCCCCCTTCCGTGGTCTGGGTTCACCAGCTCCAACGTCCATCCCCCACCCCAACGTTCCCGCCCCACCATCCCGCACGCCGTTCCGGAAATCTCCCGTTCCCGGACTTGACCGGACATTAAGGACGCTGACCTGCGCAAACCCGCAACCCCCACAAGCACCCAACCCCCAGTCAGGGGTACGGCGAGCAGTCAAGGGGCCTGTCAACAGGGGCATCGCTGGCCGGAGCCGCGGGGACGTGCCTCGGCCAGAGCAGCACAACGCGATCCGCACCCGAAGCGGCGCGGCCCGTTGCCTCACCAGGCGCGGCTCGGCGCGACACCACACGAGGCGGCGCGGCTCGGCGCGAGGTGAGGCGAGGCGGCTTGGCAGAGGTGACCTGAATCGGCGCGGGGCGGGCGCGGCTGCGCGATGGCCCGGCGCAAGGGCGAGGTCTTGGCCGGAGCGGCGCAGCGCGCGTGACAGGCGGGTTCCGCCCAGCGCGGCACGGCTTCTCGGGGAGTGGTGCTTGGGTGGACCGCAGGAGCCCGGGGATCTCGCGGGGTGCGAGTTGGCGGACGTGCCCGCCGTACCTCTGAAGGTGGTGGTGAGCGGCTCGGGGCACGGCGTGCCCCGAGCGTCGCTAGCGGTAGTTCACGAACTGCAGGGCGACGTCGAGGTCCTTACCCTTGAGCAGGGTGATGACGTCCTGCAGGTCGTCCTTCTTCTTGGAGCTGACCCGAAGCTCCTCGCCCTGGATCTGCGCCTTGATGCCCTTGGGGCCCTCGTCGCGGATCAGCTTGGAGATCTTCTTGGCGTTCTCCTGGTCGATGCCCTCCTTGAGGGCGATCATCATGCGGTACTCCTTGCCCGACAGCTTCGGCTCGCCGGAGTCAAGGATCTTCAGGGAGAGACCCCGCTTGATGATCTTCTCCTTGAACACGTCGAGGGCGGCGTTGGCGCGCTCCTCGCTGTTCGCCTTGATCTCGATGTTCTGCTGGCCGGACCAGCTGATCGAAGCGCCGGTGTTCTTGAAGTCGAAGCGGTGCCCGATCTCCTTGACTGTCTGGTTCAGCGCGTTGTCGACCTCCTGATGGTCGATCTTGCTGACGATGTCGAATGACGAGTCTGCCAATGCCCGAAACCTCTCAGACGGGCCAAGTCACGGCGGACTCGGCCTTCTTCACTCTCGATAGCCCGCACGGGCGCCGCGGCCCGATAGTCCTTGATAAGCCTGACAAGCCTAGCCAGCATCCGCGCGCGGCGCTCTGCCGGTCAAATGTCGTTTACCCGAGCCTTGGCCGGGGAGATGGGGGTGAGCTGCGGGAATACCCACGACCAGGATGGTGAGAGGTGGAACCTTTGAACAAGCAGTCATTGACCGCGGTAGCCCGCAACCAGCTCGAAACCGCGCGTGTCGCCTCAAGCGGCCGATCCGCCACCACCCTGTACGGCGGGCACGAACAGGTCCTACGCCAAACCATGATCGCCCTGGCTGCCGGATCCCGCATGGACGACCACAACAATCCCGGCGAAGCCACCCTGTACGTCGTGTCCGGCCGGGTCAGGCTCCTGTCCGACGGCGTCTCCTGGGACGGGATGACCGGGGACCTGCTGATCATTCCGCAGGCCGTACACGCGGTCGAGGCCGTGGAGGACTCAGCCGTCCTCCTCACCGTCGCGAAGCGCCGCTGACCCCCGACCACAAGCAGGACATTCTGATGTCACGTCCACCTCGAAAGTCCGCTATTCTTCTACCTGTCGCCGCGCAAGCGGGTCTGACAAGGCAGGTTGCCCGAGTGGCCAATGGGAGCGGACTGTAAATCCGTCGGCTTAGCCTACCCAGGTTCGAACCCTGGACCTGCCACACGCAGTACAAGCAGCTCAGAGGCCCTTTCGGGGGCCTCTTTGCGTTTCCGGGGCAGGCAGCCGCAGGCCACCGGAAGCAGCCGAATGTCGGTGGTCGCGGGATATGCGCGGGATGAATCTTGGCGCGTTTTCCCTGCTCGGCGGCCGGATTTCGGCCCTTCTGCGGGATCAAATCGGCCCCAGGAACGCCGAAGAGCCCCGGTGCGCCGCCGGGGCTCTCGTTCGTCTCATGCTGCCAGTGCGTCCTCGATCCGCTTGTTCGCGATCTTCTGGTGGCCGTCGAGGCACTTCGCATAGACCCGAAGCAGGACGTCCTCGCCGAAGCGCCCGGCCTCGGCATCCCCGTGGTCGTCCTGCCCTTCATCAACAGCGCCTTCGCCAGCCGTGCACCTCTGCTCCGGAGTGTTGAACAACTCCGCGCCGAAGGCATCCCCGTCCTCCTCGGCCCCGGCCAGTTCGAACCCCATCCAGCCGGCACAGGAGGAAGCATCCTCGACAGCTACCCATGGGCCTTGGCACTCAAGGAGCTGAACAGACTCACGAATCCATAGGCGCAACTGCCGAATTGCCCCTATAGGAATCAAGGCGGCGGCTGCGCCGCCGCGCGCGGCCTTCCCCGCGCGGGCATGCGGCCTGGGGGCCGGTCCCGCGCGGGGAACCGCGCGCCGAGACCGCAAGGTCGCCAAGCCTTAAAGTATCGACATGTCCGAGAGCATCCCGTCCGACGGCCGATATGCCGAGCTTCGCGCACTGGGCGAAGAAGAGCGATACATGACGGTCGAGCTCCAGCGGACCCGCGCCCAGATTGCCAGCCTCATCCAGCAGCTTCTTCCCCCGCAGGCCCGCGCCGAGAAGATAGACGAGGTCGTGCAAGCAAGCGGCTACAGCCGGACTCTGATTGACGCCCTTCGACACAAGGACCACCTCTGGCACCAGGGCGGTAGGCCCAAGCGAGAATAAGCCTCCGGCGGGGATCTCCGGCTCCGGGATGATTACTGCGGGGACCTGAGGCTCGTAGGTAGCTGAGGTGGAAGCCTGGTCATCCCGCCCGGTGGGACCCCCAGGCATTCGCCGGGCACCGCCTGCGCAGCCGCCATTGCAGGAGCTTCTGGTGATCGTCGTGCCATTAACCCCGGTGGCGAGGGGTCAACCACGGTCACTCACGACCGGCCTCAGACCAGGTCAACACCTCTACAAGGCAAGATCCCTGCAATTCCCAAGCTGACAGCGCCTGGCCTCAAGCTCTACAAGACTTCGCGAGGAAGTGCTTCAAGAGGGCTGTCAGGTCGATCGGCCCAGTGCCACCAGTGGTGATCAGTCGGACAACTCCACCCAACGCGGCAAGTACGCCTGCCATCGTCCTCACGGTGCATCAGATAGAAGGCACCAACCGTCATTGGCTGGGCACATGTGGGGCAGAGCGTGACGGCGTCATCTGCACAAGCCATCGCAGCACGCTACCGGACGCTGTTCGAAGTTGCATCGCCCATGATCCGGGATATGCGCGGGATGATCTTTCTGAACGGGTGAGCGCTCGGGGCCGGCCCTCGTGGTCAGACGCTTGTGGTGAACTGAATCGTCGGTCCCCTGTAAATCCGTCGGCTTAGCCTACCCAGGTTCGAACCCTGGACCTGCCACACGCAGTACGAAGGGCCTCTGGTCTGCGCCTACGCGCACCAGGGGCCCTTCGCTTTCGGCGGAGTCATGGCCTTGCCGGGCGGCGCCCTCCTGGCCATGGATCCATTGGGTGTCGCTTGTTGGTCAGAATTTGGCCGTGGTCAGCAGCCAGGACTCGACGGTGCCGTCGGGGGCTCCCGCGAGTGCCTCCGACTGCAGGGCGAACGCGGCGGCGCCGCCCACGAGGATGCCGGCGATGATCGTACGACGTGAGACTGATTCGGACATGGGTGTCCTCCGTTAGCGGATCTGTTGACGGATGAGATTGAGCACGTCGGCGTCAACATGGCCCGCGGCGTGCCGCAGGAGTTCCTGGAGTGTGCGCGATTCGGGGTCGGCCAGCAGGACCGTACGCCGATCGGCCGACATTTCCAGCGCGACGACGCGCGGGGCCACCTTGGCCCGTGCTACGCGGCCGTGCGAGGTGTCCAGGCCGGTCACCTCGATCCAGCGGAAGCCGAGCCTGCCCTCGTCCGGTGGCTTGAGTCCCTCGTCGACCCGCAGGCCGTCCACTGCCGTCACCACTGCGGAGCGTGCGGACTTGTCGAGGGTCCAGCTTGGATTCGGCCGACCGGAGTAAATATCGACTGTCGCCACGCTCGGCGAGCCGCCCTGGGCGCCGGAATTGCCGCAGGCGAACATGGACAGCGAAACTCCGAGCACCGCGAGAACAAGCCGGACAGCCACTGGAACTCCCTGACTAGTTGATAGTGGAGCGCGGATTTACCCGGGGATAGATGTACGGAGATCCGTCCACTGTATACGGACCCCGGTTGCATGTCACCGGATTGGTAATGGCCAGCCCGGAATTGTCGACGTTCGTCGCCGGTGTGCTTCCTGGTTTGTGCGCCCAGCGTTGGAGGCTGCCGGAGTAATCGGCGATCCGGTGGTAGAAGTGAAAGTCCTCCCCCGGCCAGATGCAGAGATAGCTGACGAACCTGTCGTCGTTGCAGGCGCTGGTGTAGCCGTCGCGGAACACCGCCGCCTTGATGTTGGCGATGGTCAGCGAGGTGAAGACGCTGCCGGTGCCGCGGCCGGGCTGCGCGAAGGTGCCGGTGGCGAGGCTGGAGGCGAAGTTGTAGCAGTTGTTGGTGGGGCGGCGGGCGCCGTTCCAGAAGGTGTTGAGGTCCGCCCAGGTGGACGACCAGGTCGCGCAGGCCGCGATCTGGCCTGCGGCCCCCGACTCCAGGTGTGCCGACGGGGTGCCTATGGTGAGGTCGGATACGTCGCCGACCTCGGGCGAGATGGTGGCCTGTGCGCCGGGGGTGTGTAACAGCCAGCGTTCCGTGACGTCCGACACCCGCAGGCCGGTGGCTTCTCTGAGGCGGAAGCTCGGTGGCAGGCCGGATGCGGCGAGGCGTTCCCGGCTTGAGCGATCGGCGGTCACGACCATTCCGCGATAACCCAGCTTGGACTCGACGTCGTTGACCGAGCGTAACCCGGAACGATTCGCCTTGAGGCGTTCGATGAGTTCGCGTTCTTCGCGCGCCGTGAGCTTCCAGTGCGGATTCGGACGTCCAGAAAAGACGTCGAGTTCGATGTGGAGCATTGCCTCTCCTCCGCGATCGTGGATTCCACAGCGAAGTTAACAGGCGAGCAAGCACCTGGAAAGACACAAAATTCAGGCCGAAGGCGGAGCCGCGGGAAATTCACTTCAAATTGAAACTTCCATTAACCGTTCGGCCACATTTGCAAACCCCGCCGAAAAAGGGAGGCGCGTTCAAAAATACCTTCCGGCGTGGCGCGCTTTCTCATCATGTGAGACCGCGGACGATGGAGCGGTCCCGTGCCGACCGAGTTGAGCAGGCGTGACGTGGCGGCCGCGGAGTGATCATCATGGTCGGCCTGTCACGCGGCGATCCTTGGTTTCGGTCGGCCATTCGGCCCTGTGCTCGCGTGTCAGCCCGTCAGCGTGGTCAGGGTGAGAACCAGTTGCGGGGCCGCGGAGAACAGGACCGCGATTGCCAGCGTTGCGGCGACGGCGACCCAGGTGGCCGGGTGGGTGCGGGCGAGCTTGTGGGCGGGAGCGGAGGCCGGGGTGACGATGCGGGCCGTCCAGGCCACGTAGTAGTACAGGCCGATGACCGTGTTGACGGCCATGACCACCGCCAGCCAGCCCAGGCCGCCCTCGACGATCTCGCGGAAGACCACGACCTTGGCGAACAGCCCCGCCAGGCCGGGCGGCAGGCCCGCCAGGCAGATCAGGCAGAAGGCCAGGGCGATGCCCGCGACCGGGGTACGGAAGGCCAGGCCCCGGTAGTCGTCCAGTTCGTTGCTCGGGGCGCTCCGGGAGACGAGCATGACCACGGCGAAGGCGCCCAGGTTCATGGCGGCGTACAGGACCAGATAGGCCATCGACGCGGTGATGGCGGCGCCCGACCCCGCGGCGATGGCCAGCGGGGCGAGGATGTAGCCGGACTGCGCCACCGAGGACCAGGCGAGCAGGCGTACGGCGGAGCGCTGGCGCATTGCCAGCAGGTTGCCCGCGGTCATGGTCAGGGCGGAGAGGATCGCGATCAACGGGGACCAGGTCGCCGCCTGGCCCCGCAGGGCGGCCACGAGGACGAGGATGAGGCCGGCGAACCCGGCGGCCTTGGAGATGACCGACAGGAGGGCGGCGACGGGGATGGGCGCGCCCTGGTAGACGTCGGCCGCCCAGGAGTGGAACGGGACGGCGGCGATCTTGAACGCGAAGCCCGCCGTCACCAGGACCACGCCGACCGCGACGACCGCGGGCAGCGCGCCGGGGGCGCCCGGGGCCGGGAGCTGGCCGCTCAGGGTCGCGGCCAGGCGGTTGAGGTAGACGGTGCCGGTGATGCCATAGAGCAGGGAGACGCCGAAGAGCATGATGGCGGTCGAGACCACGGACACCACGAACAGCTTCACCGCCGCCTCCGAACCGCGGCCGTCGTAGCGTTTCAGCGCCGTCAGGGCGAAGACCGGCAGGGAGACCAGTTCGAGCGCGACCACGAGCATGATCAGGTCGCGGGAGGCGGGGAGGGCGACGGCGCCCACGAGGGTGCAGAGGAGCAGGAAGTACCACTCGCCGACCGGGATGCCACCGCCCGCGAGTTCGGTCATCGACAGCAGCACCACGACGACCCCGGCCACCAGCGCCAGACCGGCGAAGACCACGGTGAAGTGGTCGACGACGAAGGAGCACATGGGGGTGGGGCCGGTGTTCAGGGCCTCCGGGACGCAGAACGTGGACAGGCCTTGGGCCGCCGCCGGGGCCTGGGCCACCACGAACGCCAGGGCGGCGAGCAGGCCGGTCATGGTGATGAGGCCGAGCGCGGCGCGTACCCGGCGGGTCGCGGGCAGGAAGGCGTCGAGCAGCAGCACCAGGCCCGCCACCAGCGCCAGGATCAGCGGGGCGGCGATGGCGAAGTAGTCGATCGACTGGATCACGACACGACCCCCAGCAGCGCCTCGACGGCGGGTGTGGTGAGCGAGAGCAGGAGGCCGGGCCAGAGGCCGAACAGCAGGACCAGCACGATCAGCGGCGCCCAGGCGGCCATCTCGTAGCCGCGGATGTCGGGCATGCGGGACAGGAGGCCGATCCGCTCACCGGACTTCTCCAGGCGCGTGTCCGCGAGCTCGTCGGACGGGCCGGGTGCGGGTGCGGGCGTGGCCTTGCCGCCCGGCAGTCCGTGGGTCACGCGGGAGAGCATGACCAGGAAGTACGCCGCGGTCAGCACCGCGCCGAGGCCGCCGATGACCATGAACGTCAGGAACAGCGGCCGGGAGAGCGCCTCGGCCGGATCGAAGGCGCCCAGCAGCGCGAGCATCTCGCCCCAGAACCCGGCCAGGCCCGGCAGCCCGAGCGAGGCGATGGCCGCGAACGTCAGCACCGAGCCCAGGTGCGGGAGGGTGGCCAGCATGCCGGTGATCGAGGGCATGTCGGCGGTGGAGTAGCGCTCCTTGATCGCTCCGGCCAGGAAGAAGAGCAGGCCGGTGATGAGGCCGTGGGCGACGTTGGCGAACAGGGCGCCGTTGATGCCCACGGTGGTCAGCGTGGCGAAGCCGAGCAGGACGAAGCCCATGTGGCCGACGGAGGAGTAGGCGATCATCCGTTTCAGGTCGCGCTGGGCCAGGCAGGCCAGGGAGCCGTAGATGATGCCGACCACGGCCAGCGCGCCCAGCCACGGCGCCAGGGCGGCGGCGCCCTCGGGCAGGACCGGGATGGCGATTCTGGCGAAGCCGTAGGTGCCCATCTTGAGTAGTACGCCGGCCAGCAGCACCGAGCCGACGGTCGGCGCCTCGGTGTGGGCGTCGGGCAGCCAGGTGTGCAAAGGCCACATCGGGGTCTTCACCGCCAGGCCGCTGCCGACCGCCAGGAACGCGACCACCTGGACCGCCCTGGACATTCCCGCGCCGTGCCCGGCGGCCAGCTCCACCATGTCGAGCGTGCCCGCCTGCGCCCAGATGAGCAGCAGGCCCAGCAGCATGACGACGGAGCCGAGCAGGGTGTACAGGATGAACTTGATCGCCGCCGCCCGGCGGGCCTTGCCGCCCCAGACGGCGATCAGGAAGTACATCGGGATCAGCACGATCTCGAAGAACACGAAGAACAGCAGCAGGTCCAGGGCCAGGAAGGTGCCGATCATGCCGACTTCGAGCACCAGCAGCGTGAACACCAGCGCCCTCGGCCGGCTGCCGCCCGCTCTGGGGCGGAGCAACTGGCCCTGGCCGCGGCCGTCGCCGACACCCAGGTAGACGAAGCACAGGAACGTCAGCAGGGCGGTCAGCGCGACCAGCGGCAGCGAGATCCCGTCGACTCCCAGGTGGAACCTGAGTCCCAGGCCGGGGATCCACGGCAGGTCGAGGGTGAACTGCATGCGGGCGGCCTGGCCGTACTCGAAGGTCGCGACCATGATCGCGGCCAGCACCAGGACCGCGCCCGAGACCGCGAGGCCGTAGAGGCGCAGCGCCCGCCGCAGCGCGGGCGGGGGTGCGAGCAGCACAAGAGCACCCAGCAGGGGTACGGCCAGCAGTGCGACAGGCAGCCAGCTGAGCCCGCTCATGCGAACATCACCGCCCCGACGACGATCAGGAGCACACCGGCGAGTACGCCGCTGACGTAGAGTTGCACGTTGCCGTTCTGCGCGAGGCGCAGGACCCCCGACAGGCCACGGGCCGTGCGGCCGGAGCCGCGCACCGCGCCGTCCACGACCCGGTCGTCGGTGCTGACCACCAGCCGGGACAGCGCGAGGATCGGGCGGACGAACAGGGCCGCGTAGACGGAGTCGACGTAGAAGGCGCGCTCGCACGGGACGCGGAACGGCCCGAGGATACGCGCGGGGTCGGCGACCGGATCGCCGCGCCAGAAGGCGTAGACGACGCCGGCGCCGAGCAGCGCGAGCACCACGCTGATGGTGGCCACGCCGGCGTCGAGGTGGAGGCCGCCGGCGAAGCCCAGCAGGAGGGCGGGGACCGCGAGCAGGACGATGGGGATCAGCATCGTCGGCGGCGCCTCGCGGGTGTCGACCACGTGCGCCGTGCCGGGTTGCGGCTCGGGCAGGGCGACGGTCCGCGCGGGCCCGAAGAAGGTACGCAGCCAGGCGCGGGCCGAATAGGCGCCGGTGGCGACGACGGTGGCCAGGGCGCAGGCGTAGAGCAGGAGCGCGGCGGCGTCGGTGAGGGCGGCGCCGCCGACCGCCCCGTCCATGGCCAGCAGGAGGCTGTCCTTGCTGAAGAATCCGCTGACCGGCGGCAGGCCCATGAGGGCGGCGAAGCCGATCGTGGTCGCGGCGAACGTGACCGGTAGCTCACGGCGCAGGCCGCCCATCCGGCTCATGAGGTTGGAGCCGACGTGGTGGATGACCGCGCCCGCGCACAGGAACAGCAGCGCCTTGAACGCGCCGTGCGTGAGCAGGTGGAAGATGGCCGCGTGGTCGGAGCCCGCGGCCAGGCCGCCGGCCATGTAGGACAGCTGGCTGATCGTCGAATAGGCGAGCACGCGTTTGAGGTCGTCCTGGGCCAGCGCGGCCAGGGCGGCGCCCAGCATGCCGAGCGCCGCGATGACGGCCAGCACGTCGAGCGTGGGCCTGGCCCCGAGGAACGCGGGGAAGAGCCTGGCCACGATGAAGATGCCGGCGGCGACCATGGTGGCGGCGTGGATCAGCGCGCTGATCGGCGTCGGACCGGCCATGGCGTCGGGCAGCCAGGTGTGCAGCGGCACCTGGGCGCTCTTGCCCGCCACCCCGGCCAGCAGCAGCATGGTCGCCGTGACCAGCGTGGCCGTGGACATCTCGGGCACCTTGGCGAGCACGACGGCGATGCGGAAGCTGTCCGCCGAGATGCCCAGCACGAAGATGCCGAACAGGAAGCCGACGTCGCCGAGGCGCGTGACCAGGAAGGCCTTCACGGCGGCCCTGGAGTTGGCCCGGTCTTCCCACCAGTGGCCGATGAGCAGGTAGGAGCACAGGCCCATGACCTCCCAGCCCACGTACAGGACCAGCAGGTCGCCGGAGTAGACGACGAGCAGCATGGCGCTGGTGAACAGGCTGATGAAGGCGCTGTAGGACGGGTAGCGCCGGTCGTCGTGGAGATAACCCACCGAATAGACCTGTACGGCCAGCGCCACCAGGGTCACCAGGACGCCGAGGACACCGGACAGGGCGTCGACCTGGAGGGTCAGCTCGATGGGGACCGTACCGGTGACGATCGTGCCGTAGTCGGCGCCGACGGGTTCGGCCGCGCGTTCGGCGAAGAAGGCGAAGCCCTGAGCGGCCGCGAGCCAGAGCGCCAGAGCGGCCGAGACCGCGGTGGGAAGGACGGCGATCCAGGCCGCGCGCCGGTTGCCGCCCCGGTGTGGCCGCCCCGCTTCGGCGGGTCGGCCTGGTTGCGGCCTTCCCGGCCAGCGGGAAAGGAGCAGGCCCGCGAAGGCCGCGAGGAACGGCAGCGCCACGATCAGCAGGGGGAACGGCGAGGACATCGTGCTCATGCGTTGCCTCCTCGCCTGGCGGGGTGACCGGGGCGGCCTGCGCCGTCGCCCTGGTCGGAGGCGCCGTTGCCGCGTGCGGTGAGCTGGGGTGAGGTGACGGTGCCGAGTTCGGCGGGCTGGTGGTCGTCGGCGCGCCCGCCGTTGTCGCCGCCCGCGCCGTTGTCGCCGTCGGCGGTGGTGGCCGGGTCGGCGGGTTCGGCGAGGTCGCGCAGGCGGTCGAGGTCGACGCTCTGGCGGTTGCGGAAGAGCGCGAGCACGATCGCCAGGCCGAGACCCAGCTCGGCCGCCGCGATCACGATGATGAACAGCGTGAGCACCTGACCGCTGTGGAGCACGTCGGCCAGCCACATGTCGAACGCGACCAGGTTGATGTTGACGGCGTTGAGCATGAGCTCGACCGACATCAGCACGAGGATCGTGTTGCGTCTGGCCAGCACGCCGTAGACGCCGATGGAGAAGAGCAACGCGGAGACGACCGCGGGGTACACGATGTGCACTAGGGCCCCCCGGGACCTTCAGCCGGAGCCTGATCCCCGCCGGCCTCGCCCGCGGACGGCGGGGCGCCGCGGATGTCGGTGCGGGACAGGACGATGGCGCCGATCAGCGCCGCGAGCAGGAGCACGGACAGCGCCTCGAACGGCAGCACCCACGTGCTGAACACGCTCGCGCCCAGCTCGCCCGCCGCGCCCTCACCCGGCTTCAGCGGCGCGTAGGCCGTACGGAAGCCGTCGATCACGACCGTGACCAGGATCGCGGCCGTCGCCAGCGCGACGACGGCGGCCACGACGCGGTTGCCGCTGTCGAGGTCGGCCGAGCGTCCGATGGGGGCGCGCGTCAGCATGATGCCGAACAGCAGCAGCACCACCACGGCGCCCACATAGATCAGCACCTGCACCCAGGCGACGAACTCCGCGGTCAGCACCAGATATCCGCCGGCCAGCGCGCCGAAGCAGACCACGAGCCAGAGGGCGGCGTGGACGAGCTGCTTGGTGGTGACGACGAGCAGCGCCGATCCGACGGCCACCGCGCCCAGGAGCAAGAACACGACTTCTTGCGTGGTGGGTGGCAGGAAGGGCGCCGCCTCGGTCACGAATCCTCCTCGGACTCCTGTGTCTCGTCGGGTCGCAGCTGCCCAGGCGGACGGATGGACCGTGGGTCGGCCATCCGCCGCCTGCGCGGGCTCGCGGCAGAAGTCTGCTCTCCCGAATCGGACGGCCGCGACGACTCGCCCGAACCTGTGGACAACTCGTCGCCGGATTGCTCGCCTGTGGACAACTTCCCGCCCTCGGGCTCCGGTGCGGCGCCTGTGGACGCATCGGCCGGAGGTGTCTCGGGTGTCTTGTCTTTGGCCTTCGCGCCGGTGGACGCTCCGCCGGGAGGTGGCTCGGGCGTGCCTGCGGGTGGTTCCCCGGTGGGCTTCGCGTCTGTGGACGTTGCCTCGGTGGGCGAAGCCTCCGTGGGCGTTGCCTTGGGGAGTGAACCCTCTGCGGGCGTTGCCTCTGGGGCCGGGCCCTCTGTGGGCGTTGCGACTGTGGGCGTTGCGGCTTTGGGTGTCCGCTCAGCGGGCTTTTCCGCGGTGGACGAGCCTTCTGCGGGCGTTTCTCCGCTGGCGGCCTCTGGGGGAGGTTTTCCGGCTGGGGTGTCGCGGGTCCGGCGGGGTGTGGGGGTGTCGGAGGGCGCCGGTCTGGCGGAGGGGCCTGCCGTACCGGATGGGCGGCGTGGAGCCGCGGTCAGTTCCTTGGGAGGCTCCGCGCCCGCGTCGTGGGCGGGCGGCGGCGGGACGGTCTCGACCCATGTCCCGAGCTGCTCCTTCTCGTGGAGAAGGTTGCGGATGTCGCCCTCCGCGTATTCGAACTCGGGTGACCAGAACAACGCGTCGAACGGGCACACCTCAATGCAGATGCCGCAATACATGCAGAGGGCGAAGTCGATCGCGAATCGGTCGAGGACGTTGCGCTGGCGGGGGCGGCCGCCTTCCGGTGCGGGGAGCGTCTCCTTGTGGGAGTCGATGTAGATGCACCAGTCGGGACATTCGCGGGCGCACAGCATGCAGGAGGTGCAGTTTTCCTCGACCAGCGCGATGACGCCGCGGCTGCGGGGCGGGAGGGCGGGTTTGACCTCGGGGTATTGCCGCGTCACGGATCTGCGCAGCATGTGGCGCAGGGTGATGGACAGCCCTTTTGCCAGCCCTACTCCCGGTATCCGCACCATGGTTCAACATCATGACGCACTATGCGTCTGAGGTGAATGAGCCAGACTGTTGTCCCCAGTTTTTCCACAGTCATCCACAGGCTGTCCCCGAGTTATCCACAGGAGAGCCGCCCCACCTCGCCCTGTCACCCCCGACCGATAGTGTTCCGGCATGCCACACCCCCACCCCGCCCGCCCCAGCGCCGGGATCTGGGCTGCCTTCGTGGGTTGGGCGATCCTCCCCTTCATCAGTTGCGGCCTGGCCACTCCGCTCACCATCGGCTTCGCCGCCTTCTGGCTGCGCAGCACCTTCCACGCGATCGCCGCCGTCGTCTACACGGTGTTCGTGGGTTCGTTCCTGATCACCATCGTGGGATACGAGGAGTTCGAGCAGATACCCGACCCGATGCGTTCACTGATCACCATCGGCTTCGGCATCAGCTGGCTGGGCGGCGTGATCCACAGCGGCATCCTGGTCCCCTTCATGGCCAAGGCCCGCGTCAAGCCCCCGATGGACCTTCACCAGCGGGTCACGACCCCCACCTACCATCCGCCGCCCGGCCACACCGGCTTCCAGAGCCAGCCAGGACATCCCGGCTGGATCGGGCCGTACCGTGTCCTCCACCTGCTGGGCCGCGGTGGCCAGGGCGCGGTGTATCTGGCGACCGCGCCCAACGGCAACCGGGTCGCGGTCAAGGTCCTGCACGATCTGGTGGACGAGACGGCCCGCGCGCGGTTCGCCCGCGAGGTCGACTCGGCGCGCAGGGTGGCGACCTTCTCCACAGCCAGACTGCTCGACGTCAACATCACCGGCCAGCACGCCTACATCGTGAGTGAGTACGTCGAGGGACCGTCCCTGGAACAGCTGGTCAAGAAGCACGGTCCGCGCGATCAGGACAGTCTGGTACGGCTCGCGTTATCCACAGCCGGTGCATTGGCGGCCATCCACAAGGCGGGCGTCGTCCACAGGGACTTCAAACCGAGCAACGTCCTGATCGGCTCGGACGGCCCCCGGGTGATCGACTTCGGCATCGCCAGGGCGCTGGATCAGGTCACGGTGACGCAGGGGAAGATGGTCGGTACGCCGCCGTACATGTCGCCCGAGCAGCTGACGGGTGAGGCGGTGGGCCCGGCTTCCGACGTGTTCAGCTGGGCGGTGACGATGGTGTTCGCCGCCACGGGGCGTCCGGCGTTCGGCGAGGACACGGTTCCGGCGGTGTTCAACAGGGTGCTCACGGTTCATCCGGATCTGTCGCCGCTGCCGCCCGCGTTGCGCGGGGTCATCGGGTCGTGCCTGAACAAGAAGCCCGATGAGCGGCCGTCGGCGTCTGACGTGATGCTGGCGATCGTGCACTGACCTGGTGCTTGTGGTGGTGTGAGCGGGTTACGTGGTGGCGTCGGCGGACTCCGTGGTCAGGGCCAGATATCCGTCGTGGGTGAGGGTGCGGATCTCCAGGGGGAGGTTGTGGCGGGCGGCGAACAGGTTGACGTGCTCGGGTGACCAGGGGCCTGGGAGGTGGTGGACCGGGTGCCCATCGGCGGCCAGGACCACCAGACCGGCCAGGTCCCGGTAGCGGTAGAGAAACAGCCGGGCAGCGAACCCCTCGGCCCTGCCCTCGGGCTCCGGCCTGTCCACGGGGTTCGATGCCCCGGGAGGCTGCGTGTCGGGTGCGGCCGCAGGGGTGGGTGGCGGGTCAGCGCTTGAGGCGTGTGGGACCGCCACGGAGTCGGGGCCAGAGACCGCCGGGGACGGGTGGGCCGGGGTAGGCGTCCCGGGAGGCTGCGTGTTGTCGGCCGCCTGCGCAGGAGCCGCTGGCGCGCTAGATCGCTGATGTGAAATTCCGTGATCGGCTGCGGGCATGACGAAGGGCGTCCATGGTCGGTGTGTGAAGACAGACTTAGACGCCCTTCTGAT